>JAOZJU010000032.1 GCA_029935705.1 Arcobacteraceae bacterium
ATTTTTGTGCTGGTTTTTCTAAAAAAGCAGCAAGGGATGTAAAATAAATATATGTACTTTAAAAAGTCACGAGCGATAAAATTTGTTGTTTAATAAAATTTTGGTAAAATAGAAGTTAGCCATACAACTAAAGGACAAATATGTATAAAAGATTTAGAAGATTAAGAACCAACAAAACTATCCGAGATTTGGTCTGCGAAACCAAACTCTCAAAAGATGATTTTGTATACCCACTTTTTGTAAAAGAGGGTAGATTTGACAAAATAGAAGTAGCATCTATGCCCGGTGTCTATCAAATGGATATAGAGACTATCGTTAAAGAGTGTGGCGAACTTATAGCTATAGGCATAAAAGCTATTTTGTTGTTTGGCATACCTGAAAAAAAGGACAATATAGGTAGTGAATGTATGGGCGAATACTCTTTGATATCAAGAACAATAAGAGCCATAAAACAAAAATACCCAGAATTTTATATCATAACTGATTTGTGTTTTTGTGAATATACTTCACATGGGCATTGTGGTGTATTAGATGACAAAACAGGTCAAGTAAACAACGACAAAACACTAGAAAACTCACTCACTCAAGCTTTAGTGCATCTTAAAGCAGGAGCTAATATGATAGCACCAAGCGGTATGATGGATGGTATCATCGCTACTTTACGAAACGGTATGGACAAACACGGTTACAGTCATATACCTATCATGAGTTATAGCACCAAGTTTGCAAGTGCATTTTATGGTCCTTTTAGAGATGTAGCCCAAAGTGCACCAGACAAAGGCGATAGAAAAACTTATCAAATGGATGTAGCAAACAGAGCAGAAGCTTTAGAAGAATCACTCGAAGATGAAGCACAAGGAGCAGATATACTTATGGTCAAGCCAGCACTTAGTTTTCTTGATATCATAAGAGATATAAAAAACAACACAAATCTACCAATAGCAGCATACAATGTAAGCGGAGAGTATGCTATGTTGAAATTAGCAGGAAAACACGGTTTGATAGACTATGATAAGGTGATGTATGAAAAGTTGCTATCTATGAAAAGAGCAGGAGCTAGTATCATCATAACTTATCATGCAAAAGAGATATGCGAGATGTTAAATTGATCAAAACACAAGGTGAGATAATATTATTATCTATCAAAGAACTTTTTAGTTTCAAGATGTTAAAAGTGGCGATTTTGCCATTTGTTTTGACTACAATTTTATTTTATGTGGCATTTTTTTATCTTATGAGTAGTGGGGATTTTACACACTCTGGTTTTGCTTCATTGGATTATTGGCTTGAGATCTCTGCTGTTGTTTGGATTGTGACGATTTTGGGCTACATATTTGGCATATTTGTTATTTTTTGGGCTGGCCTTATAATTGCTGTGCTCATCGTGGGGCTTTTCACTCCTTATATCATAAAACATATTCAAAATAACTATTATCCAAATATCCAAATAGATGGATACAATACAGTGCTAAACTCTATCACATTTACTCTTAAAACTCTGTTTATTATGTTGATTTTGTTTTTGGTTTTGTTGCCATTTTATTTTATACCTGTTATAAATATTTTAGCTATAAATTTGCCACTTTTTTATTTTTTTCACAAGATACTGCATTTTGATGTTATGTCAAATATGGTTCAAAAAGAGAAAGCACTGGTGTTAAGATACAGACACGGCACTAAGTTTAGAGTCTATTCGCTATTTTTATATATATTGTCTATGATACCTTTTGTGATGCTTATCATACCTGTATTTTATATACTTTATTTGACACAAAACTATTTTGAGATTATCAAAGATAGTCAAACTTCAAATGAAACAATTTTAATAGAACCATCTAATTAGTCAATAGCTTTACAAAAAAATCCCATACTCGCTAGTTTAAATATCGTCAAAATAGATAACTTACTGCAAGCTTATCTTCTGTATAAGTTCTCTTAAATTGTTTATATGAAAAGTAGCTTTACTCTTTTTGTGTTGATTTGTCTCATCAAACAATACTGTAGTGCCTATGTTTGCATCGATGGCACTTTGTATATCTGTCATCTTGTCGCCTATCATTATAGAGTTTTTTTTATCTATATCAAACTTTTTTGATGCTTTATTTATCATGGTTGGTTTTGGTTTTCTGCATTCGCATAGCTCATCTGGTCTATGTGGACAAAAATATGTATCGCTGATAGTTATATGCTCTTTTTTAAAGTAGTCTATCATCCATCTGTTTAGAGTTTTGAACTCGTTTGTAGTGTAAAAGCCTCTATTTATGCCTGATTGATTTGTGATGACTATGATAATATAACCTTGAGATATAAAATACCTACACATATCAAATATCCCATCTACAAACTCAAAATCCTCTATCTTGAAAAGATATTTTTTGTCTATATTTATCACTCCATCTCTATCTAAAAATATCGCCCTTTTCATACTTGAACTAACCCTCTTAGATAGAGCCACCAAGTTTATCTTTGACCTCTTGTGTAGCCATAGATATATTCCATACTGGTTCCCATACTACCTCTACTGATGCTAATTTTACTTTTGGCAACTCTCTTAATACTGCTTCTTCAACCCACTGCACTATCATCTGATGAAGCGGGCATGCTTTGGTGCTTAAAGTCATAGTAACTTTCACCTCCATACTCTTGCTACAAACGGCATCGTATATTAAACCCATCTCCACAAGATTAAACCCAACTTCAGGGTCATTTACTGTTGAGACTGCTTTGAAAATCTCCTCTTTTGTATAACTCATATTTTATTCTCCTTAAATTTTATGATATATATGATATCTTTTATCAATATAACAGAACCAATGCTCAAAAGCAAAACTCCTATTGTAAAAACTGTATCAAGCTTGAGGATGATACTAACCCCAGATACAACAACACCTAAGCTATTAAACACAAAACCTATATTTGCTGATCTATCATCTATCATATCGTGCAACATAGGAACCTTCTGTTTGCCTACAAGTGGAGCAAACCTCTCATACCATATCAAAAATGGCACTATCTTGTATAGATGTCCCGATATGATAAATGCCACAAATCCAAAACTACCAAACCAAAAAGCACCATATAGCATCTGTTCGTTTTGTGATATCATATACCATATAAAAAGTCCGACAGTTGTGACAAATGAGACAAAACTAAATACCATACTTAGATAATATATATCTTTTTCCAATCTAACTCTAGTATGATAGATAATATATATCTCGTATATATAAAACCCAAAACCCAAAAATAGCAACACATATGCTATATCTGTCAATAAACTTGTATCAAACAAGATAAAAACTATAGCTAAACTTAAAAGCCCCAAAGCTATCTTGACACTTCTCCAGCTAAAACTATGGCTCAACCAAAACATAGGCAAAAGTGTCATACTTAGTCCTATGATAGTTATAAACACATAGCCAAACACCAGTGAAAATATATGCGACGAGAGCAACTTAAGTATCTCTATATTTAAGATACCAGCATAACCTATCGCCATGATGATGCCATAAGTTAAACCTATGATTAAAAATATATTTGCGATGATTACCGATACTATAGCAAAGTTTAGTTTGGTTACTTTAAGTATTGTTAAAGTTGTCTCACCAAAAAATATCAAAAACCCCACACAAACTATCAAACCCCCAAAAGGCAAAATAGTCGGTATATACAAAAACCCAGCGATCATAAGCACAGAACCTATAAAAAGCAAAGGATATATCGCATAATACAACTCAACAGCAAAATGCTCCACTTCAAGCACCACAGGGATTAGCTGTGCCATAGCTCCAAATATTATCATCATCACAAATGTCAGAAAAAAGGTATGAACTACAGACAATATATAAGCATCTTGATAGTGCAATTGGGATATATCGATAGCAAAAAGCATCAAACAACTTGTCAAGAGTCCTACAAGCCCTATGATAAAAAATGGTGCGATAAGTTTAAATGGCGGAGCAAACTGTTGCGATATGTTCATATATTATCCTTGATATATTTGTCAATTTTATCCATATGTTTTTGTTTGATCTGTATATCTAATCTCATCAAAATTAAATTTGACAAATCAAACTTTTTAAGCTTTACGATATCTTTTGTAGTAGTGATGATGTAAAATTTTGGATATCTTTTTAAGATATCATCTATATCATCTTGACTCCAGCTATAGTGGTCTATATATGAAACTATTTTGCATCTTGTTGGTAAAAACTCTTTTAGTCTATGGGATGAAGATATGGCAGTTAGGCATATAATATTTGATGGCAAACTATCTATAGTTTTGCCATCTTGTTCGAATGAAACCAAACGATGAAAATCTACACCATCTTGTAGCACCATATTAGACAAACTATAGTGTGATTTTGGCTCTTTATATCCACCACTTGGCAAGCAAAATAGGTTTGTAGGTTCTGTTTTTGGTCGTATAAGTATATCAAACTTTTCTATATCAAACTTCGCAAAAGCATCATCAAGCAACACAACCTTACAGCCTAACTCTTTTGCTTTTATTATCCCTTTTTTTCTATCTTCACTTACTATTATCGTGCTTTTGTTTAAACTATGTGACAACAACATTGCCTCATCGCCACTATTTTCTACAGTTGTTTCTATTTTACCAAACTTTGATACTACTAAAAGACCTTTTGATTCTCTTTTGTAACCTCTTAATACCACTGCTATATTGTCATATCTTTTTGCTATTGCTTCTATAAGTGGAGTTTTTCCGCTACCGCCTATAGTTAGATTGCCTACACTTATGACAGGCAAAGAGAAGTTATATTTTGTGTTTGCTTTAACTCTTTTGTATAATACCACAAAACAATATACAAGAGTCAAAGGAAAAACAACAATAGAGATTATCCTATGAAATAGGTTTGGAAAAAATAGATATCTCTCTATATGGATATGCAAACTATTTTTCATGCAGTTATCGCCACTTTTGATCAAGTTCTATAATTTTTTCACATACATAATCAACCTTGCTATAACTCAAATTTGCATATATAGGCAAACTTAAAATTTTGCTAAAGCTGTTCAAGACATTTGGAAAATCAACGATTTTGTAGTTGTATTTGCTTTTATAATAACTAAGCAGATGAAGCGGTATATAGTGAAGTCCTGTAGATATACCAAGTAGTTTTAACTCTTTTGCAAAAGCATCTCTGTTTTTATCTACTTCTATAATAAACTCAGTATATATAGAGTTTGTATCAAAATCTTTGACTTTGATATGTTTAAGGTTTGAAAGTTTATCACAATATATTTTTGCTATCTCTATTCGTTTGTTTATAGCTATATCTACCTTTTCAAGCTGGTGATAACTAAATACAATATTTAAGATATCCATATCAAACTTATAACCAATATCAACTACATCGTATAGATACTCAAGACTGTCGCCTTGTTGGTATATAGGTGGAATACCATCAGTTCTTAATAGTTTTAGTCTATCTTGTATCTGTTGATTGTTTGTAGTTATAACTCCACAACTGCTTAGATGTCTATGGTTGTCTGTTTTGTTTATAGAAAATATCGTTGCATTTGCTCTTTGTTGTCCTATTAGTTTATCTTTGTATCTCATACCTAAACCATTGTTGACAACCTCTATTAAAACTATATTATAATATTCACATATATCGTATAGTCTATCAAGATCAAAAAAACTATCGATAGCAAAATTTATGATAGCCAATCTTAGCTTTTTTTGACTATGTTTTTGCAAATAGTTTTCAAAACTATCTAAATCTATATTGTAACTATCTTTCATGGTATCCACAAATACAGGCTCACAATCAAAATGCCGAATAGCTTGAGGTATAGCTTGAGAGGAGTTTACACTTATAAGCACTTTGTCCCCTCTTTTTATGTCGTATGCTTTTAAAGTTAGAGTAATAGCCAAACTCTCATTTAATACTGTCACACATTTTAAACCCTCAAGATAGTTGCTTAACTCATCTTCAAGCATAGATGAAGACCATTTTTGCGGAGATTTTAGTGCTTTGGTTATGGCATCTATCTCATTTTCATCTACAAATGGAGTATAAAAGCTGATATTTTCTTTTGTCATTTTATATCCTTGCTATGTTTGGAAGTTTTGATTTAAAACTATTTTTTACTATACGATCTTGAACCATATCAACTATCTCTTTACTATAACCATCTTTTATCAAGTTATCTTTGGTTTGTTTTTCATCTACAACTTTTTTTAAAACTTCATCTATCTTAAGATAGCTAAACCCAAGCTCTTCTTCGTCGGTTTGTCCTTGCCACAAATCTGCTGATGGTTTTTTGTTTATGATATTTTTTGTAATACCCAAATAGGAAGCAAACTCATACTCATCGCTTTTATATATGTTGCCTATAGGATTAAAAGCACATGCGGTATCGCCATATATCGTACCATAACCCAATAAAATCTCAGAGCGATTTGAGGTTCCTACAACTACTGCATCTATCTTGTTGCAAATATCATACAAAACTGCCATTCTCACTCTTGCTGTGAAGTTGCCTATTCGTAAGTTTGTAGCTTTTTTATCGATAAAATAGCTATCTACTATATCGCTTATAGGCACTATCTCATAGTTTATATCAAACTTTTCACACAACTCTTTGGCATCGTTTATGCTACTTTGACTTGAGCTATTTGTAGGCATAAAAACAGTGTTTAAGTTTTTTTTACCTACTGCTTTTAAAGCCAACACTGCTACAATAGCAGAATCAAGCCCACCACTTAGACCTACTACCAAATTTTTTGTGTTGGTTTTTTTATGTTCGTTTTGTATAAAAGATATTAAACTATCTTCAACTTTTTGCCAATTCATATATCATCTCTCCAGATATTTTTTTCTCTTGACAACAATACACCAAAAAGCTTAAACTCTTTTTTGCCTAGATAATATGGTTTCCACCATTTTATTGCTGTTGGCACTGTGATGTTTAGTAAAAATACAACACCTATTAGGATATAAAACTGCTCCAAAGTTATGATATGATTTTGAGCATATGCGATATTTATAACTATAAATGCCAACTCCGCTCGCCCTAACATACCAAAACCTATCATCAAACTTTCATGCCACTCATACTTACCTGTCCATCTTGCTGCCATACTTGCCGAAACTACTTGCAAAACAAGCACAGAAACAAACAGGACAAATATAGGCACAAGCACTGTTGAGAGTATCTCTATATCAAATAAAAGTTTAGTACCTAACATAAGGAAAAATATAGGACCAAAGATAGTAAATGCCAGATGATCCATGATAAATCTTGCATCTTCTTGGTGAGACCTTATCTCTTCTTCTATAGTAAAGTTAAAATACTCACCTTTTAAAAACAATCCACCAAAATATGCTCCAATAGCAGGATGAAAGCCAAATATTTCTGCCAAAAAGCCAAATACAAATGCAATAAGTATCATAATCACTGGAGTAAATTTGCCATTTTGAGTAACCAACAGTTTTCTAATACCAAGTCCGTGTCGTATTTTTATAGCTATATTAAATATGACTCCATGTTTTTTGTTTTTTTCAGCAGATAAAGAATCTGGAAAAAGTATAAGTCCTATAAAAGCCATAATAGCAAAAAACGAGATAACTTTTATGATAATAACACCAAAACTGCCCATATTAAAACCAGCATTCACACCATCGCTAGCACTTAATATAATCGGTATAAGTATAGACAATCCTATAAGAGAAAGCACATCATCTACAACTGCCGCTGTCATAATAGCAGTCGAAGCGGTTGATTTGTGCAGTTTTTCATCTTTTAAACTAACCATAGTAAGAGAGACAGCAGTCGCTGTCATGGTAAGTCCCCATATCATTTGACTATAAAAATCAAACCCAAAAACTCCAGCAGTATAATATCCAGCTAAAAATGGAAAAAATGCACCGATGATTGCTATGCCCATACTTTTTTTAAGTCCTCGCATAAAGTGAGACAAGTTTTCATCAAAACCTAATGCAAACATCACAAATACAATTCCCCACTCACCTATAGATTCTATAACTTGATGCTCTTTTGGTAAGATTCCTATATTTACTGCTATGCTTCCAAATAAAATAAGCCACAGAACATCGACTGTCCTTGTCTTTGCTGACAATATCTTTGCTGCTACTATTAGCGATATAACAATTGTTGAGTATAACCATAAATCATGATGCATAACTTTCTCCTACAAACAGATAGTTTTGATATTTTGATTTGTATATATACACAATTCACCTGCAATTTTTAACGACTCTTTGACCACATTTTCTGGTTTTAGGTTTGAGTGACTTTTGAGTGCTTTAGCCGCACTTAAAGCATAGTTGCCACCACTGCCTATCGATGCTAGTGCTCCATCCTCTGGCTCTACAACATCACCTGTGCCACTTAAGATAAATATATGTTTTTTGTTAAGCACTATCATCATAGCTTCAAGTTGTCTTAAGTATTTGTCTTTTCTCCATGCTTTTGAGAATTTTATCACTGCTTTTAGCAAGTCCCCTTTAGTGGAGCTTAGATGGTTTTCAAACATATCAAAAAGATTGAAAGCATCAGCTGTACTTCCTGCAAAACCAGCGAGAACTTTACCATCGCCAACTGTTCGTATCTTTGTAGCATTGTTTTTCAACACCGAGTTGCCAAATGTCACTTGACCATCTCCACCTATCACTGCTAACTTCTCTGTTTTATAAGCAAGTATGGTTGTCGCTTTAAACATTATTTGATCTCTTCTATGATATCCAAACTAATTGTAGCATGAACACCAAATCCAAGTTTGCAATCAGCTTCAAATATCCCTACAGTTTTTATCTTTTGGTCTATATGTATCTGTTTTTTGTCCAATTGTATGCCTTGAGCTTGCATCACGGCGGCTATCTCTTTGTTTGTAATCGTGCCTATTAGGTGTCCATTTGCTCCAACTTTGTGTTTGATAGTCCATTTGCCTGCTTCTATCATCTCTTTTAGTTTATTTGCTTCATCTATATCTTTTGAGTGTTTTTCATTTTTGAGTTTTAGTTCGTTTTGGTAGTTTTCCAACACTTCTGGTGTTGCATTTTTTGCCATATTTTTTTTGATAAGAAAATTTTGACCATAACCTGGCTTGACATCTTTGACCTCACCTGCTAATCCCAATCCTTTGACATCTGTTGTTAGTAATACTTTCATAATTTTGTCCCTTTTATATATTATATCAAATTAAACTTAATGGCACCTCTAAAACCTCTATAGCCTATAGATAGAGAGTTTTGCTGAAACTTTTTAAGCTTGTATAAAACACCACAGCCACATTTTAAATAAACTTTTTCATAACAACTGTTTGTCTCTTGTTCTTTTATATATGTATGTAAGAGAAAAAGCAAACAATATAGCACCAATGGTTCTAAAGATGATTATGATAAAACCATCTGCTCCAAATATCAAAAAAAGCAAACTGTCTTCTAAAATAGCATGACAAATCATAAGAAAAGTTACTATAAAAAACATATCATTTTTGTCTATATGTTTTGCATGGCTTATAAGCACACCAGCACCAAAAGTTATACCCAAAATCAACCCAACCAAGATAGAGAAACTTTTGTTTATATTTTGTTTGCTCTTTTTGATAAAATTTATATTTTTTATAAAGTTCATCAAAAATATAAGCATCGTAATTAGTATTGCAATTTTTATAGACAATAAAATAGCATCAACAGATGAGTTATACAAAAGCTCTGTTATGGTGTTGTAGTTTTTTTGAGAAAAATTTTGTATTGGTATTGTTTGTGTAAAAAATCGTTCTGGTATCATAGTCGCTACAAAAGCTATAAACAACCCAGTGGTCAATCTTAAACTATATGAGTAGATATTTGGAAAACCTAACTTTTTTATGATAGCACCCTCTACTACAAGCGAATGACAAACCCCTAAAAATATTGCCAAAACTGTCCACTGTTGGATACTCATATCAAGTGGTGCAGCAAAAGCTACAGCCGCATAAAGATTCAAAAATACCCCACTAATAAGAGACAAAGATGCTTCCACTGGCAACCCCAGTAAAGAGGTGACAGGTTCAAAGATAGGTGCTATATATGATAATGTATTGTAATAATACAAAATATCAGATATGATATATATGGGTACTACAAGTTTGATAATAAGCCACGACGAGTGCAAGGATTCTCTTAGAGAATTTTGTTTATCCACCTGTCTCATAAAAGGCTCTTGATGATGTTTCGTTTTCATCTGTTTTCTTTGACCATTTGTTTTTCTCTGGTTTGTTTAAAAGCACCTTTTTCAAAACATCACATGCTTCTTTCATATCACCATTTTGTACTGCCTCTTTTATGCTCAATGCATCTTCAAAATACAAACAAGGTATCAAAAATCCTTCAGCAGTAAGTCGTATGCGGTTGCAACTTTCACAAAAATCATCCTCATATGGCTCTATAATCCCAAACTCATATCCATCTGTCATCTTATAGTACACAGCGGGGCTTGTGTTGTTTCGTGGTTGTTTTTCAAACTCATATTTTGATGATATGGTTTTTAATATATCTTTCGATTTACAACCTTTGATATCTTGTGAAGCAAAACTATTTTCCATATACTCAATAAATCGCACAGTAAAATTTTGGTTTTTACAATACTCCAATATATCCAGTATCTCGTGGTCATTTATGCCTTTAAGCGGGACTGTGTTTATCTTGATACCTAAGCCTACCTCTTTTGCTATTTGTAATCCAGCCATCACATCATCAAAAACATCTTTTTGAGATATTTTTTGAGTTGTTTGTTTATTAAGCGAATCAAGAGAGATATTTATCCTATGAAGACCAGCATCTTTAAGCTGTTTTGCTGTTTGTTTAAGCAAATAACCATTTGTAGTAAGGCATAGATCAATATCTGGCTTATAATCACTTATCATCTTGATAAACTTATCCAAATCGACTCTTAAAAGTGGTTCTCCGCCTGTGATTCGTATCTTGTTTATACCCTCATCTATAGCTACTTTAACAAACTTGAACATATCTTCATATGATAGTAAATTTTCTTTTGGGGTCCATGAAAATGGCTTTTCAGGCATACAGTATAGGCATCTAAAATTACATCTTTGAGTTACAGATATTCGCAAATAATCAACAACTCTACCAAAACCATCTTTTAACACATCTCTCCTTTTTGGCTCTATTTTTGACATTGTATCATATATAAATAAAATTTTGTTCTTTTTTATTTTTTAAGTGAAATTTTTACTTCAGTAAATTGTACAGATTTTAAAGGTGTCATTGATAGTCTCTTTTATTTTTAAGAATTTTTGGCTATCATATCATATGAAAATTAAACAAAATAAAATCAGCACACTTTTAGATGCTTTGCCATATATAAAACAGTTTTATGGCAAAACAATTGTGATCAAATATGGTGGTTCGGCACAAACTGATGAAAAGCTCAAGCAAAAGTTTGCTTTGGATATATCTTTGCTTGTTCTTGTGGGCATAAGACCAGTGATAGTCCACGGTGGTGGAGCAAAAATATCATCTATGCTAGAAGCTCTTGATATCAAATCAAGCTTTGTAAATGGGCACAGAGTGACATGCAAACAAAGTATGAAAATAGTAGAGATGGTTCTTAGTGGCTCTGTAAACAAAGAGATTACATCGCTTTTAAACTACCACGATGTAAAAGCTATCGGCATAAGTGGCAAAGACAGCAACCTCATCAAAGCAACTGCCAAAGACAACTCAGTATATGGTTTCACTGGCGATATAACCGATATAGACAACAAAGTCATAGACAATCTTCTTTTTGATGGTTTTGTTCCAGTTGTTGCTCCTATTGGTTATAGTGGTGAGTTATCACACCCTGGATTTAATATCAATGCAGACAAAGTTGCCTCACAAATAGCTATTGCTATCAAAGCAGACAAAGTGCTATTTTTGACCGATACAAAAGGGGTATTGGATAAAGATGGCAAACTTCTAAACTCACTTGACAAACAAGATGTCCAAAACTATAAAAAAGATGGCACCATAGCAGGTGGTATGATACCAAAGGTAGATAGCTGTATAGAAGCTATATATGGCGGGGTAAATAAAGCTCACATAATAGATGGGCGAGTGGAGCATAGTATATTGCTTGAACTATTTACCAGCGATGGAGTTGGAACTCAGTTTTTAAAAAGATAAACAACAGTTACAAATATAAAATATAGGTAGAAAAATAGATACAAAAGAGTATCTTGGTTGATTTTATTTAAAAACGATATAACAAAAATGAATCAAAGCAAGGGGATGTGACTGTTGGGTTATTGACTTTAGAAGCTTGTTAGAAATAGATAGTTGATAAACCAACAAAGACAAACAACAAACTATCTGTATCTCTTTTCTTGTGCCAAGCCAAACTTAAAAACATGCTTCAATATTTATATCTTTGTTGTCAAAATAGTATATATATTTCTCTTTTGGTATTACTTTTTTTATCATCTTAAGAGGTATCACAAAAGTTGGCTCCCCATCTGCATACCCACTTATACTATAAAGCCCAAAGATAATTTTGATACCATCATCTACTATTGCCATGCCTGCTGTTTTTGCCATATCATATAGTTTGTCATCACTATAAGAGATAAATTCAGCGAAACCTACGATCTGCTTCATATTGTCTACTATATATCTATAAAGCGGTCTTTTGTTTTTTGCAAATATATCTTCCCAAAAAACTCTTTTGCCACTATGTCTATCAATATTGTCATAAGATGTCGCAAAATCTCCATGCAGTCCACCTGTATAACTATACTCTTCGGTTTTCAATGTAAATATGTTTTGATTTATAAAAACAATGGTTTGTTCTAATGTGCTGTTAAACCTTACCTTTTGTTTGTCACATGGTTTTGTTTTGTCTATATCTTCAAACTCTATTTGTTTGGTCTCTATCTCATTTTTGCTATGCAAGAGTTTTGAGAGCATTTTTGGAGTATAGTAGTTGTATTCACAACACATATCATCATATTTTGTCATAAAACTTTTTGATGTTTGTTCTAGATAAATCTCTTCGCCCTCTTCAAATATGCACTTTTGGGATTTGTATTTTTTCAAAAGATTGTTATAATACTCTCTTTGTTTTTTAGCCACTTTCAATATACAAGCTTCATCCATAGATCCATATTTGTCTTTGCATACTTTATAGCCATCTTCCCATTTTGATAGTTGTTGTTTTACTTTTTTCAAACTCTTGATATCTTTGCCCAAAACCTCACGAAATGCAAACTCAAGATATGGTTTGTGAGTGTATTTGTAAACCATAGATTTATAATTGCTATACAAAAATCCTCCATCCTCTATAAGTGGCTTTAGCTTGTCTGTTTGAAATTTGTAGTGATGCTTTAGACATCTTTTTAGCTCATCTGATGTGTAGTTGTTACAATATTTGTCTCTCGTTCTTATCCATGCTCTTTGTTTTGTAGTAAAAAAGCGAAGAAGTTGCTTTGAATCTTGTTTGCTTAATCTGTTTTCTCTTGAGTTTCTTAGAACCTCTTTGTATATATAAGACAATCTTTCATCGCTCTTTGACAGTTCATCATCTAAACATATCGCTTTTTCTATCTTTGTAGTTGCTTTTTTACAATCAAAACTCGCTGCATCTAAAAGACCGACAACCAAAAGCAAAAAAACAATCATCCTCAATATCATATTTACCTCTCCTTAACCTTACTTGCTTCAT
>JAOZJU010000011.1 GCA_029935705.1 Arcobacteraceae bacterium
GGCATCTTTTTGGTCATACACTTCATCTTCTTCAAATGTAGAGTGTTCTTCACTATATAGTGACATATCAGACTGTCGTCCTACAACTTGCACTGAGCCTTTATAAAGCTTAAGTCGCACATCGCCTTGCACAAACTTTTGTGTCTCATCTATCGCTTTTTGTAGCATCTGTCTCTCTGCTGAATACCAAAAGCCGTTGTATATGAGCTTGGCATATCGTGGCATAAGTTCATCTTTTAGGTGTGCTTCTTCTCTATCAAGACACAAGCTCTCTATGGCTCTGTGGGCTTTGAGCATGATAGTCCCCCCTGGTGTCTCGTAGCACCCACGTGCCTTCATACCTACATATCTGTTTTCTACTATATCTATCCTTCCAATACCGTGTTTGTTGCCGTATTTGTTCAAAGTTCGAAGCATGGTAGCTGGACTTAACTCATCCCCATTTAGCTTAACTGGGTCGCCATTTTTGTAGCTTATCGTTATATATTCAGGAGTGTCTGGAGCATCTACTGGGTCAGTTGTCCATAGCCACATATTTTTCTCTGGTTCATTCATAGGGTTTTCAAGATGAAGTCCCTCATACGATATATGTAGCAAATTTGCATCCATAGAGTAGGGGCTAATAGCTGGATTGCCATCCTTGTCAAGGTGTTTTTGGTCTATCTCTATGCCGTGTTTTTTTGCATAATCAAGCAATTTTTCACGACTGTTTAGATCCCACTCTCGCCACGGAGCTATCACTTTGATGTTTGGATTTAATCCCAAATATCCCAACTCAAATCGCACTTGGTCGTTGCCTTTGCCTGTAGCTCCATGTGAGACTGCATCTGCTCCCATCTTTTTGGCTATCTCTATTTGTTTTTTAGCTATGAGTGGTCTGGCTATTGAAGTGCCTAACAGATACTCGCCCTCGTATATGGCATTTGCTCTAAACATAGGATATACAAAATCTTTTACAAACTCCTCTTGAATATCCAACACAAATATATTTTCAGGTTTGATACCACAGCTTAAAGCTTTTTGCCTCGCTGGTTCGACCTCTTCGCCTTGTCCTAAATCTGCAGTAAAGGTGATAACCTCCGCACCATATTCATCTTGAAGCCACTTCAATATGACCGATGTATCAAGCCCACCACTATATGCTAATACTACTTTTTTGATATTTTTATCCAAACTATTCTCCTTTAAATTACTATTTATTATATCCAAATATGCTTATGGGCACCTGTGTTGGATGATGATTGTTTAAGACACAAGAGAGTTTTGTTGGAGTAGATAAAGTATATCTCTAAAAACCAATAAAAAGTCTCTTTAAAAATGTCTCAAAAAATATCAACACAAATATCAAAATCACAGGTGCTAAGTCAATACCACCAAACACGGTAGGTATAATTTTTCGCACCATCGCATATGCTGGAGCTGTTAGTCTATCGAGTAGCTGAACTATTGGGTTAAATGGATCAGGTCTTACCCATGAAAGTAAAGCAGATATGATTATCACCCACTTATATAAGGTAATTGCCCCCAAAATCACTGTAAAAATACTTACCATAAATGCACTTGTCATACTATCTCTCCTATAAATTTTTTAATCAGCGGATATATTTCGCTTAAGTTTGGACCACTGTGTGCTCCTGTTATTACAAATCTTAATGTTTTGAAAAACTCTTTTCCTTTAAGTTTGCTCTCATTTTGAATATATTTTTTAAACTCTTCAAACTCTTCAAAATAGGGTGCTTTTTTTATGATATTTTGAACTATTGTTAGATTTTGCCCCAATGTTTCATCTTTTTTGTTAGATGAAAATATCATATCTATTTTTGATTTTATCTGCTGTGTAGTGTCGCACTCCTCAAGATAAAGTTTGGCAAGTTTACCTATATCGCTATCTGCATATCCTATGATTTTTGACAATCTCATATCGTCCATATCTTTTATATGCATCGAATTTATGTAGCCTAATTTTTTTATATCAAACTTTGCTGGACTTTTTGATATCTTTGATATATCAAACCACGATATAGCCTCTTCTATGGTAAATATCTCTTTTGGTGGATTGTATCCTAAAAGTACCAAATAGTTTGCGATAGAGACAGGCAAATAGCCAAGTTTTAAAAGATTTTGCACTGATGAAGTTTCATCTCTTTTTGACATCTTTTTGCCTGTGGTTATATCAAGTATCATAGGTAGATGAATATAATTTATCGATTTTTTATAATCCAACATATCTCTTATGTGTATCTGTTTGGGTGTATTTGAAAGATGATCTTCCCCTCGTATTACATAGCTAATATCGCTTATCATATCATCTATAGCACAAGCGAAGTTGTATGTGGGAGTTTTGTCCTCTCTTAGGATTATAAAGCTATCCACATCAAATGGTTCAAAACTAAATTCGCCTTTGATCATATCTTTGAACTTTATACTCTTTTGTGGTCTTTTTATACGAACTGCAAAAGGAGCATTGCACTGAAGTTTTGCTTCATCGCTTATATTTAGACAAAAATCACCATATCTATATGGTTTTTTTGATTGTTTGGCTTTTTGTCTGTCTTTTTCTATAGCTTCGCTACTACAAAAACAGTTAAATGCCTTTTTGTCAAGCAACAGATCCAAACCCAATTTTGTATGGAACTTTAGGTTGTCACTTTGGAATAAAACTTGAACATAATCAATTGCAAACAGATCCAAGATATTTAATATATCTTTCTCTTTATCTTTGATATTTCTTTGGCTATCTGTGTCTTCTATCCTTACTATCAACTTCTCGTTTAATTGTTTGGACAATATAAAATTAAGCAAAGCAACCCTTAAGTTGCCTATATGCATATCACCAGTAGGGCTTGGAGCAAATCTAAGCATCGTTATCCTTTATATAATTTATCTATATCAAATAGTTTTGGTTTGTTATCAAACGGATATTGGATATAGAATTTTTCGTTTTTTTTGTATATAAACTTACTGCAAAATCTATTTTTGTATATATTAAACTCATACAAAATATCTCTTTGTATGTTCTCTTTGATATAAACTCCATATGATTTTTCTTTTAGTTCGTTGTATCTATCAAGTTCAAATATATTTTCAAAATCTATCTTAAACCTTTTGTTGTTTTCTACACTTTTACCATTTTTAGTCAATATGTGTTCAAGTTTTCTATCTTTGTTTTCGTATATTATTAGTCTTATCTCATCTGTGGGTTTGTCTATTAGTTTTTTTAATTCAAAACATATATTGTCGTTTGTTATTAGTTTTGATTTTGGATTGTAGATAAAACCAGAGTTTATAAACGAGAGATATATCAATGATATGAGAAATATCACCAACAATACCTCTACGATTGTAAAACTCTTACAACTCTTTTTTATTTTGAACATTGAGAATATTTTATATCGCTACTCTCACCTGTGCCACCCTCTTTTTTATCAGCTCCCAAAGAGATTATCTCATATTTGTCACCATCTTTTACATATATAAATTCATTTTTCCAAGAATCCAATGGTATCTTACCATCGCTAAAATATGAAGCCCCATCTGCCACAAGAGATTTTAAGCCACTTTTAGTATCTGGATATACTCCGTTGTCTAACTTATACATCTTCAAGCTTTGTGATATCGTATTCATCTGTATGCATGTTATATTTCTTTTTGCATTTTCTGCTTTGCCTAATAGGTTTGGCAATACAAGTGAAGCAAGAAGCCCAAGTATAAGTATGACTATCAACAACTCCATCAAACTAAATGCCTGAAGCTGTCTTTGTGTTTTTTTCATATATTTACCTTTTTTATCATTATATCCATATTAGCTTATCATTACATCTATTTTGTCATCTATTATATCAAACTCAACCATATCGCCATCTTTTAGCTCATCTTTTAGTATCTTGTCGCTTAAAACATCTTCAACTATATCATATATCGCTCGTTTTAGTGGTCTTGCTCCATATACTGGGTCAAAACCAGCATCTGCTATATGTTTTTTCATAGTTTCGCTTAGATTCATAGTGATATTTTTTTGCGATAGTTTCCCTTTTAGCTCATCAAGAAGTATATCTACGATTGCTGTGATAGCTTCTAGGTTTAGTTGATTGAATATTATTATATCATCAAGTCTATTTAGAAACTCTGGTTTGAAGTATTGTTTTAGTTCATCTCTTACTGCTTTAGTTCTTTGGGTTTTGTCCTGTATAGATATGATTTTATCGCTAGCTATATTTGATGTAAGTATCAAAATAGTATTTTTAAAATCAATTGTCACACCTTTGTTGTCAGTCAATCGCCCATCATCTAACACTTGCAACAAGATATTAAACACATCTTTGTGGGCTTTTTCTATCTCATCAAACAGCACTATACTGTATGGTTTTCGCCTAATTGCCTCAGTGAGTTGTCCTCCCTCTTCGTATCCTACATACCCAGGAGCGGCACCTACTAGCCTACTTACTGAATGTTTTTCCATATACTCACTCATATCAAATCGTATAAGTGAGTTTTCACTATCAAACAAAAATTTCGCCAAAGTTTTAGCAAGTTGTGTTTTACCTACACCTGTGGGTCCTAAAAAAAGAAAGCTACCAACTGGACGGTTTTCACTGCTTAATCCTGCTTTGTTTCTTTTGATCACTTTGCCTATAGCTTCTACTGCTTCATCTTGACCTACAACATCTTTTTTGAGTATATCTACTACTTTTAATACTTTTTGTCTCTCTGTGCTTAACAATTTGTTTACAGGTATGTTTGTCCATTTTGCAACTATACTTGCTATCATCTCATCATCTACAAAATTTTTAAGCAGTGTGCCTTTTTGCTCCATAGTGTGCCACTGGTTTTCGAGTTGATCTATTTGGCTGTTTAGTTTTGGTATCTCACCATACTCTATCTTTGCTGCTTTTTCAAACTCACTTTGTCGTTTTGCTATAGTGGCTAACTCTTTTTGCTGGTCTATCTCTTTTTTTAGTTTTGATATATTTTCAAATGTCTTTTTTTCGTTTTCAAACTGAGCTAAGAGTTGATTTTTTTGTTCATTTAAGTTGCTTAACTCTTTGTCAATTTCCACTATCCTTTTTTGGTTTGTATCGTTTGGTTCCATCTTTAGAGCCTCTTTTTCAACATTTAAGCTACTTATGGTTCGTTTGGTTTGAGATAGTTTAGTAGGTTCTGATTGGATTTGTATCTTTAGCAAAGCAGATGCCTCATCTATAAGATCTATAGCTTTATCTGGCAAAAACCTATCTGTGATATATCTGTGGCTTAGTTTGACCGCACTTACAAGTGCACTATCTTTTATAGATATATTGTGAAATGTCTCTAACTTATCTTTGATGCCACGAAGTATCTGCAATGCTTCATTTACAGTAGGTTCATCTACAACTATAGGTTGAAATCGCCTTTGCATAGCAGTATCTTTTTCAAAATATTTTCTATACTCTTTAAGTGTAGTTGCTCCAATTGTGTGCAATTCGCCTCTTGCTAAACTGGGTTTAAGTATGTTAGCAGCATCCATACTGCCTTCGTTTGCACCTGCTCCTATTATAGTGTGAATCTCATCTATAAAAAGTATAATATCACCTGCTTTTTTAACTTCATCTATGACAGATTTTAATCTATCTTCAAACTCCCCTCTATATTTTGCTCCAGCTATAAGAGCACTCATATCAAGTGTGATCACCTTTTTGTTCAATAAGCTTGTAGGCACCTCTTTGTCTACTATTTTTTTTGCAAGTGCTTCAGCAATAGCTGTTTTTCCAGTTCCTGGTTCGCCTATAAGTATAGGGTTGTTTTTGGTTTTTCTAACAAGTATTTGCATCATACGGTCTATCTCATCATCTCTACCTATGACAGGGTCAAGCTTGCCGTCTATTGCTTTTTGGTTTAGGTTTATACCAAACTTTTCCAAACTTTCTAAGTTCTCATCTTTTGAAGCTGTATCTATCTTTGCTCCGTTTCTCATAGCTTCCAATGTTTTTTTAAGTTGCAAGCTATCTACATATTTACCAAATAGCTCTTTGTGTGTGTCGCTATCTATGTTTGCTAATATATATGTATCAACTGCTACAAAGCTATCACCCATACTGGTCATAAGTGCTATAGCTGATTGTAGTGAAGCGACTGTATTTTGTGATATTTTGATATCCTCTTTGTTTATAGTTGACACTTTTGGCAGTTTGTCCGCCATACTTTTTGCTTCTAGCTCTATTGGCTTACTTTGTATATTTAACTTATTTAGAGCTTGATTGATTGTAGAGTTAGTAGTGTTTATCATAGCCCAATAAATATGCACAGGCATAACCTCTTGTGTTTTGTTGTGTAAGCATAGTGAAACTGCTTGAGACAAAGTCTCATTTAGATTGTTTGTTAATTTTTCTAATATATTTTTCATATTTTATCCTTTAAATTGGCACTCTATATAACCGAGTGCCAGTTATTTTACCACATTAAGCTTAAAGTTTGATTATACTGCTTTATTTTTGAACTTTTTTATAGATTTGCTAACTCTTTTTAACCATAAAAGATAAAGAAGTTAAAAGATAGTTAAACTAACAGATAGTTTGATAGATTTTCTATTTTGTATTGATTATTTTGTTTGGTGAGCTATTTGAGCTATGATATACTACTACATCATATTTTTTTGCATAATACCTTATAAGCATATTTTGAAGCACAGGTTCAATAGATGGCACAAACCAAGCATTGTTTGTCAAGACTACCATATATTTTGTATCAAGATTTTCAAACACCTTATCAGTAGTAGCTTCATAACATATTGCATTTCTAAACTTAACACCATCTATACTAAACGATGTAGGATGTTTGGCTACTTCATAATCAACAGCTCCACCAAAAAATTTGTCATTTATCCATTTGGCGATAAATTTTGGAAATGGCACAGCCTCACCAAATGGCACAAGGACAGTTTTCCTTGCTATTTGCATATTTTGTTTGTGAAAAAAATATGAAGTGTTGTAGTATTTGTTCTGGTCAAACTCCAATGCACCAGCAACTATAGCGATATCTTTGCTTCTTTCTTTAAGCTTCGTGATGATATCTTGATTTTTGTTAAGTGCGATAGGAAATATAGTCTCTGGTAAAATTATAAATTCATAACCCTCTTTTATAGCATAGTCTATATGTTGAAAATTTATTTTTATAAGCTCATCTTTAAACTTTGGTTGCCACTTTTTATCTTGTGAGATGTTGTATTGTGGCATATATATTTTCAAGTTTGGTTGTTCTACTTTGTGCGAAGTGAAATTTAAAGCAAACAATAAAAGCAAAAGATATATAGGCTTTTTTTGCTCTATAACTGAAGCTATAGTAAATATGATGACAAAATAAGCAAATATAGTTGTATCAAAATAGGTGTTTAAAAATATAAGCTGTGGTTTAAACCAGTTAAACCCAAGAATCACCAAAAAATATAACAAAAACAACAAAAATGCTCTTATATAAATATGGTTAAAAATAGACAAAAGATAAAAAACAATAGCATAACCAAGACCAAAACCAGCAGTCGCAACAATAGCTACATATGTTGGCAGGTCGTAGTATTGAAATGTCAAAAATATCCACCAAAACCAAAACAATCCTATAAAAAAGCCAGTAAAAAAAAGCTCTTTTTTGGATATAGTCAGTAAAAGATATATAGACAAAATAGCAGTAAAACTATTTAAAATAAGATTTACAATACCAAAATACTCAAAATATATAGAAGATGAAAAAAGTCCAGCTGTAAATAAAGGTTTTAAGATGCTCATATATTGTTACAAAATCTAATCTTGCTTAATATCCTTAAATATCTCATCTACGACATCTTGTATAGTCTCTTGATTTGTAGGTGGTTGTGATGTCAAGTCATCTTGAAATATCAAAAATAACAATCCAGAAAATACCAAAATGCCAAATATAGTATATAAAATTTTTCTGTTCATATATTGTCCTTTTTGTTATTATATTGATATTTGCTTAAAGCCCACTTAACCATAAGGTTTTTTGAGTATAATTTGTGATGAAATTATATATAATCAAAAATTTATTAAAAGATATAAAACAATACAAAACTATCAAAAATATCAAAAGAGTTCAAAACAATGAGATAAAAATAGAGTTTGAACAAAATCAAAACTACTTTTTTGATATGACAAAAAATCAAAGTTTGGTTTATAAAAAAAGAGACATATCACACAAAACAAAAAACTTCTCTGCTCCTTTTGATATTTTGCTTCTAAAAAAACTTTCAAACTCAAAAATAGTTGATATCTCTATGCCAAATGATGACAAAATGCTATTATTTGAGCTTGAAAACTCTACATCGTATAAAAGCCAGACTATATACCTGCTGATAAATTTTGTCCCAAACTGGACAAATGTGATATTGCTTGATAAGCATATGAAAGTGCTTGAGGCATTGAGACAAATAGATACAAACAATATAGTCGTAAAAATAGGGCATATATTTCTATATCCACCTAAACCAACATTTGAATATATAGAACAAGATATAGAAGATATGGAGAAATTTTTATACGATATATATGACCAAAAGCAGGCAAAACTGTTTGAAAATAGTAAAAACAATAAACTAAATCAGATCTTAAAACAGATAAAAAAACTAAAACAGATAAAAGATAGCTTAGATGACACAGATAAACTTTTGGAAAAATCAGAACAGTTTAACAAAGATGCCACTAAACTTATAAAAGATATCCACAAACAAACAGGATATACCAAAGCGATACAACTCAAAGAGTCAAACGATCTTTTCAAAAAAAGCAAAAAGATGAAACAAAAAGCACTCTTGCAACATATAGAGCAAAACAACATAGAGAAAAAACTGGAGTTTAACATAAGATTACAATCTATCATAAACAGATGCAAAAGTTTAGATGAACTTGAGTTTTATTTGCCAAAAAAAGAGAAAAATCAAACAAAAACAAAAAAATCATCTCTATACCAAAGCTTTTTTTACAATGGATATGACATAAAACTTGGACGAAATGAGAGTGAAAATATATATTTGCTCAAAAACAGCAAAAGCAGTGATGTGTGGTTTCATCTAAAAGATAGACCATCTTCACACTTGATTGTAGTCAATAGAAAAAAAGAGCTACCACAAGATGTGATACAAAAATGTGCAACAATTGTGGCAAAATTTTCATCTAAAGCTGGTGGTGATTTTTTGGTTGATTGGACAAAAAGAGGAAATGTAAAGATACAAAGCGGAGCAAATGTTTTATACAATCCATACAGCACAATCAAAGTAAGAGTCTAGGCATACAATCCTTCACACTCTTAAGCTTTTTATGATAATATAGCAAAAAATAGGAAAACTATGAGCCTAAAAGAAGAAAATTTCAGATTGTGGTGTGATTTTGTTGAACAAAATTTTTTAAGAACAGAGTTTAAAAGTTTGATAAAAAATGGAATTATACAAGGTGCTACATCAAATCCAGCTATATTTTCATCGGTTTTTCAAACCAATGAAAGATACAAAGGACTTGCTAAAAGTTATTCACACAATACTCCAAAAACAGCATATGAAAGAATCGCTATAAAAGATATAAAAAAAGCCTCAAAACTCCTATACTCTTTATATGAAAGAAACTATAATGACGGATACATATCTTTTGAAGTTGATCCTAAATTGTGTGATGATAAAGATGCCACTATAGAAGAAGCGAAAAGATTACATAGTCGTATAGACTGTGACAATCTTATGATAAAAGTCCCTGCAACTCCTGCTGGTATAGAAGCTATGGGTGAGCTTGCTGCACTTGGAATAAATATAAATGCTACTTTGGTATTTGATGAAGATCAAGCTTCAAAATGTGCCACATCGCTAATAGAGGGGCTGAAAAAAGCCGACAAACCAACAAAAGCAGTGATATCTGTATTTGTAAGTAGGTTTGATAGAGTTTGCAACGATATGTGTGAAAAAAACAATATACCAAAAGATATGGTAGGTATCATAAATGCTACAAGATGCTACAAAGCTATAAATAAACATAAAAATCCAAACATAAGGACACTTTTTGCTTCTACTGGTGTCAAGCAAGATTATCTACCAAAAGATTATTATATTCAAAAACTTTTATACCCACATAGTGTAAATACTGCTCCACTTGATGCCATATATGCAATTGATTTGGAGAACTTTAAGCAAACAATAGATATAATAGACGATAAAAGTTGTGATGAGTTTATGGATAGGTTGAAATCTGCTAAGATAAATTTGGATCAGATATCAAAAGATTTGCTAACAGATGGGTTGAAAAGTTTCAATCAATCTTTTGAACAGATGATAAGTTTTATAGATAAGGAACAAAATGGATAAGATAGGAACGATGATAATGTCAAGAAAAGATGTAAAAGTATTTGACTGCACCATAAGAGACGGAGGTTTGGTAAACAACTTTCAGTTTGATGATGAGTTTGTCAAAGGAGTTTATGATACATGTGTCAAAGCTGGAATTGATTATATGGAGATAGGTAAAAACAACTCACCAACTATACAAAGTGTTGATGATTTTGGAAAGTGGAACTTTTGTTTTGAAGAGGATATACGAAAAATAGTAGGCAAAAACAAAACAGGCTTAAAAATAGCAGTGATGAGCGATATAGGCAGAACTGTAAAAGAGGAGCTAAAACCAAAAAAAGATTCAGTAGTGGATATGATTCGAATAGCTGCATATATACACCAAATACCAGCGGCTATTGAATTGATAGAGGATGCTCATAAAAAGGGTTATGAAACTACTATAAATATCATGGCTATATCAAAAGCTATGAATGACGAATTGGATGAAGTGCTTAAAGAGTTAAGCAAAACTTCTGTAGATATCATATATCTTGTAGATAGTTTTGGTTCCTTTTATCCAGAACAGATAAAAAAATTAGCAATAAAATATTCAAAAATAGCAAAAGATTCAAATAAATCCATAGGAATCCATGCTCACAACAATATGCAACTCGCATATGCAAACACTATTGAAGCTATGATGTATGGAGCAAGTCTGCTTGATGTCACTGTATCAGGTTTAGGTAGAGGTGCTGGTAACTGTCCTATGGAGCTACTTGTAGGGTTTTTGAAAAATCCAAAATACAAACTTATGCCAATACTAAAGTTTATAGAGCAGTATATGGTGCCGCTTGAAAAAAAATTGGACTGGGGATACTCAGTACCATATATGCTCACAGGTCAGTTAAATGAACACCCACGAACTGCTATGAAAGCAAGAGATGAGGGTGACAATAACTTTGTGGAACAATACAGAACTTTGTTAGATGCCCAATAAGAGTAACAAAATCACCAAAGAGATATTTAGAGAGTATGACATAAGAGGTATCGTCCCTGATGATCTAAATGAAAAGTCAGTTAAACTATTGGGATATTTTTTAGGGTTACAGATAAAAAAAAGAGTCGGCAAAAATAGTTTTGTAGCAGTTGGTTACGATGCAAGAAATCATGGCAAAGAGATGTTTGGCTATCTAGCTTCTGGATTAAACAAAGCATCTTGTCAAGTTTTGGGTATGGGTATGGTAGCAACTGGTGTCAATTATTTTGCAGGATATCAAGAGTTTGATGGTATTTGTCCAAATGCAACTGTGATGATAACAGGTAGTCACAATCCACCAAACTACAATGGTTTTAAAATATCTATAAACAATAAACCATTTTTTGCTGATGATATATACACCTTAGGAGATGAAATTATAAAAAATCAAAATATATCGATAGAGGAGAACACAGATCACAAATATATCGATGCAAAGGCAAAGTATGTAGAGTTTATGACAAATGAGTTTTCAAATTTGTCAAAACTACAAGATAAGTTTGTAATAGATTGTGGCAATGGAGTAGCTGATACAGTCATCACTGAGATATTTGACAAACTGAAACTAAACTATAAAGCTATCTATCAAAATCCAGATGGAGATTTTCCAAACCACCATCCAGACCCAAGTGAAGAGAAAAATTTAATTGATATTAAAAAACTCTTAAAAGATGATATAAAATACGGTTTTGCTTATGATGGAGATGCAGATAGGGTGGCATTTTTAACTCAAAAACGAAATATCAAAGGTGATATGATAGCTATAATTTTTGCTTCGGTGATGAAAAATCCAAAAATTATAGGTGAAGTAAAATGCTCACAACTTATGTATGATACTATAGCTAAAAATGGTGGAGAGGTTATCATGAGCAAAACAGGCCATAGCAACCTTAAAGTGGCTATCAAAAAACACAAAAGCGACCTCGCTGTTGAAGTGAGTGGGCATCTCTTTTTTGCTGATAGATATTTTGGTTTTGATGATGCGATATATGCTACATTTAGATTGCTTGAGTTGATACAAAACAAAGTTGATATAGATGGAGTTATCGATAGTTTGCCAAAAATTTACAACACAGATGAGTTAAAAATTCCTACAACTGATTTGCTAAAATTTAAACTTATGAATAAAATAAAAGAGTATATCCAAAATCCACAAAAAGATTTTCCAAAAATCAAAAAAATCATCACAATAGATGGCATAAGAGTTTTGTTTGAAAATGGCTGGGCACTTGTAAGAGTCAGCAATACAACACCTGTATTGGTTACAAGATTTGAAAGCAGTTCACAACAAGATTTGGATATCTACCAAGATAAGATAAATGAAGTGATATCAAAAGCCAAAAAAGAGTTAATTTAAGTCAACCTCTAAAATCTTACGAGACAATAGAGATTTTTGAGGTTTACTTAAGCAAAATATGATATAATTTTACAGCAACAAAAAAGGAGCAAAGATGAATATTCATGAGTATCAAGCGAAAAAACTTTTCGCAAAATATGATGTGCCTACACCAAAAGGCTTGATGGCAACTACAGTTAAAAAGGCAGTAGAAAATGCTAAAAAGTTAGGCGGACCAGTATGGGTGGTAAAAGCCCAAATACATGCAGGTGGACGAGGTCTTGGAGGCGGTGTTAAACTCGCAAAATCTATAGATGAAGTTGAAGCACTATCAAATGAGATATTAGGTATGCAACTTGTAACTCACCAAACAACCAAAGAGGGCAAAAAAGTTAGAAAACTTTATATAGAAGATGGTGCTGATATAAAAGATGAACTATATCTTAGTGTAGTTTTAGATAGAAAGCTTGAGATGCCTTTGATTATGGCGAGTACTCAAGGCGGTATGGATATAGAAACAGTAGCAGAAAAAACTCCAGAAAAGATCATAACCATACCTGTAGATCCATCTATTGGTTTTCAAGGTTTTCATGGTAGAGAGTTGGCATTTGGTTTAGGTATTAGTGACAAAGTAGAACAAAAAAATATCATAAGTTTTGCTTCAAAACTTTACAAACTATATATGGAAAACGATGCTGAAATGATAGAGATAAATCCACTGGTTAAAACTAGTAGCGGTGAGTTTTTGGCACTTGATGGCAAGATGGGTTTTGATAACTCTGCTTTGTATAGACAGCCACAAATAGAGGCTATGAGAGATCTGAGCGAAGAGGACAAAGATGAGATAGAAGCATCAAAATACGGACTTAGTTATGTAGCTCTTGATGGCGAGATAGGTTGTATGGTAAATGGTGCTGGACTTGCTATGGGAACTATGGATACTATAAATCATATGGGCGGAACACCTGCTAACTTTTTGGATGTAGGTGGAAGTGCGAGTGCTGAAACTGTAGCTAAAGGGTTTGAGATAATACTTAAAAACAAAAAAGTCAAAGCTATATTTGTAAATATATTTGGCGGAATTGTGCGATGTGATAGGATAGCAAATGGTATAATAGAAGCTACTAAAATAACCAAAGTCAATGTACCAGTCATCGTAAGATTAGATGGTACAAATGCAAAAGAGGCAAGTGAGATATTAAGTCAAGCAAAGATAAGCAACTTAATCGTAGCAGATGATTTAGGTGATGGTGCTAAAAAAGCGGTCAAAGCATTGACAGCAAAAAAACCACGAAAAAAACCAGCAGCGAAGAAAACTACAACTAAAAAACCAGTAGCAAAGAAAACTACAACTAAAAAACCAGTAGCAAAGAAAACTACACCTAAAAAAACAACAGTTAAAAAAACTACAACAAAAAAGGATAAATAGATGTCAATACTTGTAAATAAAAACACAAAAGTGATAGTCCAAGGTTTCACTGGAAAAGAGGGAACATTTCATGCGACACAATGTTTAGAGTATGGAACTAAAATAGTAGGTGGAGTTACTCCAAACAAAGGAGGGCAAACACACCTTAAAAAACCAGTATTCAATACAGTCAAAGAAGCTGTCGCAAAAACTGGTGCAACTGTATCTATGATATTTGTTCCACCTGCTTTTGTAGCAGATGCAGTTATGGAAGCTGCCGATGCTGGTATTGAGCTCGCTGTCATCATCACAGAAGGTGCACCAGTTCAAGATATGCAAAAAGCAAAAAGTTATGCAAACAAAATGGGTATGAAAACAATAGGACCAAACTGTCCTGGTGTCATAACAGCAAATGAGTGCAAAATAGGTATTATGCCTGGAGCTGTATTTAAAAAAGGCAATGTAGGTTTGATATCAAAATCAGGAACCTTGACATATGAAGGAGCAAATCAAGTTTGTAACGAGGGATATGGTATCACTACTGCTGTTGGTATTGGTGGTGATCCTATCATAGGATTGTCATATATAGAATTGCTAGCTATGTTTGAAGAGGATGATGATACTGAAGCTATCGTTATGATAGGTGAGATTGGCGGCGATCTTGAGATACAAGCTGCAAGATATATAAAAGAGAACATAAGCAAACCTGTAGTGGCATTTATAGCTGGACAAACAGCTCCAAAAGGTAAAACTATGGGTCATGCAGGAGCTATTGTAAGCGGAAGTGCTGGAACTGCAAAAGAGAAGATGGATGCTTTGAAAAAAGCAGGTGTCAAAGTGGTAGTATCACCTGCTGATATAGGCAAAGCGGTCAAAAAAGTTCTTGAAGCAAACAGCCATACAAAAGTAGCTGATGATTTGAAAAAATACTCAAAAAAAGCAGAAGAGGCTTTTGTAGATGGATATAACCAACTTGAAAGAAACTTCAAAGAAGCTATAAATAGCGAAGTAGCAAAAAAGACAACACAAGAAGCTAAAAAGATAGGCAATGAAGCTCAACATTTTTTAAGCGAGATGTATACAAAATTTAAAAATTTGTTAAAATCAAAGTAGTTAAGATACCATGGAGTTGATGAGCCAACCGATATCTTTTCATATATTTACAATATTTTTGCTCGTAGGTTTGATAGTCTTAAACTATTTTAAACTATCAACCTACAAAGATATAAATAAACTTAAGATTTATTATTCTAAAATGACACCTTTTTTTCATTTTGTAAATGCATCTATAGCTTATACAGGTGCATTGGTCTCTGCTTATTTGCACAATATTGGTTTGGTAGTTTTGCTTATGATATTTGCTTCACTATTTATAATGATTAGTGAAATAAAACGATACAAAAGATTAAGAGTGATTCGTTCAAATGAATTTGAACTTCAAAATAGTTTTATCAAATATGCAAAAAATATAACATATATGCAAGCAGTTTTGATAGTGGTTGTCTCTATCATCTCTTTTTTATAAACTATTAGATGCAGTTTTATTATCACCAAAAGAGTGGTTCGAAAAACCTGACAATAGATGGTCAAACATATAAACATATATTTAAAATAAGAAGAGTAGATAAAAATCAAAAACTAAACTTTAGAAACCTAAATGACAATCTTCTTTATAGTTATCAAATAGAGGATATAGGTAAAAACAATGCTACATTATTACTAATAGATACTATCAAAACCAACATTAAACCCAAACCGTATATACATATAGCTTGGTGCATAATAGACCCAAAAGATATATATAGATATATAGCTATCTTAAATCAACTCTCAGTTGATAAGTTGTCATTTGTTTATTGTGCATATTCACAAAAAAACTACAAAATTGATAGAGACAAAATAGAAAAACTTCTAATCAACTCTTGCTGTCAATGTGGCAGAATCGACAAGATGAAGATAGAACAGTTTGACAGTACGAGACTCTTTTTAGATAGTTATCAAGATAGTTATATCTTGAACTTTTCATCAAATACTATCTTAAACCACAAAGATACCATAAAAACAATTCTTGTAGGTTGTGAAGGTGGTTTGCATAAAGATGAGATAAATATGTTTAAAACAGATAAAATAGTAGGCTTAAAAAACCAAAATATACTTACAAGCCAAACAGCAGTGGTGACTGTCGCATCTATATTGTCAAATTAGTTTTGCACAGGTGCATTTAAGGATATTGTGATAATATAAGAGAAACAAGGTACAAAATGATTGATTTTAAAAAGTTTGAAAAATATAGCCGACCAGGTCCTAGATATACAAGTTATCCAACTGCACCTATGTTTCATGAAAATTTTACTCAAGATGATTTGATACAAAAGTATCAAAACCAAACAGACAATACACCGCTATCTTTGTATCTCCATATACCATTTTGTAGAAGTGCTTGCTATTTTTGTGGGTGCAATGTGATATTTACAAGCAAAGATGAAAAAAAGAGCAGATATATATCCTATCTTAAAAAAGAGTTAAAGATATTGTCAAAATACCTTAATACAAACAGATTGGTAACTCAACTACACTTTGGTGGCGGAACACCTACATTTTTATCGCCAGATGAGCTAAATGAAGTATATGAAGCGATATACGAAACATTTCCAAATTTTGCTGAAGATGCTGAGATTAGTTGTGAAGTTGATCCGCGATTTTTCTCAAAAGAGCATATGGATGTGATGATAAAATCAAACCTAAATCGTATCAGTTTTGGGGTACAAGATTTGGATGAAAAGGTTCAAAAAACAATACACAGAATCCAGCCATTTGAAACTACTAAAAATGTAGTAACTATTGCAAGAGATGCAGGAATTAACTCTATAAATGTTGATTTGATATATGGCTTGCCTTTTCAAACTAAAGAGAGTTTTCAAGATACACTTTCAAAGATTATAAAACTAAATCCAGATAGATTAGCGGTATTTAACTATGCACATGTTCCGTGGCTTATGAAAACACAGCGAAAGTTTGATGAGACAACATTTGCTCCGCCATCTGTAAAACTGCAGATACTTAAAGATACCATAAGTTTCTTTGTTGAAAAAGGTTACAAGATGGTAGGTATGGATCATTTTGCCAAACCAGACGATGAACTGTTTAAAGCTATCAACAAAGGAGAGTTGCATAGAAATTTTCAAGGATACACTACAAAAGGTGGAGCTCAACTTGTAGGAATAGGGCTTACATCTATAGGGGAGGGCAAAGATTATTATGTCCAAAACTATAAAAAACTTGATGATTATGAAAAAGCGATAGATAGTGGCAGTTTGCCAGTCTTTAAGGGATACAAGCTTGACAAAGATGATGAGCTAAGACAGTTTGTCATCATGGAGCTTATGTCAAACTTTTCATTGGATATCAAAAGATTGGAAAAAACTTTTGATATATCGTTTGAGGATTATTTTAAAGCTGAAATAGTGTTGTTAGAAGAGTTTAAAAATGTTAACTTGATAACTATTGATGACAAAACCATCAAAGCAAATGAGACAGGGGCAATGCTTATACGAAATATATCTATGTGTTTTGACAAATATCTACAAACAACACCAGAACAAAAAAGAAGATTTAGCAAAACTATCTGATGATACTCTCTATCGAATCTAGTTGCGATGATAGCAGTATAGCTATCACATCTATCAAAACAAAAAAAGTACTATTTAGCAAAAAGCTATCACAAGAGTCATATCACGATAAGTATGGTGGGGTAGTGCCAGAACTTGCCAGCAGGCTTCATCTTAAATTTTTGCCAAACATACTTGAAGATTGTTTAGAGTTTCTTGACGACATAAAAGCAGTCGCAGTTACTACAACACCTGGTTTAAAAGTATCACTTGTAGAGGGTATTGCTATGGCAAAAGCTATAAGCATATCAAAAGATATACCACTAATTGAGGTAAACCATCTTATAGGACATATATATTCTTTGTTTATTGAAAAACAAGTAACACTACCACTTACAGTTTTGTTGGTTTCTGGTGGACATACTGAACTTATGGAAGTTAATAGTTTAAATGATATCAAAACAATAGGCAAAACTATAGATGATAGTTTTGGTGAAAGTTTTGACAAAGTTTCAAAGATGTTGGGTCTTGGGTATCCAGGTGGTCCTATAGTTGAAAGATATGCAAAAGGTGGCGATGAGAATAGATTTGATTTTCCTGTCCCGCTTAGACAGTCGCCTGATATTATGTTTAGTTATAGTGGCCTTAAAAATGCAGTTCGATTGGCTATACAAAAATTAGAGAAACAAAACAAACAAGACCAGATGGATATATCGGCTTCTTTTCAAAAGTCAGCGACAAGACATATCACTATGAAGCTAAAAAAATATCTAAAATCAACAGATATAAAAAGATTTGCAATAGTAGGCGGTGCGAGTGCAAATCAATACTTGATAGGAAAGATTAAAGTTCTTTTAGATGAGTTTGGCAATATTGAACTACTCACACCAAAGTTAGGTTATTGTAGCGACAATGCCCAGATGATAGGTAGAGTGGCTATTGAGATGCTATTGTGTGATAAGAATAGGTCTATATAAATGTTGGTTTAAAACCATCGTCTAATACTACCTTTTAGATATGCTCTTTATATATCTCTTTTGTATTTTTGCCAGTAAGCTTAGATAAAAGTTTTGCTTTTGTTTTAGGGGGTATATCCAATTTGGCGATATCCTCTACAGATATTGGAGTGGTTTTTGTAGGTGGTTTTGCATCTAATACCACTACCCATTCGCCTTTGATAGTTTCATCTTTAAGTTTTTGGTATATCTCATCTACACTACCATAATATCTACTGTCGTATATTTTGGTCAACTCTTTAGCTACAAATATATCTTTTTGGTAGTTTATAGATATCAGTTCATCTAATAGTTTCATAACTCTTTTGGGTGATTCGTATATAACTGTCGCAAAACCATCGTTGACAATCTTTTTAAGTTGGGTTATTCTGTTTTGTTGTTTGATATCTAAAAAACCAAAAAATAAAAACTCTTTTGTCAAAAATCCACTATAAGCATATGCTAAAGTACAAGCAGTCGCCCCTGGCAATATCTCAAACTCTATATTTTGTTTTTGACAATAGTGCACAAGCTTAGCTCCAGGGTCACTAACTGTAGGCATACCAGCATCTGTAAGATAGACAGCATTGGTTTGAACAAAAAAATCATCTGTAAGATTCTCTATAAACTGTTGTTCGTTGTGTGAGTGTAAAGATATAAACTTTTTGTTTTTTATATCAAAATCTATATTTAACTTTTTTGAAAGCAGACTAAAAAGTCTTTTGGATACTCTTGTATCTTCGCAAAGCACCAAGATAGAGTCGCTTAAAACCCTCACTGCTCTATATGATATATCTTCAAGATTTCCTATAGGAGTGGGGATAAATGTAAGCAAGAGTTTATTTCATATTGTATTTTTGTTTAAATTTGTCTATTCTTCCTGTCGCATCTACTACATTTCTCTCACCTGTGAAAAATGGATGGCAAGATGAACATACATCAAGTTTAAGTGTCTGAACATTTGATTTTGAACTCCAGCTTGCTCCACAAGCACAAGAAATTTCGCAAGTTTTAAACTCTGGGTGTATATCTTTTTTCATATTATTCCTTTGATTTTTTTCCATTATATCCAAATAAGTTTAAAAAGAGTAGTTTATGTAGCTTTTTGTTTGTTATTTATCCAATGTTGGACAACTATAAGCACTATAGCTATATCTATCAAAACATCTGCAAGATTAAATATAGCAAAATCAAATCCACAATGCCAATATACATAATCAACCACTCCTTCGTGGATAAACCTATCGTATATATTGCTTAAACCTCCTGAAAATATAAGTGATATAGCTATATAATAACTACCAAAAATATTTGGATTTGATAGAAGATATAACAATATTGCAAAAAGTATAGATAGCTGAATATACTTAAGATATTCGGCCAAACTAGAAAACATACTAAAAGCTACACCTTTATTGTAGACTAAAACCAAAGATATACACTCACCGGAAAATTCAAAACCATTTACAAAAATCATCTTGATATATTGGTCTATGAAAAATAAAACAGATACGACAATCAAAACTATAGTTAGTTTTTTTAACACAATGTTTCTTTGATTATCTTTTCAATTTTAAACATATATTGGTCTAAAATCTCTCTATCGTCGCCCTCTATGAGAACTCTTATTTTGTTTTCTGTGCCTGAATATCGTATCAAACTTCTTATATCGTGTTTTTCTAATTCGTCTGTGATATTGTTTAGTTTGTCTATATCTTTTAGTTTTGTTTTTTTGATTACTGTAAAGCTTTTAACTATTTGTGGAGATAGTTCAAATGGATTGAATGCTTGGCTAGCTTTTATATCGTTCTTTATCATCATCGCCATAGCTTGAAGAGAAGTAACCAACCCATCGCCTGTCTTTGCAAAATCTTTAAAAACTACATGTCCACTTTGTTCACCACCAAAGTTCGAATCTACTTTTTTCATAGTATCTAACACATGTTTGTCGCCAACATCACATCTTATAAGATTCATATCGTTTTTCTTAAGATAGAGCTCAAGTGCTTTGTTGCTCATAACTGTAGCTACTATATTGTTTGATATAAGCTTGTTGGTTTGTTTTAGATATACAGCTAATGCACCTATGAGTTTATCGCCATCTACTGTATCGCCATTTTCATCTACAATTACTACTCTATCAGCATCACCATCTAGTGCTATACCTATATCTGCACGAACTTTTTTTACCTCTTTTGCGAGATTTTGTGGATACATAGCACCACAGTTTTCATTTATATTAAAACCATCTGGTGTATTGTTGATCACTATCAATTCAGCCCCTAACTCTTCTAATATGGTTGGGGCGACTAAATATCCAGCTCCATTTGCACAATCTAATACAATTCTTAATTTTTCAAGATTTTTATTTATAGGAAATGAACTTTTTATAGATACTATGTATCTGCCTATGACATCGTTTATTCTTTTTGCTTTTCCTATATGTTTGTCAATTTGCAAAGATTTTTTTATCAATTTGTCATTTTGAAATATATCTTCTATCTTTTTTTCAATATCACCTGTAAGCTTGTCGCCATGACAATTGAAAAATTTCACACCATTATCATCGTATGGGTTGTGTGAAGCACTTAGCATAATTCCAGCATCACATCTCATAGATTGTGTCAGATATGCTATAGCTGGAGTTGGCATTGGGCCTATTTGTATCACATCAAAACCAACACTCGTAAGACCACTTACTAAGGCATTTTCTATCATATATCCACTTCGCCTTGTATCTTTGCCAAGCAACATCTTGCCTCTTTTCTCTTTGCTGTTGGTTTTAAAATATATTCCTACACTTTGAGCTAATTTTAAAGCAGTATTAGCATCAAGAAACTCACCTGCTTTACCTCTTACACCATCTGTTCCAAAAAGTTTTGCCATAATTTTCCTTTAAATTTTAGTTATTTTATCACAATAAAGTTAAATATGTTAAAATAGAGAAAAAAGGATACTCATATGATAGAAAAATTAAAGTTAAATATCATCAATTTTGTTTTCAAAATTTCAAGTTCGCCAGTGTTGTATTATGACCTATTGTTAGCAAACAAAAGGTTTAATGATGGAATGCTTACAAAAAATTTAGAAATAGGTGTCAGGTTGATACACAAAAGAGCATATGTAGTCTTTTTTCTATTGTTACATATTGTTGTAATCCCTTTGGCATATTTTTCACATATTTTATTTGCTAAAGTTGATTGTCATCTATCTATCATAGTGGCAATTGTATTTACCTCATTTGTCTTTTCATTTTTTGGTGTCTTTAAAGAGTGGCTTTTTGATGCTGTGCTTGAAAAAAGGATAAAAGATAGTTGGCCGGTGCATTTTGCTTTTTTCTCTTATGAAAAATATAGATTCAAAGTTGAAAAATATTTTGATGAAGCTTTAAAAAGAGATATACAAAAAAAGGATATTCAAAGGTTTATAGAAAATCAACTTTCACAAGATGACAAATAAAAATTCAAAACTCCCTTGTGTAGTTTTAACTGGTGGCAAATCAAGCCGAATGGGTGAAGATAAGGCTATGTTGCCATTTAAAAAAGAGAAAACTATCTTTTCATATCTTTATGATCAACTTGATGGTGTGTTTGAAAATATATTTGTATCTTGCAAACAAAACAATGCTTATAAGTATGATAAATACAAACTAATAGTTGACAATCAAGATATATACTCACCATTGGTAGCTTTAGATTCAATTGTTGAGTTTTTTATAAGAAAAGATATAGAAAAGTTTTTTGTAGTTCCAGTCGATACTCCATTGGCGACAGCAAATATATACAATAGGTTTATATATGATTGCACCAATGCAGAAATAACCATAGCTAAAACACAAAGAACCACTCACAACCTTTTTGGTATCTTTGATGTTTCAATCAATGACAAGATAAAAATTTTGTTATCAAAAAACCAACACAAGATAAAAAAACTCATAGATATCTCTCAAACAAAAGAGATATATTTTACAAATGAGATATATTTTACAAATATAAACTCAAAAGAAGATTATCTTAAGTTAAAATAATACTGCTTAAGCTATATGTAATAAAAATTATGATAAAATGAAAAATCTTAAAAAAAAGGATAAGTATGAAAAATAGGAATTTGAAGAGAGATTTGGAGCAATTGGACTCTATCTTAAAAGAGAAAGGGATCAGTAGACGAGATGCTATGAAGATGATGGGGCTTAGCACTGCTGGTGTAGCTTTTGGTAGTTCAACAGCTACAGCAACTGAGTTAAAAGCTAGCGATGCAAAAGGGCATGTTCTTATCATAGGTGGTGGCTTGGCAGGTATGTCAACCGCTGCAAGACTTAGAAACAATGCATCTGATTTGAAGATATCTATCATAGAACCAGAAGCTAGCTCATGTAGTTATCAACCAGGGCAAACACTTGTAGGTGCTGGTCTTTGGGATAAATCAGATATTTTATACAAAAGAGATGATTTTGTTCCTTCAAACACAACAGTTTACAAAGAAAAAGCGATGACTTTTGACCCTGTTAACAATGTAGTCACTACAGATAAAGGAACAGCAGTTAAATATGATGTCTTGATAATAGCAGCAGGTGTTAAACTAAACTATGGTGCCATAAAAGGTCTTGAAGCAGCTGGTGAAGTTTATTCATCTGGTGACAATAGTGCATTGGTCAGTGAATTAAATGCAAAAGGTGTATCATCTATATATACAGCAGACGGTGCTCAAGCTACATGGAAAAATATGGAGAAGTTTATCGCAAGTGCCAAATCAGGCAAAAAAGTTAAAGGTGTATTTACACACCCAAATACACCTATCAAATGTGGAGGTGCTCCAAAAAAGATAATGTATCTTGCAAATGATAGACTAAAAGATGCAGGTGCTAGAAAAAATGCTGACTTACACTTCTATCCAAATGGTGGAGCGATGTTTGGAATCAAAAACTATCACAATGCAATAGTTAGCCAATTTGAAAGAGAAGGTATGAAATGGTCATATAAACACAATCTTGTAGCGATTGAAAACCAAGTTGCAATATTTGACAAACATGGCAAAAAGAAAGGTGCTTATGATGAAGACCTTAAAGAATACGATATGATCACTACACATGAGAGAGTTGAAGTTCCTTTTGATTTTATTCATGTAACTCCACCTATGAAAGCTCCAGATGAGATAGGAAACTCTCCAATTGGTTCAGGAAAAGGTTGGGTGCCTGTAAACAAAGAGACTTTACAACATGTTAAATTTGACAATGTTTTTGCATTGGGTGATATAGCTGCTGTACCTATGGGAAAAACAGGTGGAACAGCTAGAAAACAATACAAAGTTGTAGTAAACAATGTCTTGTCATACCTTGAAACAGGTTCTATACCAAAAACAAACGACAAATTTGATGGATACACAGTTTGTCCACTAATTACAAGTATAGGGACTGTTATGTTAGCAGAGTTTAACTGGGCATCAAAAGCTACTGGCGATGGCTCAAATGCGGCTGCTATCTCTATGCTTGACCCAACTCAAGAGAGATATATATGGTGGTTGCTTAAATTTTATTTATTGAAACCTATGACTGTATACGGAATGCTTGCTGGTAGAGCATAAAAAAAGCGACACGACAACTTAAAGTCGTGTCGAATTTAAGCTTGAAACAATCAAGCTGTACTGATAAAATACTCTATCTCATATAGTAACTTGCCGATATTTATAAAAACTTCTTAAGTGATAAAATATTTGTAATAAACTATTTATATATCCAAATTAACTACAAATTAGCTGCAAAAACTTTTTTTTGATACTCTTAAGCAACTAAAGGTAAAATATCTTTAAATGTTGTTATATAGATTTTACAACCAAAAAAATTTCTCAAACTTTTCTTTATCTTACAAACTATATTTGATTGTTAAACTATCTTTTAAGTAATATTTGATATAATAAGATTACATTGTAGTAAAAATAGATATAAAAAGAGGTTCTCAAAGAAAATTTGCTTTGTAAAATCCTCACTATTATCTCAAAGTTATAAAATTGTTTACTTTGATGTAGTCTCAACAATTGAACCATCTGGTTCAACAATAAAAAGGATAAATATGAAAAAGATATTAATATATATGGTGGTGTTGTCTACAATAATTGTAGCAGGAGAAAATTATGGACATGTAAATGGAGATAAAATTACAGACAAAGATGTTCAAGTGCTTCTAGGTAGGCCAATAGATTTAAATATGTTGCCTCAAAATGATAAGAAAAAAATAATTGATCAAATAGTAAAAAGAAAATTATTAGTCAAAGATGCTATGAAATCAGGTGTTGCAAACAAAAAAGAGTTTAAAGAAGCCCTAAATGACCTAAAAGAAGGATTGCTTTTAGAGTATTGGATGCAACAAAAAATGAAAAAAATCAAAATTTCATATAAAGAGCAAAAAGATTTTTACAACAAAAACAGAAAAAGTTTCACACAAAAAGAGGTGCTAAAAGCAAGACATATACTGTTAGATACTCAAAGTGAAGCGAAAGATTTGATAAATAAGATAAATAAAAGTTCAAATAAAAAATCTGCATTTATAGCATTTGCAAAATCACACTCAAAAGGACCATCAGGTAAAAATGGTGGCGACCTAGGTTGGTTTGAACCAAAATCAATGGTGCCAGAGTTTTCAAAAGCTGCTAGCAAATTGAAAAAAGGCACCTATAGCAAAGTTCCAGTGAAGACAAATTTTGGCTACCATATTATATATCTTGAAGATAAAAAATCTCGTGGTGTTGCAAGTTTTGATGACTCAAAAATAAAAATCCAAAAAATATTAGCTGAACGAAAACTTATGAAAGTTATAGACAAAAGAGTTGATGTGCTTAAAAAAACAGCAAATATATCAATCAAGTAAGTAATACTCATGCAAAAAAATTTAATTGGTGTTTTGAATTCAAAACAAGCAAAAGAACTCTATAGTTTAGCAAAAAAGCTAAATTTTGCTATACCTGCAGTCAATGTTGTAAATAGTGAATCAATAAACGCAGTGCTTGAAAGTGCATCTAAGGCTCGTTCGCCAGTGATATTGCAGTTTAGTCATGGTGGGGCAAAACATTTTATAGGAAAAGGGTGTCCTGCTATTGATAGCGATGTCGCAGGAGCAGTTGCTGGTGCAAAATATATTCACAATGTTGCCAAATATTATCAAGTGCCAGTAGTGCTTCATACAGACCATGCAAACAAAAAATTGCTACCTTGGATAGATGGACTACTTAAAGAGGGAGAAAGATATTTTAAACATACAGGAAAGCCGCTTTTTACCTCCCATATGCTTGATTTGAGTGTTCAACCACTTGAAGAAAATGTTGCTATATGTGTAGATTATCTTGAGAGATTCAAAAAAATTGATCTCTCTATTGAGATAGAGCTTGGCATAACAGGCGGAGAAGAGGATGGAGTGGATAATACTCATATAGATAACTCTCTTTTGTATACACAGCCAAGTGATGTCCAGTATGCATATGAAAAATTGAGCCAAACAGATGGCAATTTTACTATAGCTGCTAGTTTTGGAAATGTTCATGGAGTTTATAAGCCCGGCAATGTAAAATTGACCCCTAAGATACTTAAAAATAGTCAAGAGTTTATCAAAAATAATCTAAAATTAGAAGATGACAAACCAGTTGATTTTGTATTTCACGGAGGCAGTGGAAGTGAGCTTGAGAAGATAGAAGAAGCTATATCTTATGGTGTGATTAAGATGAATATAGATACCGATACACAGTGGGCTTTTTGGAGTGGAGTAAAAGAGTTTGAGAAAAACAACAAAGAGTTTCTACAGTCACAAATAGGCAACCCACTGGGTGAAAATAAGCCAAATAAAGCTTATTATGATCCACGAGTATGGTTAAGAGATGCTCAAGTTTCTATGGCAAACAGAGTGACCAAAGCATTTAAAGAGCTTAACTGTGTAGGAGTTTTAGACAAGATATGAGATATGGAGAAAAAGAGATAGATCAGTTTGACATAAATTTGACTGAAAACTTTTGGGAAAACAAACATAGAAAAAATTATAATATCAAAATAACTCTACCAGAGTTTATGTGCAGATGTCCAAGAAGCGGTTATCCTGATTTTGCTACTATTTATCTCTCATACAAGCCAGACAAATTGGTCATAGAACTAAAAGCTCTAAAACTATATATCAACAGTTTTGCACAAAACTATATCTCACATGAAGATGCTACAAACTTGATTTTTGATACTTTATACAGTAAACTTGCACCAAAACATTTAAATATAAAAGCTGTATTTAACCCAAGAGGCAATGTATCTACGACTATCATCATAGATAGTGATGAAAATTAGCTATTTTTGATACCTTTTTGTTCTAAATGTTTTTGAATATCTTTGACTATCTCGTTTATTGTTCGTTCGCCATCTACTTTGTGTAGTAGGTTTTTAGTTTGATAAAAGTTTTGAATATCTTCTAATGGTTGATTGTATACTTTCATACGATTGTTAAATATTTCAACATTGTCATCCTCGCCTCTTGCTCGTCCTAGCACTCTGTCACATGCTGTCTCTTCAGATACGACTACCTCTATGACACTTACGAGTTTGATATTGGTATCATTGTTAAGATAATTATCAAGCTCTATCATCTGTTCGTTGCTTCGTGGGTATCCATCTATAATCACAACATTTGTAGGAGCTTTGTTTAGTGCATCTACGATTGTTTTGATGACAATATCTATAGGAACTAAGTTTCCAGCACTTACATATTTGTTGATAATCGCTCCAAGTTCGCTCTTTGATGCTATCTGCTCCCTAAACATATCTCCAGTGCTATAGTGTGTGATATTTTCGTTGTTTTGTGCTATCATCTCAGCATCTGTTGTTTTGCCGCTTCCTGGTGCTCCTATGATTAAAAAAAGTTTTTTCATATTGTTACTCCTATTTTTACATTTTATCCAAATAAACTTAAGAGCACCTCCAATAATTTTTTAAGGTAAATTAGATACAATATATAAAATCAACTCTAAAAAGGATAAATTGTGAACTATTTTGTATTTGTGATCATTTTTTCATCGATGTTAGTAGCAAATAGTATAAATATAGCAGTATCTTCAAATATGAGTTTTGTTATAAATGAACTTAAAAATAGCTTTTTAAAACAACACAAAGATATAAAGATAAGAACCACAGTATCAAGCAGTGGCAAACTATATGCCACAATCTTAAAAGGTGCAGATTATGATATATTTGTATCAGCAGATACTATATATCCACAAGCTTTATTTGACAAAAATATCACCACACACAAGCCAAAACCATATGCTACGGGCAAATTGGTGCTATTTAGTCAAAAACAGATAAAATTTGATAAAGCAATAAACCATCTACTTGATAAAGATGTAAATCGTATAGCTATAGCAAACCCAGCTACTGCCCCATATGGCAAAGCTTCATTGGAAGTTCTTAAAAATACAAAACTATACGATAAGGTAAAAGATAAGTTAGTCTATGGCTCATCTATATCGCAGACAGTTTTGTATGCTATAAACTCCACAGATATGGCAATCATCAACAAATCAGCAATATATACAAATATATTTAAAAAATATAAATACAATCTAAACTATATTGATATAGACAGCTCATTTTACACTCCTATTAAACAATCAGCAGTGCAGATAAATGACAAAGAATCAACACGCCTATTTTTTGATTTTTTATTTTCAAAAGAGGCCAAAGCATTATTAAGCAAATTTGGATACAATAGTTTATGATAGATATATTAAATAATGTAAATTTTGCACCATTTGTTTTGTCGTTTAAATTAGCATCAGTTACAACTATTGTCCTATTTGTATTTACTATGCCATTTGCATGGTATCTCTCACAAACAAAATCAAGAATAAAACCAGTGCTTGAAGCTTTGACAGCATTGCCAATTATATTGCCTCCATCTGTGCTTGGATTTTATCTCATCGTTTTATTGAGTCAAAACTCACCTTTGGGTATATTTTTGCAAACATATTTTGATATCTCTTTGCTTTTTAGTTTCAATGGACTTGTTGTAGCTAGTTTTATATACAGTTTGCCTTTTATGGTTCAGCCACTTCAAGCAGGGTTTGAATCAATTGACAAAAATTTACTTGAAGCTAGCTATCTATGTGGCAAAAAAAAGTTTAAAACAATCATAAAAGTTGTATTACCAAACATCAAACCAGCTATTGTCACTGCTATTGTGATCACATTTGCTCACACAGTTGGCGAGTTTGGTGTAGTTCTTATGGTAGGTGGTAGCATACCACATGAGACAAAAGTAGCATCAGTAGCCATATATGAGATGGTGGAGGTTATGGATTATCAAAATGCTCACATATATAGTGCTATATTGTTGACACTTAGCTTTTTGGTTTTGGTTTTTGTCTATATATTTAATCGCACTAAAAAGAGGTTTGTATGATAACTGTAGATATAGAAAAGAGATTTAATGATTTTTTACTTGATGTTTCATTTGATATCCGTCAAGGTGAGTTTGTGGCTATCAGTGGATTGAGTGGAAGTGGCAAAACTACACTATTGAGGACAATAGCAGGTTTAACCAAGAGTTCTGGAACTATTGCTTCATTTAATAACATATGGCAAGACAAAACAACATTTGTGCCTGCATACAAAAGAGCTTTAGGTTTTGTATCTCAAGAGTATACACTGTTTCCAAATATGTCAGTAATTGACAATCTATTGTATGCCAAAAAAGATGCAGGTTTGGCAAAATATCTGCTTGAAACTGCTGATATGTTTAAGTATCAAACAGTATATCCAGATAATTTAAGTGGAGGTCAAAAACAAAGAGTTGCAGTATGTAGAGCTTTGATGAACAAACCAAAACTACTACTTTTGGATGAACCATTTTCATCGCTTGACAATAAAACAGCACAAAATTTACAATATATGATAAAAAAATTTCATAAAAAATTTGACACCACTACACTTATGGTTACACACAATATAACAGAAGTTTATACACTAGCTAGTAGAAATATTATCCTTGATGATGGTTTGATTATAAATGATTATGAGATAAACGATGTGTTAAGTTATAGTTTGTCAAAAAAGCCAAAAGTTACAGCAAAAGCTATTGATTTTCGTATCATAGATGGTAAAGATGTTATAGTTTATGAGATAAACAAACAGCTTGTTGTATCAAACGGACAAAATATAAAAAAAGATGAAAAAGTCAATATGGGCATATACTCTATATCGCCAACAAAATGACAAAAGAGCAATATAAAGCTTCTGTCAAACAGCTTATAAAATGGGCAGATGATTATTATAAGTATGATGATTTATCTGCTACAGATGATGAATATGACAAGTTAAATAGACTCATAGTCGAATATGAAAAGAGATATCCACAAGATATAGACCCAAACTCTCCAACTCTAAAAGTAGGAGCAGGTGTATTAGAAAAGTTTGAAAAATCATCTCACATAACCCCTATGTGGTCACAAGAAGATATATTTGACGATGATGAATTAGACAGATGGATACAAAGGGCTTTTAAGATAGTAGGTCATAGTGATTTTATATGTGAACCAAAATATGATGGAGTAAGCTTAAACCTTATATACAAAGATGGCAAACTTTTCAAAGCTATCACAAGAGGTGATGGCAAAACAGGAGAGGATGTCACAAACAATGCAAAAACAATCTTATCAATCCCTCAAACAATAAATCACGATAAAACTATAGAGATAAGAGGCGAAGTTGTGATCAAAAATAGTGATTTTCATCTGTTGAACATTCAAAGAGAAAAAGATGGCAAACAGCTTTTTGCAAACCCTAGAAACTGTGCTGCTGGAAGTTTAAAACAACTTGATAGCTCTATAACATCAAAAAGAAAGTTGTATTTTGTAGCTTGGGGAGTAGGGCACAATAGTCTCAAAATGGACAAGATATCAGATATTTTTAAGTTTTTATATACTCTTGGGTTTAAAGAAGCACCTATAAAAAAAGTTTGTAAAAACAAAAATGATATAATAGAGTTTTATAACAAAATGATAAAGATAAAAGATAATATTGACATAGGACTTGATGGTATGGTGATAAAATATGATGATATAAAACATCATACAGCTTTAGGCTGGACTGTCAAATATCCAAAATGGTCTTGTGCATATAAGTTTCCAGCAGTAGAAAAAACTACAAAACTAAATGGCATCTTACTTCAAGTTGGACGAACAGGAGTTATCACACCTGTAGCTATACTTGAACCTGTCTTGATAGATGGCTCTACCGTAGCAAAAGCATCTTTGCACAATTTTAAACAGATAGAAAAATTAGGATTAAAGATAGGCGATAGTGTAGTAGTGCATAAAAGTGGCGATATCATACCAAAAGTGATAAAAGTGTTGCAAGATAGACGAACTGGTGTTGAAGAAAACATAATCAAACCAAAATTTTGCCCAACTTGTGATAAACTACTACTTCAAGAAGATATTTTGCTAAAATGCCAAAACTTAAACTGCAAAGATAGATTGCAAAATAGCATAATACATTTTGCAAGTAAAAATTGTGCAAATATCCAAGGACTTGGGTCTAATATAGTCAAAACTCTCATAAAGCAAGGTGTCATAAAAGATATTTTAGATATTTACAATATAACTTATGATAAACTCGTAGGCATTGAAACTTTTAAGGATAAAAAGATAAACAATCTATTGGAAGCTATTGAAAATAGCAAAAATATGCCACTTGATAGATTTATCAACAGTTTATCTATAGAGCATATAGGTGAAGTAGCTAGTCTTACAATAGCAAAAAAGTTTTCTCTTGGTTTTGTAAATGTTTCAAAAGATGATATAGTAGCAATTGATGGTTTTGGAGATGAGATAGCAAATAGTTTAGTAGAGTTTTTAGAGATAAATAGATCTTTTATTGCTAAGCTTATAAACACTATCAAACCAAAAGAGTTAAAGATAAAAGAGATAAAAAACAACATCTTTAAAGACAAAAGAGTAGTCCTCACTGGTACGATGCCAGTAAATCGCTCAGTAATTAAAAAAAATCTTGAGAATCTAGGAGCAAAAATAGGATCAAGCATATCATCAAATACTCATTTTTTGATATATGGTCAAAATAGTGGAAGCAAATTAGCAAAAGCAAAAACAGAAGGAACTACTACTTTATCATACGATGATTATCTAAAACTATTATGAAAAAATATCTACTTTTCTACATCTTGCTCTTTTGTTTTGCAGATGCATTAGAGTTTAAAGTAGGTAGCTACAATGTCAAAAATCTTTTTGATGACAAAATTCAAGGCAAAGAATACGAAGATATCAAACAAAAAAGAGGCCAATGGTATAGTTATGACTACGAAGAAAAGTTAAAAAACATAACCCAAGTCTTAAAAGATATGGATCTTGATATAGTATCTTTACAAGAGGTTGAAAATAGATCTATCTTAGATGAGATAAAAAGAGTTATACCATCTTATAAATATACCTATTTTTATAAAAGAGCAGATAGTCCTATAGGCTTGTCTATATTGAGTCGCTTTAAAATCGTATCAAATGATATAATAACAGTCCAAAAACACAATAAAAAATCAAGAGATATTTTAAAATCAACCATAAAGATAGAGAATCAAAAATTGATAGTATATACAAACCATTGGAGGTCAAAAAGAGCACAAGAGAGTTCAAGAGTGCCATATGCTATATCGTTAGTAGATGATATAAAAAGATTAGATGAGGATATGGATTATATAATTGTAGGTGACTTAAATTCAAACTACAACGAAGTGTTTAGTTTCAAAAACAATAAAAAACTAAACAATACATACGGAATAACTGGCATAAATCATATTTTAAATACCACAATAGATGGTAAGTTTATAACCAAACAAAATATCACCAAAATATCACCATATTATCAAAAAATTCATTATAACTGTTGGTTAGATACAGATAGAAGAGATAGGTTTAGCTATATCTTTAAGGGCAATTTTAATACACCAGACAATATCATATTGGCAAAAACTTTATTTGACAACAAGGGCATATCCTATGTAGATAGAAGTTTTAAAGTGTTTAAGCCATATTATCTATACAAAAATAGAAAAATTCAAAACAGATACTCAGACCACCTACCAGTATTTGCACATTTTGATACAAAAAAAAGATTCAAAATAAAACCAAAAACCAAAAATACAAACAGCATAAAACACCTATATGAGATTGAGGATATAAAAGAAACAATTAAACTAAAAGATATAATACCTATATACAAACATAACAATAGTGCAATCATAGTAGATGATCAAAACAGTTCAATATATCTATACAATGTAGCAAAAGATTTAAAGGTTGGTTTTCACTACAATCTTGATGTATTGAAGATCAAAGACTATCACGGGCTTATTGAGATAACAAAATTGGAAAATATAAAGATATTGAAAAAAGAGCAACAAGATATTACAAAATATTTTTTAAATAGTCAAGATATAGATATAAAAAACTTTGAATACCAAAACAAAATAATAACAAACCTAAAAGGAGTATACAAAAGAGCAAAAGCAGATAGGAGAAAAAAGCTACACTATATCTTTAAAAATAGAAAGAAAAAAATATCAATCTATTTTTTAGATAAGAAGCTAATACCAAAAGATAGAACAAGACTAAAGATAAAAACAGCAAGAGTTTCTATATATAAAGGGAAGATTCAGTTGATTATATCAAAAGCAAGTGATTTTAAAATTTACTAAAATTTTTGATGATTTGTAGGCCACTATTGTGTGATTTTTCTGGATGTGGCTGAAGTCCAAATATATTATCCTTGTTAACAGCACTTGGAAAATTGTATCCATAATCTGTCTTGCCTATGATATATTGTTCGTCGCAAACTATATGATAGGAGTGCACAAAATATAGGTATGGATCGTTCAAATTGTCAAAAAGCTTATTGCCAGTGTGAGATATTTTGTTCCAGCCCATATGTGGTATCTTGAGATTTTCTTTTATTGTTTTATCGTAGTCAAACATCTTAACCTCGCCATCTATGAGTCCGAGTCCAGATGTTTTGCCAAACTCTTCACTACTTTGGAAAAGCAGTTGCAAACCTAAGCATATACCAAAGACGGGTTTGCCACTGTTTGCAAATTGGATAATAGCTTTATCCATATTGGTTTCTTTTAGATGCTCCATAGCATCTTTAAATGCTCCAACTCCAGGAAGTATAATCTTATCGTATCTTGACAAATTATCTGGTTTGTTTTCTATAGATGCTTCAACACCTAGCACCTTACAAGCATTTAAAACACTTGAAAGGTTGCCCACATTATAATCTATAATTGCTATCAATTTAGACTATTTTGATATTAGAACTTGACATTAAGTCCATAAAATGCACCTTTGGTGTCAATATCGATATTTAAATCATCTACAAGACTATCTGGTATAGTGATGTTTTGAACTCTATATCCAAGGTCAAGATTGAAATCCACAAATACATTTGAAAATGGCAATCTATAACTTAGTTTTATAAAATTGTCAGATACTTCTGCCCCATCATACGATATAAATTTTGTTGTTGCTTCAACTTTGATAGGAGTAAATGGCACATCTAAAATGGCATTTAGATATACAAGCGGTAGTGTCTCATCGAACTCTGCTTTTTCGCTATTTGTCGCATCTTTTAGCTCTATAAAGCCATCATATTTTTTCATATCTAAACCGAAGTTTATATCAAATACTCCACCAGTAGCTAAACCTATAAATGGCACTGACCAATAAGCTATCATATCAAGCTGTTTTATATCTGTAGTCATAGTTGCTGGTCCATTGAAATTAAATTTACCAAATCTATAATTAACAACACCATCACCAGATATTTTATAATCAACCTTTTCAATTCTAATGTTTGGAATTATTGGTACAAAATGATTAAAATCAACATATAGATAACTACTTGAATCTTTTTCAAAATCAAATTTATCCAAGTCTATTTCTGTTCCTATGTTTGAACCATCGCTATATTTGATAGCTCCTGTCATAGTTGGCTCCCAAACCCCAGCTCCAAGTTCGAGGTCTATACCGCTTTTTGCACTCAAAGTTGTAGCGAAAAACACTACAACAAATATCTTAAATATATTTTTCATATCTTATTCCTTTTAATTTTCATATAATAGCTAAATTTTGCTTAATATATGCTTAATAGTGCCTAATGCAACTCTTTGTTAAGCTTAATCTCTCTTTCGCTTCTTTTGGCAACTATCTTGCCTGTAAGTGAATCTTGTCTAAAATGAATACCATGTAGACCTTGTAGTTGTGATGCTTTGACTATATTTGATAGTTTGACCTCTTTGTTTGCATCTGTTATTTTTTTGATCTCATCATCGTTTATTGATATTTTTGTTCCTGCAAAAATAGACAAACCACCATCAACTATACATCCATCTCCAAGTGGTATACCTGTAGTTGAGTTAGCACCCAACAATGTATTTTGACCTATAGATATAGGGTTGCCATCTGTTCCGCTTAATACCCCCAATATAGATGCTCCACCACCTATATCGCTACCTGCTCCTACTATAGCAGAACTAGATATTCGCCCCTCTACCATAACAGCACCAGTAGTTCCTGCATTGAAGTTTATATAGCTAGCACCAGGCATAACAGTAGTGCCAGGTGCAAGTGATGCCCCAAATCTTACTTTGCTAGTATCTAGTATCCTTGTGTTGTCTGCTGGAATGATATGTGATAAAAATCGTGGAAATTTATCTACCATATCAATAACTGGATATTGACCTGTCATTTTTAAAGCAATCTCATTTTCTCTTAACCAATCCAACTCTATAGGCATAGTGCCACTCCATGCTGAATTGTGAAGCAAAGAAAATGCTCCATCAAGATTTAAACTTCTAAGTGGAGCTTTGTTTAAAGACAAAGCATAAAGTTTGAGATAAACTGTTTCTATTGATTTTGGCTTTTTATCTTCAAATATAAACACAGCTTTATAAGATGACAACTCTTTGCCCTCAAGCTCCCTTATCACTTGAACATTTTGATGGTTTTGACCCACTGCTTTATCTAAATATGGAGCAAAATTCCCCATGGCTATTTTGACAAAATCTTCATTTAATTCACATACAAGCTCACTGTCTGTGCAGTTTACTGCTATATTGCTTTCATTTAGTGCATTTAAAAATATAGCCGCACTTCCTATATTTTCACCCCAATTTACCACTGGATATGTCGCTTGAAGTATCTTGTCCTTATTTAACTGACCTTTATCAATCCTTGTTATACCAAAACCTATAGGCTCTTTGAACCATGGAAGTGCTTTTATATCTTCAACTTTTTCTTTAAACTCATTTTCATTTTGTATCATATTTTTTCCTTTTTATATCTATACCTATGTTTTTAAACTTATTTTCAAGATGCTCATAACCTCTATCAAGATGATAGATCCTATCGATAGTAGTAGTAGAATCAGCAATTAAACTCGCGATAACAAGAGATGAGCTTGCACGAAGATCTGTAGCCATAACTTTTGTGCCTGTTAGTCTATCTGAACTATTTTCAATAGTTGCCGTGGTGCCATTTATAGATATTTTTGCACCCATTCTTTTAAGTTCCGCTATATGCATAAATCTATTTTCAAAAAGCCTCTCATCTATGACAGATGTGCCATTTGCTTGTGTGGCTACTGCCATAAATTGAGCTTGCATATCTGTAGGAAATCCAGGATATTCTGTAGTGACGATATGCACTGGTTTTATCTCTTTTGTTGGCAAAATAGTGATAGTATCATCAGTCAATTCTATACCATAACCCATCTCTTCAAATTTTTCAATGATTGATATCATATGCTCTGGTTTTACATGAGTTACTGTAAGTGCACTATTTGTTATAGCTCCTACACACAAATATGTGCCAGCTTCTATTCTATCTGGTATGATAGTAAAATCTTTAAAATCAAGAAGTTTTTGATTGCTACCTTTGATCACAAGTGTATCAGTGCCAATACCTTTTATATCTACACCAGCATCCGATAGCACTTTGCATAGTTGCACAACTTCAGGCTCTTTTGCTACATTGATTAAAGTGGAGCTTCCATGAGCTAAAGCACATGCCATGATGATATTTTCACTTCCTGTTACTGTAATTTTGTCAAATACTATATTTGCACCCTTTAGGCCATCTTTACAAGTTGCTAATATATAACCATCTTTTATCTCTATCTTTGCACCTAATTTCTCCAAAGCACTCAAGTGCAAATCCACAGGCCTAGTGCCAATAGCACAGCCACCAGGAAGAGAGACTTCACAATGATTAAACCTACTAAGAAGCGGTCCTAATACCAATATAGATGCTCTCATGGTTTTGACTATATCATATGTAGCAGTAGTTTTGTTGATTTTTGAACCATCTATTTTGATACAGTGTTTCTCTTTTGTATATGAAGCACCCAGTATCTGCAGAAGTTTTAAAAGAGTATTTATATCTACAACATCTGGTAAGTTTTTTATAGCTATGCTATTTTTAGATAAAATAGTTGAAGCAAGAAGTGGCAAAGCTGCATTTTTTGCTCCGCTTATTCGCACCTTTCCGTTTGGTTTTTGGTTTGGTTCTATCTCTATATAATCCATCTTGCTCCTTTTTATTAACTTGCTATTATACTATTTTTAGCTTAAGGAGAGTTCTGAAATTTTGATTATTTATAAAATAAAAATAGTAGAAAATTTTTATAAGTTTTGTTGATTTATCAAAAGTTCTATTTTGATATTGTTATAATTGTTATATATTTTCTACTATTTTACTACAAAATCTAATCACAAGTGATCCCACACTCTACACCACAAACACCATTTTGTTCAGCAAAAGCATTGTTTGCCTCTTTGTCTTCATCTGTACTCATTCCACATCCGACAAAACCAAATAATAAAACTATTAGTATAGCTATAGTTGTTTTAAATTTTAAATTTTTCATTCTATTCCTTTGTTGTTAAATCTAATCACAAATGATTCCGCACTCTGTACCACAAACAGTTGGAACCGCAACAACAATAGAAGTTGAAGCTATATCAGAGCCTAATTCATTTTTAGCGGTGATAGTATAGTTGTATGTGCCTGTATTGTTTGGAGTTCCACTAATAGTTCCAGTTGAAGTACTAAAAGCAAATCCATTGCTTATCGCCGGAGATATAGAGTAGCTTGTAGCTCTTCCGCCACTATTTCTTATGGTGATATTAGTAATAGCTTTGCCTACAGTAGCATTTGTCACTGTTGCACTTGGAGTGATATTTGGTGCACCTTCTGATGCAATAACATTTATGACAATACTAACTTGACTGCTTCCTGCATTGTTTGTAGCAGTAATTGTATAGTCAAATCTCCCTGCTGACAATGGCACACCACTTACTGTTCCTGTATTTGTATCAAATGTAAAACCATTAGAGACTGATGGATTGATTGAGTAGCTATCTATATCGCCACCTGTATTGCTAATCTTTATATCATCTATCTTGATACCAACTTGGGCAGTTGTTGTTATTTTGCTTGCCTGTATTTGTGGTAGTAGCCCACTATTTTCACCAGTTTCATTGCTACATCCTGCAAATAACAATAAAAATAGTAAATTTATTTTGATTATAGTTGTTTTCATCTTTTACTCCTTATTATAGTTTAATCTTAATACCAACAAGCATACTAGGTCCAGTAGCTGTTTTTATATTTGTATTATAATTACCAATTTTTTTCTCTCCATCTAAATATGCGACATCTATTGTAACTTGGGCAAAAATTCCAAAACTTTTTGATATATCATTTCCTATATTTAAACCAATAGGCAACATTAAACCATTTTGTTCAAAATCATTTACATATGGTTCTACTGCTTTTGTCTTAATATTTTTCATCTTAATCCCAGCAAATGGTGCAACATATAGATTCTTGTCAAAATAGAAACGATTTTTGACATTTATACCCATCTCAACAATTGTTGTATCTTCAAATCTCTCTTCATCTGGATTTTTTAAACTAAATTTTCCCCCAGAGTAACTTGACACATATGGTGTGATATATGCATATCTCATACCCAATTTTGACAGTGAAAGATCAATTCCCAACATAAAACCAGTATTTGAAGGGGTTGATGATATTTTTCTACCTAAAATTTCATCCATATCAAATTTTGTCTCCCCTATACCAATGATCAGCTCATTTGGTACAACTTTTGGTCTTCTTTTTGTTCTGATTAGCCTCTTTTTTGATTTTTTATAATTTTTTCTACATTTGATATAATTTCTTCTCTCTCTTTTACATCTTACTTTCTTTTTTTTCTTTTTGATACATTTTATATATCTTATTTTTTGTATTTTACAGCTTTTTGCTGCTTGTGCACCTGTAGAGATCAACCCTAAAATGACAATGACAAACAATAAATTTCTTAATTTCATAACCATCCTTTCGATATTTGACATATTATACAATCTTTTATTTAATATAACAACTAAAATTGAATATTTTATAACAAATTTGAAAAATTACAGATATATTTATGGATATTGTTTATTTTTTGACTATTTTGCTGCAAATACAAGAAAAATATAACAAATTTGAAAATTTGTTGCTTCTATCACAGATAAATTAAGATTGATTTGATATAATGACAAAATGACGGAGTGTAGCGCAGTCTGGTAGCGCACCTGGTTTGGGACCAGGGGGTCGGAGGTTCGAACCCTCTCACTCCGACCATTGTTATGTATGGTAGGTATAGCTCAGTTGGTTAGAGCGTCTGGTTGTGGTTCAGAAGGTCGTGGGTTCGATCCCCATTACTTACCCCATTTACTCCTAATTTGTGCTTCCTTAGCTCAGCTGGATAGAGCAACGCCCTTCTAAGGCGTAGGTCACACGTTCGAATCGTGTAGGGAGTACCACCTTTGATCTTGTCTTTTATGACAATATCAACTTATTTTTTGTGCGGATGTGGTGAAATTGGTATACACGCTAGACTTAGGATCTAGTGCTTTACGGCGTGAAGGTTCAAGTCCTTTCATCCGCACCATCAACAAATATATTAAACTATTCAATTATC
>JAOZJU010000033.1 GCA_029935705.1 Arcobacteraceae bacterium
AAATTTTATTATAGTTTCGACAGTAGAAAAAACCACTTCCTCTTCTTCGACAGTAGGATTTTTTATATCCAAATCCCAATCTTTTAAATCTTCAATTTTTACTTTCCAAGAAACTTCACTTTCTTTTCGGTTATTCCACCACTCAATAATTGGGCTAAACTCTTCAAATTGTATCGGTTTTGTTTTGCTGTATGATTTTTGTCCTTCGGGTAAATGGTGTTCATAATACCAAATCTCTTTGGTTGGGCTTCCTTTTTCAAAAAACAACAAGTTGGTGCTAACAGTTGCAGGGAAAAATGTGCTTTGTGGTAAACGGATAATAGTATGTAAATTGGTATCAGTTAAAAGTTTTTCTCTTATTCTCATCTTTACTCCATCGCCTGTAATTGATCCATCGGGCAAAACTATTGCACAACGACTTTTTGATTTTAAAAGTTGCAACATTAACATTACAAACAAATCTGCAGATTCTTTTGTGCGGTATGTTGCAGGAAAGTTTGTTTCCACACCATCGGCAATACTTGCTCCAAAAGGTGGATTAGCAAGTATTACATCTACTTGATCTTTTCTTCCAATGCTGTTGTATTCGGTTTTCAAACTATCTTTATACACATAATCGGGCACATCCATTTCGTGTAATATCAAGTTGGTTAAGCCCAAAACATAAGCCACAGGTTTTAGTTCCCAACCCGTTATGCTTTTTTGTAAGATATGCTCATCATCAACAGTTTTTACATAGTTTCCTCGTATATGGTCAATTGCAGCAGTTAAAAAACCGCCTGTTCCAGCAGCAGGGTCAAGCACTTTTTCGCCCAATTTTGGGTCGGTCATTTGTGTCATCAATTGTGTTACAGCTCTTGGTGTATAATATTCACCTTTGTTTCCTGCATCTCTAAGCTCTTGTAAAATAGTTTCGTAAATATCGCCAAAAATGTGTTTGTCTTGTGAATTGTTAAAGTCAACTTCATTTAGTTTGTTTATGACTTTTCGCATTTCATAGCCACTTTTCATATAGTTGTTTGAGCCTTCAAAAACCTCTTTTACGATAGCTGCTCTTTTGTGGTTTTTAATGCTTGTAAGTTCTCGCAATGTTGCAAAGAGTCCTTTATTGTTTTGAGTATTGCTGTCGATAAAATTTAAAAGCTCTTCGCCTGTAATTCCTTCGGGATCGCTTGCCCATTTTCTCCATCGGAATTTTTCAGGAATAACCGATTCGTAATCGTCTTTTATTATTTCAAGCTCTTGGTCTTTGTCGTCAATAATTTTTAAAAACAACATCCAACCCAATTGCTCTAATCGTTGAGCATCACCTGATATGCCTCTATCTTGTCTCATTATATTTCTAATGCTGTTTATTACTGCACTTACATTTGCCATATTACCTTCTCTTTTTTAATTGTTTTTCAAGATTTTCAATTTCTTGTAAATCTTCTTTATCTGCCAATTCCGCTTCGTATTTTTTTCGTTTTTCATCAAAATCATCATAGATTTTGCTGACTAATTTTTCCATTTCTTTGTTGGAAATTTTTCCTTTATGGTTAAGAATTTTTTTATCGTTTAATTCAAGTATTTTATCTACATTTTCCCGCCAAAAATCCATTGTTATAATTTGTCTGTTTTTTGCTCTTAATTCGGCTGTTTCAAGGAAAATGACAACCAGTCTGTTAAGGGTGTCAATTTCATCTTTCGTTAAATAATTCTTTGCGGTATAAATATCTTGCTTTCTAACGATTCCACCTTTCCAGGAAGTAAGTGCCATATTGGGTTTGTTGACATCAGCACGCGAAACGATAATTTCGGCTGCTGTTTGTTCGGTAACGGCATAGAGTAGTTTGTTTTGTGTTTCGGCAAAAAACATTTGTGTAGCTTTATCGGTTTTATCATAATCGCTACTTAATTTGAAAAGGTCTCGTAGTTTTTGATAAAATCTTTTTTCCGAAGCTCGTATTTCACGAATGCGTTCCAAGAGTTCATCAAAATAGTCGGGTCTGCCGTCCGGATTTTTAAGCCGTTCATCATCCATTACAAAACCTTTAATCATATACTCTTTCAGATTTCGATTAGCCCAAATTCTAAATTGCGTTCCTCTTTTACTTCTTACTCTAAATCCAATGGCAAGAATCATATCCAAAGAGTAGAAGGTAACTTTATATTTTTTACCGTCAGAGACAGTTGTCAAGTATTCCTTGACAACTGAAAGTTCATCTAATTCGCCTTCTTTCAGTATATTTTGAATGTGCAAGCTGATATTTTGCTTTGTAGTGGCAAAAAGTTCGGCTAATTGATTTTGATTCATCCAAACTGTTCCGTCTTTTGCCATTAGCGAAACAGATGCCTTGCCATCATCTGTATTGTATATGATAATTTTGTTTTCGTTTTCCATTATGCTACCTTGTAAAGTTCATTTTCTAATTCTATTACTGCTTCTAAATATTTTTGTTTAGAACCAAATGCATTTATGAGTTCGATAGGTGTTCCCAATTTATTTAATGGGTCTAATTTTAATACTTCTGTGCTTTCAATAGTCAATAAACCATCATCAGCATATTTTTCTAATAATTTTTGCAATACCAATTGAGCTTTCTCTCCATATTTTGCAAAGTAGTTTCGTTTTTTAACTTGGTTTGCTCTTTCTTTTCTTGTTAATGGTTTTGCTTCATATGCAATATGACAAATCAAATCAAAAGGATCAAAATCTTTTCCTACTTCATCTTTTAGAGCTTCAAAGAAAATTCCTTGCTCTTCTAACTCTTTTATTATTGCCTCTTTTTTTTCTGCATTGTTCCACTTATTCAAAAAATCATTTAAACTTTGATACTGTTTTAATACATTGTTTTTAGTATAATCTTTCAGACTTTCTGTAATTATTTTACCGTCAGTACCAAGATATTGAACTCGTTCATTTATAATTTTAACTTCAACACCATCAACTCGTATTTTTCTTTTCGGTTCTTCTTCAATTTCTCCTCCACCTTCAATTTTAGGTGGGTCTGGAAATACTACTTCTTCACCGTCTATATCAGTAATCGGTTCATCAGTTGTTTCGTCTTCTGTTCCAGACAAATCATCCTTTTCACCAACTTTTTTTATCATCACAGGGTCTCCATCAAAGTCGGGGTCGGCAAACAAATTGGTAACATTACGGAAATCCATAATTGTAAAATAGGTTTTTCCGTATTCTTCATTTATTCGTGTTCCTCTACCAATTATCTGTTTAAACTCTGTCATTGAGCCAATATTGCTATCTAAAACAATCAGCTTACAAGTTTGAGCATCAACTCCTGTTGTCATTAATTTTGAAGTAGTCGCAATAACAGGATAGGGCTCGCTTGGATTTATAAAGCTATCCAATTCTCGTTTGCCTTCTTCGTTATCACCTGTGATTTGCATTACATACTTGTTGTTTTCTTTAAACAAATCGGCATTGGCATTAGCCAAAGCTGTTCGCATACTTTCTGCATGTTCAATATCGATACAAAAAACAATAGATTTTGCAAAACGGTCGTAACCTTTTAAAAATTCTGTGATTTTATTTGCAACCAATTCTCTTCGTTCATCAACTACAATATTTTTATCAAAATCAGTTCGGTTGTAAATTCTATCTTCAACAGGATTTCCATCTTTGTCTAAAAATCCTTTTGGTGGTCGCCAACCTTCTGCATCAATATCCAAAGTTACTTTTACTACTTTGTAAGGTGCAAGAAAACCATCGTCAATTCCTTGTTTTAACGAATAGATGTAGATCGGCTCTCCAAAATAATCAATGTTTGAAACTTCTGTTGTTTCTTTAGGTGTGGCTGTAAGTCCAACATGAGTGGCATTTTTAAAATATTCTAAAATTTCACGCCATTTACTATCTTCTCTTGCGCTACCTCTATGGCACTCATCAACAATTATCAAATCAAAAAAATCAGGACTAAATTTTTTATAAGCATCTTCGCTTTTATTATCTGATAATCCTTGATACAATGCCAAATAAATATTGTATGCAGTATCTATTTGTTTATGCTTTATGATAGTCATTGCTTCCTTAAAAGGTGCAAAGTCTTTTCTTGCTGTTTGGTCAATAAGTGATGTTCTGTCTGCAAGAAAAAGAATTCGTTTTTTAGCTTTACTTTTCCAAAGTCTGTAAATTATTTGAAAGGCTGTATAAGTTTTTCCTGTTCCTGTTGCCATTACTAAAATAATTCTATCTTGTCCTTTGGCAATGGCTTCTACTGTTCGGTTTATAGCAATTTGTTGATAGTATCTTGGTTTTCTTCCTGTGCTATCGTGGAAATAATCTTGTGTAGCAACTCGTTCTACTTCTTCGCTTTCAATTCCTTTGTATTTTTTGTATTTCTCCCAAAGTTCCTGAGGAGTTGGAAATTCGTCCAATGATAATTCTTTTTCTATTTTTCCATCTGTTGCTGTTTTGTCGTGGAAATAAAAACCATCTCCGTTACTGCTAAAAACACAAGGAATATCCAAAGTGTTTGCATATCCAAGAGCTTGTTGTATGCCACTTTTCACAGAGTGTTTATTGTCTTTTGCTTCAATTATAGCAATAGGTACATTAGCTTTGTAAAACAAAATATAATCAGCAAACTTCCGTTTCCCTCTTGCTGTAATTTTCCCTTTTACATAGATCCTACCATCAGTAAAATATACTTCTCTTCCTATTTGGGTTTGTTCATCCCACCCAGCTTCTAAAATAGCGGGTGTAATAAATTTTGCTTTTATGTCTGCTTCTGATAACTCTTTTTTATTCATCTCTTAAATCTCTTTTTCTATTTGCGGTGCATTGGCTAAAAGCATACTCTTTTGCAATTTTTGCCTTGCTATACTTATATTTAAAGCTGCAAACATAAGCTAAACCGATGCTAACAATGCTGATAATATTTTCGTAATTTTTCTTTTTTCACAGAAACTTTTACAGGAAACATTTTCGCTGAAGAGAAAAGCGATTCTCTTGTTTTCACTTCGCAAAACCGCCTCGGCTAGTTTTGTTTTATGTAGTATTGTAGCAGATGAAGCTTATAATTGCTCTTTAATTTCACAAAAAAGTGTTGAATTGGTGTCAAGGTTTTGTTGTATTTTGATAGTGTCACTAAAAAGAGATAGGGTTCATTGGTTGTTGTTGTTTACTCAAACAGATGAAATATGTAAAAATATAGCTATGTATAATAATCTTTTTGCTACTGAATATACAGGTGCTTCAATTTTATCATATCATTGCAAAAGAGATATCATAATATTAAAATTAAACTATTTATGATTTGATCATAAAATTTGATAAAATACAGCAATTTTTGTGGATAGATTAAGATTTATATGTTATAATTTTATATCTTTAGTTAGAGCATGTATAAGTTTTTGTTTTAAGTGAAACAAATCACAATATCATGTTGACTATAGATAATCAAAAAAAGGATAAATATGAGAAGAATTCAGTTATTGTTAGTCGTTTTAGCTTTTGTTTTTATTGGTTGTAATGAATCAAAACCGAGCAAAGCAACAAACGAAGCAAAAAGCAGCACACCTGCAAAAACAACACAGGTTGCTAAGACAGGTGCGAACACATTGGACCAAGTTATCAAACAAGGTTTTGTAAAATGTGGTATAGATGGCGGATTGCCAGGATTTTCAGAAGTGTTAAGTGGAGGAGAATATAAAGGTATAGATGTTGATGGATGTAGAGTGATAGCCGCAGCAGTGTTTGGCGATGCTACTAAAGTAAAATATGTGCACCTAAATGCAAAAGAAAGACTAAGTGCTTTACAATCAGGAGAGATAGATGTATTGTATCGCAACACAACATGGACACAGACAAGAGATACTTCTCTTGGGCTTAACTTTGCTGGTGTTAACTATTATGATGGTCAAGGATTTATGGTAAATAAAAAGCTAAATGTCAAAAGTGCCAAAGAGCTAAACGGTGCAACACTATGTATCCAAGCTGGGACAACTACTGAGCTAAATGTAGCTGATTATTTTAGAACAAACAAAATGGAATACAAAGTAAATACATACGACACAAACGATCAAGTGCGAAAAAGTTATGAAACTGGTCGTTGTGATATATTGACATCAGATGCTTCTCAACTATATGGCTTGAGAACTATCATGAAAGTTCCAGCAGATCATATAGTGCTACCAGAGATTATATCAAAAGAGCCTTTAGGACCAGTGGTTCGTCAAGGTGATGATGTATGGTTCAATATCGTCAAATGGACTTTAAATGCACAAAAATCAGCTGAAGAGCTTGGTGTTACAAGTCAAAATGTAGATAGTATGAAAAAATCATCAAATCCAGCAATAAAAAGATTGTTGGGGATTGAAGGAAAATTGGGAACCAATCTTAAATTAAAACAAGATTGGGCATATCAAATCATCAAACAAGTAGGAAACTATGGTGAGATGTTTGAAAGAAATATTGGCAAAACAACACCATTGAAAATAGATAGAGGTATCAATGCTCTATGGACAAAAGGCGGACTTCAGTATTCACCACCAATGAGATAGATAAAATTTAAGGCAGAGAAGATCTCTGCCTTTTTATGATTTAACAAGGAGTAGATTTGGTATTTTTAAGAAATCAAAAAATAAGAGGCTTTATATTTCAGCTACTTAGTGTGATAGCAGTGGTAGCTTTTTTGTTCTATATTGGTACAAATACTATGGACAATATAGAACAAAGAGGCATAACAACAGGTTTTAGCTTTTTAGATAGCACGGCTGGATTTAGTATAGATGAAAGCCCCATAGCATTTCAAGAGACAGATACACACTTTAGAGTTTTTATAGTGGGACTACTAAATACTATCATCGTAAGTATCGTGGGTATCATATTTGCCACTCTTTTAGGACTAATAATAGGTGTGCTAAGATTGTCAAAAAACTATCTAGTGTCAAAATTGGCATCTATATATATAGATATTTTTAGAAATATCCCATTGTTGTTGCAAATACTTTTTTGGTACAATGTGGTTTTAAAAGCTATGCCTAGCTCCAAAGATAGTTTTAGTTTTTTTAATGGTTCGTTTTTTATCAACAATCGAGGTTTTATCATGCCTGATTTTAGCTTCAATAGCACATCATGGTCAATATTGGGTGGTATGCTCTTAGCTATAGTCACAACTATTATTATAAATAGATGGGCAAATCAAAGACAAGAACAAACAGGAGAAACATTTTTTGTGCTTCCTATTGGTTTGGCTTTGATAATCTTGATGCCTGTATTGGGGTATTTTATAGGTGGTGCAAATTTACAGCTCAAATACGCTACACTTGGTGCTTTCAATTTTACAGGAGGCAAGGTGATATCTCCAGAGTTTTTAGCTCTTACTTTTGCTTTGGTGATATACACAGCTACTTTTATAGCAGAAGCTGTAAGAAGTGGTATAGAAGCAGTGCAAACAGGACAAAAGGAAGCATCTGCTTCTTTAGGTCTGACACCATATCAATCTTTGAAGTTGGTTGTGTTGCCACAAGCGGTTAGAATTGCGATACCACCAATAATCAACCAATATCTAAATCTTGTCAAAAACTCATCATTAGCGGCAGCTATTGGATATCCTGATATTGTCACAATATTTTCAGGTACATCACTAAATCAAGTAGGACAAGCTATAGAGATAATCTCTATCACGATGGCTGTATATCTTGTAGTGAGTTTGCTTGTCTCTGCTTTGTTGAACTATATAAACCACAAAATGAAAATAAAGGAGCGGTAGATGGCTGTTTTTGAAACTATAAAGGCAAAAAAAGCTCCGTCAAACACAAAGGGTATAGTGCATTGGTTAAGAGTAAATCTCTTTAGCACTCCTGCAAACATAGCTATGTCTTTGAGTGCTATTGCTTTGTTGCTTTGGATAATACCGCCGTTTATTCAGTGGGCATATATAGATGCAAATTTTGTAGGCACTACACGAGAAGATTGTGTTGGCAATGGGGCTTGTTGGGTGTTTATCAAGATGAAGCTAGATATGTTTATGTATGGATTTTATCCAGATGCAGAAGTATGGCGACTCAAAACAGCTTTGATATTGTTTTTGTTTGTGATAGCTGCTTTTAAATATCTCAAAAACAAAATGCTTATATTTTTGGTCTTTACTTCTTATATGATCATAGCTTATGTATTGGTAAGTGGTGGGTATTTTGACTTGACAATCGTGCCTACTACAAAGTGGGGCGGGCTTATGCTGACTATTGTAGTAGCAACAGTGGGCATAGTGTTTTCTTTTCCTATTGGTATCATCATAGCATTTGGACGAGCTTCAAACCTACCAATCATAAGAAGTATCTGTGTGACTTATGTTGAGTTTATACGAGGAGTTCCGCTTATTACAATATTGTTTATGTCATCTATCATATTGCCTCTGTTTTTTCCAGAGGGTGTGACATTTGACAAGCTACTTCGTGCCTTGATAGGTATCACACTTTTTCAAGCTGCATATGTAGCTGAGATTATACGAGGCGGTTTACAATCCATACCAAGCGGACAATACGAGGCAGCAGATGCACAAGGGTTTTCGTATTGGCAAAAGATGTTGTTGATCATACTACCACAAGCTTTAAAAGTAGCGATACCAAATCTAGTGGGTGCTTTTATATCGTTGTTGCAAGATACTACTCTTGTGCTTATCATAGGCTTGTTTGATCTGCTTGCTATGGTTCGTGTGGCATCGGCTGATTCATCCTGGATAGGTATGGAAACAGAGGGTTATGTGTTTGTGACATTTGTGTTTTGGATTTTTTGTTATTTGATGAGCATCTACTCTAAGAAACTAGAAAACAGATACAATACAAACCTAAGATAGGAGAAAACTTGAAAAAAGAAAACATAATAGAGATAAAAGATTTAAACAAATGGTATGGAGACTTTCATGTATTGAAAGATATAAATATGAAAGTTTCAAAAGGTGAGATAATAGTCGTGTGTGGTCCTAGTGGAAGCGGCAAAAGCACACTAATAAGATGCATCAATTATTTGGAACAATTTCAAAAAGGTAGCATAATTGTAGATGGCACAGATGTAGTAGATGATATCAAAAAGATTAAGTCTATACGAGAAGATGTGGCTATGGTATTTCAGCATTTTAATCTATTTCCACACCTATCTATCTTGGATAACTTGACAATAGCTCCTATATGGGTTAAAAAAATGTCCAAAAAAGAAGCCACCAGTATTGCTATGAAGTATCTTGATAGAGTTGGTATAGCAGATCAAGCTGATAAGTTCCCAAACCAACTAAGTGGGGGACAACAACAACGAGTAGCTATAGCACGAAGTTTGTGTAAAAATCCAAATGTTATGTTGTTTGATGAACCTACAAGTGCTTTGGATCCAGAGATGGTATCTGAAGTTCTTGATGTGATTGTCGAGCTAGCAAGTGAAGGGCGAACTATGATATGTGTAACACACGAGATGGGGTTTGCTAAAAAAGTAGCACACAGGGTTGTGTTTATGGACGAAGGACAGATAGTAGAAGAGAATACTCCAGATAAGTTTTTTGACAATCCTGAAAGTGATAGATTGAAGCTATTTTTGAAACAAATCTTATCGCACTAGTTTGACAGCCTTATATATAGCAGAATTTTTAGGTATAATATCTTTTGCCTTGAGTGGGTTTTATATAGCTACAAAAAAAGAGTTAGACCTGCTTGGAGTTTGTATCAGTGCTTTGCTTACTGCCTTGGGCGGAGGTATTGTTCGTGATATAATAGTGGGTATAGATCCTATATCTTTGAGTTCTATTTTTCCTATGACCACAGTATTGTTGGTCGTATTGTTGTTGATCGTTTTTAAATTTTACAAACAAAACACTTTTGAACGAAAACCAATATTTGTATTTATAGATGCTATTGGTTTGGTATCCTTCTCAATAGCAGGAGCAATAGTAGCAACTGATCATAACTTTGCTTTGTCTGGTGTGATATTGTTGGCATTTATCACAGCAGTTGGTGGCGGTATATTTAGAGATATATTACTCAATGTAGTTCCTTATGTGTTAATAGGTGGATTTTATGGTATTGTGTCTGTATTTATCGGTGTAGTTGTCTATATCTTAAATTTATATGATCTTTTGGGTATGTTGTCTTTGTCAATTTTGTTTATATCAGCCATGCTTTTAAGGATTGTTGGCTTTAAAAAGGGTTGGAGATTGCCAGTCTTAAGATAACTTTAGATAAATAATTGGTGAAATTTATATCAAGATACCACAAACTCACCAAACCGCTACTATATATAGCTTTATAAGGTATTGTCGTGAGTGGTTTGTATGTATCTTTATAGTTGTTTAGCTGTCATTTTTAATATTCTTAACTTTTTTTGGAGGGTTTAAAGCCTATAAATAAAGGCTTTTAGATTTTCATCGTCATATATGATATTCTTTAAAATCAATGTAGGTCATTTTAACTGGTTTTAACAACAGGACAAAAGTCAAAACATATCGACATATCTACAGACTATCTGCAGCAAACTTTCTGGCACTATATACGAGACCTGCTACGAGTCCAGCTCCTATGACAATATTGATACCGGGTATAGCTAGAAGCATCGTCAATACACCTATCTTGATAGTTTTTTCACCTACTGCTATACCTACGAGCAGTTTGAACTTGCTATATGATATCTCCCCTGCCTTGTATCGTCTGTATATCTCTTGGACTATGATAGCCACAGATTTATATTTATTCTTGTTTAACCCAAATTATAGATAATTTTAGTTTTTCTTGTTTGTTGTAGATACCTGAACAAATAGCTGTATCTCTTCTAAGTCATCTACACTATCTACTACTTTGTTCACTCCTCTTGCCAACAAATACCATGCAAACAATGGACCAAATAACAGTGCATATGATATTCTACTCGCCAGCATCTTACCGCTTTCTGGTAGCAAATGTTTTAAGATATTTTCAAACTCTTTGTATGTGATCTTTTTTCTAAAATATGCCATAGCAAATGGCCAAATAGTCGCTACAGTTCCTATAGCCACACCACCCAAAACTACAGAAGTAGCATCTGGTGGCTGTATATTTTCTTTTAGTTCGTCTATTCTTGCTTTTGTGATATTGGTCAAGTCATCATTTGAAATACCACTTTGCAACACTCTGTCATCACCTTGATATAGCTTTGCTAATTCGTCTGTGGTCATGATAGGAGTATCTGGATATTTTATCAGTGCATTTTCTATGATTTGTTTGTCATCATCTGCTCCTGCTTTTAATGATATATTTATAACTTCACTTGTTTGCGAGTTTGTGAAAATTATATCACTATCTATATGGCTTTCATCTGTAAATAATTTTGCATCCCAATTGTCATCATCGCTGTTTTCTATGTTTTCTACCATCAGTTCAAACATTTTACCCTTGATTGTGCTTGTAGCTCCTATAAGTTGCTCTGGAGTATATTCGTTAAATATTTTTGATATCTCTTCTATTGTTGTAGTTTCATCAAATTGTGCCGACCATCTCAATCGTATAGCCTGGATAAAAATATCGCCCAAAGGTCCTTGAAGTTTCTCAAAGTTTCCACTTATTAGATACGACATAGCAAGTGTAGAAAACAGCTCTCCGTTTAGCATTTTTCTATCTCCTATAAAATCACCAGTAAACCACTGTTTAAACCTTGTCCCAAAAAGTTTGATATTTGATGGTGTCAGTACCTTTTTCAAGATACCAAACTGATAAGAAAATAGTTCTTTAGTGGTTTTAAACATCTTAAATATCATTCTTTTTGGAATACCAAAGCTACCTTTGACTTTAGCTTCTGTAAATCCTATCCAAAATAAAACTCCCACAAAATCTGTAACTACCAATTCTGCTATCATAAGTGGATTGACCCCAGGTATCACAGAAAACAGTGAAAATCCAAAACCCAACAATGCCTTAAAACCAAACAATATCATACCCAATGTAGCGGTCAATACACCAAAATACTTAAACACATCGCTAGGCTTGTCCATCTTGATACCAATATGCCTCGCTATAGCATATGCCATCCAAGCCTCAAGAGCCATAGATACCCATATCCCTATACCCATCTTGCCTGGAAGTCCTGCTAATACAGTGTTTATGATAGCTACTTGTGTGATTATAAGATAAATATCTTTGTCTATGGCATTTTTTGGTGCTTTGAACACATCCTTAAAAGGCTCAAAGACCAAATCTCTGATTGTAGTGTCATCGAAAAGTGCTTTTATCTTGTCAAAATTTTTCTCAAAATAATCTTTTGCTTTTGTTGAATAACTTTTGTAGTTATCGAACTTATCGTTTAGTGATTCCATTTTTTCCTTTTTTATATTCATGTTGTGTTGCCATACTATTATCCATAAAGCACCTAATCCATCTCGAGGGTTCTATATTCACCTGTATCATAATCATACACCTCTACTTCGATAGAACCGCCATATCTTTCAACAGATTCAACTTCTACATCTCTATACTCTCCACTGCTATAATCATATATCTCTATATCGCTTCCGCTTCGCACCTTGTTGCCTGACTCAATATCTACATAGTTGTCTTTGTCGTAGTCATATCCTTCCCATGCTTGTAGCGATAAAGTGATAAATATCAACAATATTATCTTTCTCATATTTTTCCTTATTCTTGCATCTACTTATCAAATCATATTTTAACTTATTTGCCTTAAACTGCCAAAACGATAGTTACAAAGCTGTATGTCATCTTAGTTTGAATTTGGACAATTTGAACCAGCAAATACAGTGACTTCTGAGCCATCGCTATAATAGCATGTCGTCTGTGTGCCATCTGTTTCATATCCTGTCAATACACCATATGCATATGCGGATGTTAGAAACATAGCAGTCGCTATCACTCCAAAAATTATTTTTTTCATATTTTTTCCTTTTTTTTGTCTATTTATATTTTGATCGAAAGTTTTACTTACCAAAATCCATAGACAACATAAGTTATATCTTATGTTGAACTCTATTGAAACTTTTTTAACTGTTTACAGCCAAAACTAATGCCCAAGCTACATGCTTTTTGATATAGTTGTTTTGCCTTGCGGCAGTTTTGCTTTACTCCATATCCATTCTCATATAAAAGCCCAAGACTAGAACAACCCAAACCTTTGTTCAAATCACATGCTTTTTGATATGATTGTGCTGCTTTGCGGTAGTTTTGTTGTACCCCTTGTCCTTTTGTATACATAAGTCCAAGACTAGAACAGCCCCAACCTTCGTTCAAATCACATGCTTTTTGATGCATTTGCACTGCTTTGCGGTAGTTTTGTTGTACCCCTTGTCCTTTTGTATACATAAGTCCAAGATTATTACAACCATGACCATTGTTCAAATCACATGCTTTTTGATATGATTGTGCTGCTTTGCGGTCGTTTTGCTTTACTCCATATCCATTCTCATATAAAAGCCCAAGACTAGAACAACCC
>JAOZJU010000078.1 GCA_029935705.1 Arcobacteraceae bacterium
ATCGACTACAGCTGACAAAATTATAAATAGACAAAAAAGGTATATTTAAGTTTATGATGCTATAATTCGTTGTGGTTTATCATCACACTCTTGAACCGAAACAAAAGTTGTATTTAAATAATAAAATTTATTTAATGATGATAAATTCGCTTAGCGATGATGATAAATCACGATTTTTAAAATTCAAATCTTCCTTGCTTTAGGCAGAGCATTTGGTTTTGATGTTCAAACATATAAAGCCAAATTTTTTTACTATTTGAAGCCAAAATTTTTTTACTTGGTTTGTCTATATCGTAGAGTTTTCCTGACTCATTACAGGAAACTCTAATCGTTCCTTTTTGATTTTTAAAATTTATCAAAAATTCATCAACACAAAATGTCCTGATATGTTTCAAAAAAGCATAATAATCGTCTTCAAATTCTGCTTTTTTCTTAACTTTAAACCAAGCGAACTCAAACCGTTTTTCGTATTTATCCCAAAAATATTGTATCTCAATACCTGTTATTTTATAAATTTCATCCATACCTTTTTTAATAACTTTTATGATATCAGATTGATACTTATATTTTGTATGAAACTTTTTGTTAAGTTCGCTGATCGTGAAAGTTTGATATGTCATATTCTTTTGAATATTCTTTTTTTTCATATCTTTATATCGCAGATACATTTCATATAATACAATACCAAACTTGCTTTTAAATTTATTTATAGTTTCAATATCAATCAAAGTATAATGTTTTTTTTGCTTAAGAGCATGAATTAGCTCTTTATCAATCTCGAAGTCCATTCTGTCTTTATAGCTCTTTTGGATTTTTGCTCTTGTCAAAAAGCCACAACTCATCCAAGAAACTTCTTTACCTTTCAAATCAGTATAATTCCTAACTTCTATCGGATACTGTAGCTGTTTTAAAGCTATTTTTATATGTTTTCTATAAACACCATTGTTAGCAATATTTAAAATCTTGTGTAATTCAGACAAATCCATAGAAAACTCTGATCCGTGCTTCAAATATTGATGATAAAGTATGTTTATAAGCTTTTGTGTCAAAGCCCC
>JAOZJU010000012.1 GCA_029935705.1 Arcobacteraceae bacterium
CAAAGAATTAAATAGCTTAGCAAAAGATTTTGATATATATGAAATAAAAAGAGATGAACAACACAGTTATACAATGTGGGGTGAGCCTACAAACTTAAAAACTCTTGAGATGACATTTGCTATAAAAGCTACTCCAAATACAATCATATTTGATAAGATAGGCAGAAAGATATGGCAAGTGCCAGGATATGCCAATCCAGCTATCATGGTGCCTTATTTGAAGTTTGTCAAAGGGCTTGATAGTGGCAAATATGAGATAACTAAATGGCGAGAATTTTTAAAAAAAGAGGGTATAATAAAATAATAGAACACTCTGATTAAATACAAGATTATTTGGATAGAATACCAATAAAAAGGAGTTAATATGTGTTTATCTATACCAAGTAAGGTAGTCAAAATAGACAAACAAACAAACGAAGCAACAGTCGATACCTTTGGTATTATGAGGAAAGCATCTTTGGATTTGATGGAGCAAGACGATGTCAAAGTAGGGGATTTTGTCTTACTTCATATAGGTTTTGTGATGAACAAAATAGATGAAAAAGATGCTTTGCTCTCACTTGAAACTTATAAAGAGATAATCCAAATCATGGACGAAGATGAGAAAAAAGCTGCTATATTAAAAGATGACAACTGTCAAGATAGAACTGCCTTATGATAAAACTAAAAAACTTATACGATGATTTTAGAGATGGCAAAACTATTAAAGCATATGCCAATATCATAAGCAAAGATGCCAAAAAATTACAAAAACCTATAAATATCATGGAAGTATGCGGTGGTCATACACATACTATCATGAAATATGGTTTGCCACAATTGTTGCCTGAAAATATCAACTTCGTTCATGGTCCTGGGTGCCCTGTATGTATCATGCCAAAAGAGAGGATAGACCATGCATATCATTTAAGTATGTTAGACGATGTGATTATCGTAACTTTGGGCGATATGATAAAAGTGCCAGGTAGCAATGGCAGTTTGCAAGATGCCAGAGGTGCTGGAGCTGATGTGAGATTTGTCTATAGTCCTATGGAGTGCTTAAAAATTGCCAAACAAAATCCTACCAAAAAGATAATATATTTTGCTATAGGTTTTGAAACTACAACTCCTATGACCGCTTCTTTGCTTGAAGCTGTGATCAAAGATGATATTGAGAATATATTTTTTCATATAAACCATGTAACAGTGCCAGAAGCTATGGAACTACTCATAAACAATCAAGATAGTCGTATAGATGCATTTTTGGGTCCAGCTCATGTGAGTGTCATCGCTGGTTCTAAGATATACGATATATTTCCTAAAAAATTCAATACACCAGTAGTAGTAGCTGGGTTTGAGCCAGTAGATATGATAGAAGCGATATCTATGATAGTCAAGCAGTTTGTAGAGGGCAGACAAGAGCTTGAAGTCCAATACAAAAGAGTAGTCAATTTTGATGGAAATATAGTTGCCCAACAAAAAGTAAAAAAATATTTTCAAGTAGCAAAAAAGTTTAGATGGCGAGGATTGGGAGATATAGCTAACTCTGCTTTGGAACTTAAAGATGAGTTTAGCAAATATGATGCTACAAAAATATATAAAGATATTTTGCCAAACAAACCAATAGATGACCATAAGTTATGTATCTGTGGAGATATACTAAAAGGCATAGCAAATCCACTTGATTGTACTATATTTGGGACAGCTTGCAAACCAACCACTCCTATAGGAAGCTGTATGGTAAGTAGTGAAGGGGCTTGTTCGGCATACTACAAATACGGAGATAAGATATGATAAGATATATTCTTATTGTTTTGATTTTATTTTTAACACAGACAAATGCTGATAATATATTTTGGCAAGATAGTTTACAAGATAGTAAAGAGTTAGCAAAAAAATTCAACAAACCACTCTTTATATTTATGGAATCAAGGCGATGTTATTATTGTCCTATCATGAAAGAGAAAACTTTTACAGACAAAGATATAATTAAGCTTATCAATGAGAACTATATACCTGTGATACTTGACAACTCGACAGGAAGTGAAAGCGATGTAGCAAATACAGGTCATGCTCCAGAGAGATTGACCACCTCTATAACACCAGCTATATATATCATGGGACCAAACGAAGAGAAGTTAGCAAGAAAAGGCAAAAAACATATGCTAATATATGGATTTTGGGAAGCTGATGATTTGAAAATATGGTTAGAAAAGGGCAAAAGAATATTTCAAAAACTATATGGAGAAAAATATGCTAAATAAGTTGGCAACTCTTTTTCTTTTGTCTGTTTTGATGACAGTATCAGTAGAGGCAAAAGAGTATTATCATAAAACCAAACAATTAAAAGGACAAAAGTTTTATCTAAAACGATGTGGCAGTTGTCATGGAAGTGGCAAAATGGGTGGTAATATCTACTCTACATACGAGTGGGATGAGATATTTAAAAATCAAGCCAAAGAGCTAGCTTGGCTTCATGGTGGCGAAAAAGGCGAGAAAGAGATAAAACAATATATTGATAGTAAAGAGTTTAAAAAAGAATCAAAATATATCTTAAAATTTATAAGAGAGTTTGCTTACGACTCACAATATATACCTACTTGTAATTGATATGTTGTTATGAGGATATTGATACTTGAAGATGACAATCTAATATCATCGCAGATTAAAATATATTTTGAGCTTAAGAATAATATGTGTGATATATATGAAGATGGTCAAACACTCTTAGATGAGGCAAATATAGATTTATATGACCTGTTTTTATTTGATATAAATACACCAAATAAAAATGGTTTGGAAACCTTAAAGATATTAAGAGATGAGGGATACGATACTCCTGCTATATTTTTGACAGCACTTAGCGACACAAAAGATTTAAAACTTGGGTTTATAGCAGGGTGCCATGACTATATCAAAAAACCATTTGACCTCGAAGAGGTAGAGATACGAGCAAATAAGCTGGTATATAAAAAGAGTAAAAATATCATAAGGATAGACGATAAATATAGTTTTGATATATTCAAACAAAGCTTAATGTGTGATGATACAGTAGTGGATTTGACCAAAATAGAAAGAGATATAGTTTTTATTTTGATCAAAAACATTAACAACACAATACCTACTGATATAATAATAAATTATGTATGGCAAGGGAATATAGTATGTGACAATACTCTACGAACTCATATAAAAAAGCTAAGAGACAAAACAACAAATAGTTTAATAAAAAATATCAAAAATGTAGGCTATAAGATAGCAACTATATAGCAAATAAGCTTTAAAAATAACTATCATTAAGTCCAAAAACGACTATATCGTTCTTTGTTGTGCGATAATCTTGCAATCTTAAGATATCTTTATTAAGCTAACTTTTTGGTTATTATGTTATAATTTCAAACGGATTTTATTTCCATAATCAAAAGGATGTGTATGTTTAAGAAAATAATATTAGATATCATCAAGATATCTACAGCGGTGCTGATATTTACAGGATGTGGAGATATCAGCAATACTGGGGAAAATACAGTTGGCAATAATTTTGTCAAAGCTTTAGAGATAGATGACAAAGATGCCGCTACTAACTTAGGTTTTGTCAGAGCATTTGGGATAGATGCAAATGCTACAACTGCATTTGGCTATAAAGTTTATAAGATAAATTATAAAACCAAAGATGAGTTTGATGCAGAAGTAGAAGCTTCAGGTGCATTGGTAGTGCCTACAATCACTCAGGCTTTTTTAGATGCATACAAACAAGCATACAAAAAAGATTTTTCAATATCTTTGATAGCTGAAAATCATGGCACGATATTTGAGAACAAAGAAGCACCAACAAACGAGATAAATACTACAGCAAGTTCAAGTCATGTTTTAGCAGTGCTTATGACTGCAAAAGCTGGATTTGCTGTTGCTATGCCAGATTATTTGGGTTATGGTGCTTCAAATGACAACTATCATCCATATATACTAAAAAAATCATCAGCAAAAGTATCCATAGATATGTTACGAGCTAGCACTAAGTTTATGATAGATAATGGCATATTGTTTAATGGTCAAGTGTATATCTCTGGATACTCAGAAGGTGGATATGTAGCTATGGCAATGGCACAAGAGATAGAAAAAAACTATTCATCTGATTTTAAACTAAAAGGTGTAGCTCCAATGGCTGGACCATACGATGTATCTTCATTGGGCAAAAAAGAGATAAAATCGACTTCAAATATGCAATATCCTGCATTTTTGGCATACTTGACCAACTCTTATACAAAAACTTATGATGATTTGGATCTAAGCGAAACTATAAACTACCCAGATATATCAACATATAGAACTTTTTTTGATGGTAACTTGAGCGGACCTGCTATAAATGTATCTTTGGGTATGGGTGATGGGAATACCACTTTTGGGTTTCAAAGCCATACTCCAGATGCATTATGGAAACAAACATTTATAGATAGTTATACAGATGATGGTAAATTTGCCACAAGGTTATCTCAAAACAATGTTTATGATTGGTCACCAAAAACTAAAATAAACTTAATTCACTGTATAGATGATGAGATTATTCCTATAAGTATGGCTCAAACTGCATATGATAAATTTGTAGAATATAAAGCAGATGTAAATATCACTAAGATCCCAACTGCTACCTTATCTCAGCAAGTGGATCCTGGACATCCATTTGTGCATGCAAACTGTGGTTCCACCGCATATGGTGTAGCTGTAACTTGGTTTGATGATATACGACAAGGGAGAATAAAATAATGAAAAATATAGAATTTAAAATATTTTTTTTGACAATAGTCACAAGCTCGATATTGTTTGCAAGTGGTTGGAGGCTTCCTCAGTCATCCTCAAAGTCGATCGCTTTAAGTGGAGCTTATGTTGCAAATGCAAATGGAGCAGATGCTACATACTACAACCCTGCAAATATGAGTTTCAATAAAAATATCTCACAAGTTGAGTTTGGTCTTATAAATATATCTTTGCCAAGTATGAAATATACTGACAACAACAGCAGTGCAAATAAAGATGGCAAATCAGAAAAACAAAGCTCATTTTTACCAAGTATATTTTTCGTATCAAAAGATTATGGCGATAAAAATATTAGGTATGGTTTATCTCTTAATATCCCTGGTGGTCTTACAAGAAAATGGAACAGTGCATATCAAAAAGCATATGCACAAGAGTTTAGTTTGAAAATAATTGAAATCAACCCAACAATAGCTTATAAAGTTGCAGATAATTTTTCAATAGGTGGCGGTATAAGAGCTATCATAAGTAGTGGTGTAGTCAAAAGCGATGGCACAGATGCCGGCAAACCAGCGATACGAGATATGGAGGGTGAGACTGTGGAGTATGGCTTCAATCTTGCAGTAGCATACAAGCCAAATGATTTTTCAAACTTATCAGCAACTTATAGGTCAAATATTGATCTAAAAGAGGAAGGAAATGCTAAACTTTATTTAAGTGGAACAAAAGTATATGATGGTGGTGCAAGTGTTACTGTGCCACTTCCTGCTGTATTGACAATAGCTTATGCATATGGTATCAATGAAAAAACGACAGTAGAGTTTGAGTTTGATAGAACATATTGGTCGGCATATGAGGATTTGGATTTTACATACAAAAGTAGTATCCCAATAGCTCTCAAATCGGCATTTGATGACCCAAAAACAAGAGATTGGGAAGATACAAATGCTTTTCGTATTGGGTTGACACATAAATACAACAATAAACTAACGATGATGGCAGGGTTTTCAAAAGATGGACACCCCATACCTGAAAAAGCACTATCGTTTGAATCGCCAGATTATAACTCAAACACCATATCTTTTGGTGCTGATTATAACTTAGATGAAAGCAGTTCTTTAGGGTTTGGGTATCTATATAGTCAAAAAGATGATAGAACAGCAACAAACACAAACCCAGATGGAACCAAATATTTAGATGGCAAGATAAGCGATGTAAAAGCACACTTGTTGTCAGTCGCATATAGAATGAACTTCTGATGAAACTAGACTACAAATACAATAACTTATATGAACTTTTAGAAAAAAATAGTCTCCAAGCTCCTAAGAAGATTGTCATATATAGTGAAAGTGGCAAACTAACCAATATAGAACTACAAAACAAAGTGGATAGGTTAGCAAGATTTTTAGAAAATTCTGGTATAAAGTTTGGCGACAAAGTAGCTATAGTGATGTCAAATAGTCATGAGTTTGTGATATCGCTGTTTGCTATATGTAAGATAGGGGCGATAGCAGTACCTATAAACAACTTTTTAAAAAGTGAAGAGTTGGAGTATATCATAAAAGATTGTCAAGCAAAGCTTCTTGTTGCTAGCAATAGTTTTAAAAGTGAATTAAAAACAGTTTTGCAAAATACAACAGTATCCAAAATCATATGGACACAACATAAAGATGAGTTAGATGAGTTTAACTTTTGTTTTGATGAGATATTAAGCACCATTGTAGTGCATGAGCATATATCTCATAGTCCCGCTTTAAACGATACTGCGATTATTATCTATACATCTGGAACCACTGGAAATCCAAAAGGTGCCATGCTTTCTTATAAAAATATATTTTCAAACTCAATAGCAGGTGGCGATAGATTTAAGCTAACCTCTAAAGATAGATTTGTAGTCTATTTGCCTATGTTTCACTCATTTACTTTAAGTGTTATGGTCATAGCTCCTATATATTTCAATGCCTCTATAGTATCGATTAAATCAATATTTCCGTTTTCAAATGTTTTAAAACAAGTTTTGTTTAAAAGAGTTACTATATTTTTAGGAGCACCACAGATATACAATGCCCTAAACAAAGCAAAAATTCCGTGGTATTTTATGTGGTTTAACAATATAAGACTTTTTGTAAGTGGTTCGGCACCTTTAAGCGAACAGGTTTTGATAGATTTTAACAAAAAGTTTAAAAGGTCAGTCATGATAGAGGGTTATGGTCTAAGCGAATGCTCACCTGCAGTATCATCTAATTTGTTTGACAAAAGAAAAACCTTGAGTGTTGGTGTGCCTTTTAAATCATTTCAAGTAAAAATTGTAGATGATGAACTTTTAGAAGTACCCAAAGGAGATGTAGGCGAGATAATAGTTTATGGGGATTGTGTCATGCAAGGATACTACAACAACCCAACAGCCACAGACAATACCATAATAAACGGCTGGTTAAAAACTGGCGATTTGGGTTATGTAGATGATGATGGTTTTATATATATCGTAGATAGAAAAAAAGATCTTATCATATCAAAAGGGATAAATGTATATCCAAGAGAGATAGAGGAGCTTATCATCAAAATAGATGGCATAGATGCAGTTGCGGTCGTAGGCATAAAAGATGAAACCAAAGATGAAAGAATTGTAGCATTTGTAGAGCTCGAAAAAGAGAAAAAACACAAAATAAGCGAACACTCTATCAAAGAAGATATCAAACCACACTTAGCAAACTTCAAGATGCCAAAACATATCTATTTTATAGAGGAGTTGCCCAAAAATGCTGCTTCTAAAGTATTAAAGCGAAAACTAAAAGAGAATATAAAAATGTATATAGATGATGAAAAATAAATTTTTATATCTTATATTTACTTTTTTTGTGATAGTTGGTTTGGTATCTTGTGGCATAAGCGACAACAATATCTCCGCAAGCGTCGTAGATGCAAAGAAGATAGAAGAAAGCCCTGCTGATACGAGTGAGCCATATTATGATAAAGAAACCACAAGAGTATTCAGAACAGGATCTCGTAGTATCAAAAGAGCTACAACAAGCTCTGGATTGAAAGCTGGTTTTTCAGATGACAATAAACAGTTTAACTATTTTTTAAACTTTTTAAACAAATACAAAAATAACACCACAAGAAAATATCATGATATAGAAAATAAAGTTACACTAAGAGTGATGGATAAAAACCACAAAACTATAGCAAATGCTAAAGTGATAGACACAAACACACAAAAAGAGAGCTTGACATATAGCGACGGTAGTTTTCTCGTATATAGACCAACAAAACTAAAAATCACACACAAAAACAGCACAAAAACTATAACCATAGATGAAAATAGCAAAAAAGTTGTAGATGTGGTGCTAAACCAGGCTTTCAAACCAGTCGATCCAATACCTGTGGATATAGTCTTTGCTCTTGATACTACTGGAAGTATGAGCGAAGAGATAAGACGACTAAAAAAAACTATAGAGATAATCTATCTTAACCTTTCAAACCTAAAAACCAAGATAAACTTAAGGTTTGGTATGGTGCTATATAAAGATAGAAAAGATAAATATACTACTAAAATATCACCACTTACAGATGATTTAAAAAGTTTTCAAAAAGCACTAAATAAGGTTACAGCAAATGGCGGTGGCGATAGACCCGAAGATCTTGTGTCTGCTTTAAGAGATACAGTATATGATATAAAGTGGCAAAAAGATGGACTAAAAATAGTATTTGTCATAACCGATGCACCACCGCATATCCATTATCATGATCTAAAACCATATATGTTTTATGCAGATGTAGCAAAACAAAAAGCTATCAAGCTTCACACTATAGGCACAGGTGGATTAGGTATTGATGGCGAATATGCATTAAGACAACTTTCACAATACACAAATGGCAAATATATATTTCTAACTTATGGCGAAAAAACACAAAGCGATGGAGGCAAAACTGGAAGTGTAAGCCACCACACAGGCTCAAACTTCTCAACTGACAAGTTAGAAAAAATAGTCATAAAGTTTGTCAAAGAGGATATTGCAAAGATTGCTTCTGAGAAAATTGTAGATGATGAGTATTTTGAAGCTACAAAAATAGATAGCGAAAGCAAACAACAAACTACGACAAAACTATTTGATAAAGCATTTGCTCAAATAGTTGACTACTCATCTATCAAGATAGATAAAAATAGTTTGTCGCTGTTGCCTATCATCACTTCAAAATATGAAAAAGATAAAAAGACAAAGATAGATGCTGAGTATTTTTCACAACAACTGCTTCAAAGTGTCAAAAAAAACAAAAATTTTAAACTAATAGAACGAAACGATATGCAAAAGATTATGGATGAGATGAAGTTTCAAGATAGCGGTCTCGTAGATGAGAAAAAAGCTGTCAAGTTTGGCAAGATAGTTGGGGCTGAATTTTTACTAATAAGCAGAATATACAAGAAAAACAATAGATACGAACTATATATCAAACTTCTTCATCTATCAACTGCTGAAGTGGTATCTGTAACAAAAGTTTATATAGACAAAAGATTAGGCATATAGCAAATATATAAGTGCTAAAATTTGTCGCTTAGAAAATTTGCCATCTTTATTCAATACTCCTTATTGGTTATATTGTCAGCAAAACGATATACTAAGTTATCTTTAGCAAGTTGCCTTTGATGAGGTTGCCATCTTTGCTACTTAGTGCCAATAGCTTAAGATAGTGGTAGTTTAGAAGCGATCTAATCTTTTTTACAAAAGCTTCCTCTTTTGGATGCTTAACTATTTAAATAGTCAAACAGCTATCTTTGATGATTTTATAGTCATTTGTGCTTATTGGTTTCATTATACCAAACTAAAGTTAATTTGGATATAATATAAAAAACACAAAAACCCAAGGAATAAAATTGAGAGATATACGAAACATAGCAGTCATAGCCCATGTTGATCACGGCAAAACCACTTTAGTAGATGAGCTACTCAAACAGTCAGGCACCTTTGATGACAGAGTAGAGACGCAAGAGAGAATGATGGATAGCAATGCTATAGAAAAAGAGCGAGGCATAACAATTTTAGCTAAAAATACTGCAATTGACTATAAAAATACAAGAATAAATATCATAGACACCCCAGGTCATGCGGATTTTGGTGGTGAGGTTGAACGAGTTTTAAAGATGGTAGATAGTGTTCTTTTGCTTGTAGATGCACAAGAAGGAGTGATGCCACAAACTAAGTTTGTAGTGAAAAAGGCTTTAGAATTAGGACACAGACCCATAGTAGTAGTAAACAAGATAGACAAAGATGCAGCACAACCAGATAGAGTAGTAGATGAGGTGTTTGATCTGTTTGACCAGATGGGAGCAAATGAACATCAGCTTGAGTTTCCTGTGATATATGCAGCTGCGAAAAATGGCTATGCTAAAATAGAATTAGAAGATGAAAACAAAGATATGACACCACTTTTTGATATGATTTTAAAAGAGGTTCCATCTCCTACTGGTAGCGATGACAACGGCTTACAGCTTCAAGTTTTTAACCTCTCTTTTGATAGTTTCATAGGCAAAATCGGAATCTCTAGGATATTTAATGGCACCATATCTATGGGGGAAAATGTCATATTAGTAAAAGCAGATGGTGAAAAAGTAAAAGGACGAGTGAGCAAACTTATTGGATTTAAGGGGCTTGAAAAGATAGATATAAAAAAAGCAGGTCATGGAGATATAGTAGCAATCGCTGGATTTGAGACTATAGATGTAGGTGATAGTTTGTGTGATCCATCTAACCCTATGCCACTTGACCCACTTCACATAGAGGAGCCTACACTTAGTGTGACATTTGCTGTAAACAACTCACCACTTAGTGGAACTGAAGGTAAATTTGTAACTAGCAACAAAATCCAAGAGAGACTTGAAGCTGAGATGAAAACAAATATAGCTATGAGTTATGAACAAAAGGGGGATTCTGCTTTTGAAGTAAATGGCAGAGGCGAATTACAAATAACAATATTGGCAGAAAATATGAGGCGAGAGGGTTTTGAGTTTAGTATATCTAGACCACAAGTTATCACAAAAGAGGTAAATGGTGTAAAGATGGAGCCATTTGAACACCTTGTGTGTGATATACCAGATGAGTTTAGTGGACAAGTGATAGAGACTTTAGGCAAGAGAAAAGCAGTGATGGCAAATATGATCCCTATGAACGATGGTCAAACCAGAATAGAGTTTGAGATACCAGCAAGAGGTCTTATAGGATATAGAAATGAGTTTTTGACAGACACTAAAGGTGAGGGTGTGATGAACCACTCATTTTTGGAGTTTAGAGCATATAGTGGTGTAGTAGTAAGCCGTAAAAATGGAGCTTTGGTCTCTATGGAGCAAGGCGAAGCTGTGGCATACTCTATATTTAACCTACAAGACAGAGGCGATATGTTTATCAAACCACAAGATAAAGTATATGCTGGTATGATAGTAGGCGAACACTCAAGAGAAAATGACTTAGATGTCAATCCAATAAAAGCAAAACAACAATCAAATGTGCGAAGTAGTGGAGCAGATGAAGCTATAAAATTGGTTCCGCCAAAAATTATGAACTTGGAGTTGGCTTTAGAGTGGATAGAGGACGATGAACTAGTAGAGATAACTCCAAAAACAATAAGAATACGAAAACGAGAGTTAAATGCAAGTTTGAGAAAACGGGAAGCGAAAAAAACAAAAAATATGTAAGGATAGATTATGAACAGTTGGCAAAATATATACAGCCATTTTGATCCAGTGGCATTTTATATTGGCTCCTTTGGAGTGCATTGGTATGGTATCATGTATGCTACCGCCTTACTTGTAGCTATATTGACCGCTCATTGGATAGTCAAAAAGGACAAGATAGATATATCAAGCGATCTGTTGGATAGTTATATTATATGGGTAGAAATAGGTGTGATAGTTGGTGCTAGAGTTGGTTTTGTGCTATTTTATGATAGTCATACTGCTTACTATCTATCAAACCCTTGGCAGATATTTAATCCATTTTCAAATGGTGTATATGCTGGTATATCTGGTATGAGTTATCACGGAGCATTGATAGGATTTGTGATAGCATCTTATCTATGGACAAGAAAACATAAAAAATCTATGCTTTTTATGAGCGATATAGCGGCTATTGCTGTGCCTGTAGGATATGTGTTTGGTAGAATTGGTAACTTTTTTAATCAAGAGTTAGTAGGAAGAGTTACTGATGTTCCTTGGGGAATATATGTCAATGATATCTTAAGACATCCATCGCAACTATACGAAGCAGTGCTTGAGGGAGTATTGGTATTTCTAATCATATACTTTTTTAGAAATAGGAAAAAATTTGATGGGCAACTCGGATTGATCTATGTGGGTCTATATTCGTTTGCTAGAATTATAGCTGAACTATTTAGACAACCAGATATTCAGTTGGGATTTTTGTATGGTACCTCTTGGCTTACTATGGGTATATTGATATCTTCTATATTTGTCGTTTTGTCAATAGTAGCATACTATTATCTATCAAAAAAAACCAAAAATCAAAAATCAAAAAAAGGTAAATTATGAGCAAAATATTTGAAGTAGAGTTTGAAAAAAAAGTTAAACTACAAAAACCAAAAAAGTTCAAAGTATATCTGATAAATGACAATCAAACCACTATGGATTTTGTAGTTGATGTATTGATAAATATATTTAAAAAAGCACCAATAGATGCAAACCAGTTGATGCTTGATATTCATAACAAAGGCAGAGGTTTGTGTGGAATTTATAGTTATGAGATAGCAAAAACCAAAGAGATTGAGGTAAAACAATATGCCAAAGCTGAAGGTTTCCCACTCAAAGCAACTATAGAAGAGGAATAGAAGGTGATAACAAAAGAGCTAAAAAATGTTTTTTTAAAAGCTGTAGATATGGCAGAGATGAACAAACACCAGTATGTGACAGTAGAACATCTCTTTTTTGCTATAGTTAGTGATATGTTTATTAGCAATGTATTAAGCGATATGGGAGTAGATATCAAAAATCTAAGAGCAGATTTGGAGGAGTATATAGATGCAAATACTCCAAAATTTGTAAATAGACCATCAAAACCAATAGAATCTTTTGTGCTTAGTCAAATCGTAGCTGATATGATCTATCATCTTGAAAAAGAAAATAAAAAAGAAGCACATATAGAAGATATGCTAATAGAGATAATCAAACACGACAAACTCTATTGTACCTATCTTATAAAAAATGCTGGAATAAAAAATATTGATATAATTCGCGATGATGAACAAATAGGTGAGATAAAACCAAAAAAACCAAAAAAATCTATCTTGGATAAGTATGCGACAGAGTTAGTATCGCTGGCAAAACAAACAACTATAGATGATGTCATAGGCAGAGACGATGAGATAAACAGAGTATTGGAAGTATTAAACAGACGAAAGAAAAACAATCCTATACTAGTAGGCGAACCTGGAGTTGGAAAGACTGCTATAGTAGAGGGGTTTGCCAAAAATATAGCATATGGCAAAATACCAAATATGCCAAAAGATACTGCTATATATTCACTTGATGTAGGAGGTTTGATAGCTGGGACAAAATATAGAGGCGAATTTGAAAAAAGGCTAAAACTGATCATCAAAGATATCAAAACCAAAAAAAACTCTATGTTGTTTATAGATGAGATACACACAATAGTTGGAGCAGGTGCAGTCTCAAATGGTGCTTTAGATGCATCAAATATACTAAAACCGATGTTAAGTTCAGGAGATATCAAATGTATTGGTGCGACAACATATAGTGAGTATAGAAACAGTTTTGAAAAAGACAAAGCACTAAGTAGGCGATTTAGCAAAATAGATATTGATGAACCATCTGTAGAGGAGGCTATCAAAATCATCGCAAAAGTAGCAAAAGATTATGAAAAGTTTCATAAAGTAAAGTTTGATAACGATAGTTTAACACAAGCAGTTAAGTTAAGCAAGAGATATATCACAGATAAATTTTTACCAGATAGTGCTATAGATGTCATAGATGAGACTGCCTCTCTTTGTAAGCTGAAAAAAACTTTTAAAATCACAAAATCAAATATAGAAAAAACAGTAGCAAAGATAGCAAATATACCAGAACAAACCGCTACAAAATCACAAAAAATAGTGCTAAAAAATCTTGAAAAAAATCTATCTAAAACTATTTTTGGACAAGATGAAGCAGTGGATAAGATAACCAAAGCTATATATATAAACAAATCAGGCTTATCTTTGCCAGACAAACCAATTGCAAGCTTTCTTTTTGCTGGGCCTACTGGTGTTGGGAAAACACAACTTGCAAAAGAGTTAGCAAATAGTTTGGGTATATATTTTGCTAGGTTTGATATGAGTGAATATAAAGAGCTTCATACAACAAGTAAGCTAATAGGTGCACCAGCTGGATATGTAGGATACGAAAATGGCGGGTTGCTTACAAAAACAATCAAAAAACACCCTCACTGTGTTTTGTTGCTCGATGAGATAGAGAAAGCCCACAAAGATATCATGTCAATTTTGTTGCAGATTATGGATGATGCCACCTTGACAGACAACAATGGCGATAAAATAAGTTTTGAAAATGTAATACTCATACTCTCATCAAACCTAGGAGAGAAAGAGAGTAGTGTGATGGGGTTTGAAAAAGATGAACAGCTCAACACAGACAAAGCAATTAAAGAGTTTTTTAGTGATGAGTTTATCAATAGATTAGATGGCACTATAGTGTTTAATCAATTAAACAAAAAAGAGATATCAAAGATAGTCAAAAAGTTTCTTGATGAACTAAACCTTCAGTTAAAAAATAAGAAGATTAATATCAAATTTAGCAAAAAGAGTATAGAAAATCTCATAAAAATAGGTTTTGATAAACAATATGGAGCAAGACCTCTACATAGAGCAATAACCAAATATATCAAAACACCACTAACAAAACATATGTTGTTTGGCAAGCTTGAAAATGGTGGAGATGTTTTAGTTGATTTTGAAGACAATTTATTTGTTTTTAAGTTTTAATATGATACAATGCATTACAACAAAAAAAAGGAAAAATATGAAAAAATTACTTATGATAGTATTAGTTTTTGGTGGCATAAATATGTTTGCAAGTAGTGCAGAGATAAATGTAAATAGCAATTCAGTAGAGTTTGGTGGAGATATGTATATGCATAAAAAAGGCTATACTACTTACTACTTTACAGGAAGATACCTAAACAACGGTGAGATAAATGATGATGAGTTTGATGCTACTTTGACAACAGTCGGCTTAAAAGCGATGAATCAATACAGAGTAGGAAATCATCTGTTAAAAGGTGCTGGTGTAGGTATGGGTATGGATATAGGCATATTAGATATAGATCAGTCTGATGAGGATTTTATCACTACTCCATTTGCTCTATATGGCAACTTGCAGTTTTCAAACAGATTGTCGCTTGATGCAAAATATGCTTATTCTCCAGAGATATTAACTCATGGAGATGGTACAAAATATAGTGACTTTAAGTTAAAAATCAATTTTAGATTGATAGACAATGGTTATGTATTTATAGGACAAAGAGTAATAAAAGCTACATATGAGACAAGCGGTAATGATTTTGTAGCAAAACTTGACAATGATGTTTTTGCAGGATTTAGACTTATATTCTAATAAGATTAAGTTTATCTCGCTATAATAACTTAAGCTATTGAGATATATAGTGAATTTTATAAAAAAAGGTGGTGATTTTAATGCCAGGCATTAAAGTTAAGTCTGAAGAGTCTTTCGAAGAAGCTTATAGAAGATTTAAAAAGCAGTGTGACAGAAGTTTAGTTGTCACAGAAACTCGTGCGAGAAGATATTTTGAACCTGAAACTGAAAAGCGAAAGAAACAAAAGATCAATGCAAAGAAAAAAATGCTTAAAAAACTCTATATGCTTAGACGATATGAGTCTAAACTTTAGAAGATTTGATGACAAACCAAAAAAAGGGCAGGAGTTTTACTCTTGCCCTTTTTTATTTTTGATAATACTATTTGTAAAGTAGTTTTATCAATCGCTACACAAGAGTCTCATAAATGAGCTTATAAAAGATAGCAATCTATTGGATTGAAGTTTAGTCTGTATATCTTTTTTGTACCCAAATGTAGATAGATAGCTCTCTTGCAATCTTTAAACTCCCACCATATAAAAAACAAAACAAGTAAGGAAATATTATGAATAGTGACAAACTATACAATAAACTAAAAAATGACAAATTTATCATAGCAGGTCCTTGTGTGATAGAAAACGAAGATATGGTTATGAACTTAGCAGAAAATATCACCAAAATGACCCAAAAGTTAAACTTGACATATATATTTAAAGCAAGTTTTGACAAAGCAAACAGAACTTCACTTGATAGTTTTAGAGGTCCAGGTATAGATAAAGGGCTTAAGATACTTCAAAAAGTCAAAGATGAGTTTAATCTGCCAATAACCACAGATATTCACGAATCATACCAAGCTGATATATTAAGTGAGGTTGTAGATATACTACAGATTCCTGCATTTTTGTGTAGGCAAACTGACCTTCTAATAAGTTGTGCAAAAACAGATAAAATTATAAATATAAAAAAAGCACAATTTTTAGATGGCAAAGATATGATACACCCTATAAATAAAGTCAAAAATAGTGGCAACAATAAAATAATGCTCACAGAAAGAGGTAGTATGTTTGGCATAGGAAATCTTGTCGTTGATTTTCGCCAAATTATAGATATGAAGGAGTTTGGTTATCCAGTCATCATGGATGTAACTCATAGCACTCAAAAACCATCAGCTTTGGGAAACACAAGTGGAGGCGATAGAAAATATGCCCCATTTATGGCAAAACTAGCATCTGCTGTTGGGGTAGATGGCTACTTTTTTGAAGTGCACCAAAACCCTCAATTGGCACTAAGTGATGGTCCAAATATGATATATCTTGATAAGTTTGAAAATATTTTAAAATCAATATGTTAAAAGATAGGTTACTTTGTTATAAAGCAAGTGCTGGAACTGGCAAAACATATGCTTTGACAGTCAGATACCTATCTTTGCTCTTACAAGGAGTCCACCCATCTTCTATACTTACAATTACATTTACAAACAAATCAGCAAACGATATGAAAAGAAGAATATCCCAAGCGATAAATGATATAACGATAGAAGATAAACTATTTTTAGATAAAATTCAAGAACAAACAGGACTAAAATATGATGATATTTTAGCAAGAAAATCACAAATATTGAAAAAATATCTATCCAACCCACCACATATCATGACTATAGATAAGTTTATAAACAGTATCTTAAAACAGTTTGCTGGATATCTAAATATCAAAGATACATATGCTATAAAAAGCCATGACCCAGATCTGCTGGCTTTTGAATTTTTGCGAAAATTGGAGAAAAAAGAGTTTGACAATATAGTTGAATTTTCTTATAATAGTAGCAAACAATACAAAAATATTATAGATATGTTTAAGCAGTTTGATAGAAATAACCAAAAGATAAAAATTGATGAAATAAAAGATGATATATACTACTTAGCAAAAGAAAACTTAATACAAAAGGCAAATATCATAAAAAATTATGTTTTAAACCACGACAAAGCCTCAAAGAGAGCTAAAGATGCTGTCAATTTTAAAACAACTACAGATATCACCTCCTCTACTTGGGCGATAAAAGAGAAGTTTGAAGATTATGGTTTGTTTAATAAAGATATGCAAAATGCCGATATAGAATATGCTTTTACAGAGTTTAAAGATGCAGTAAAGAAGTGGATTAGAATATCAAACAACTATTATCTTAAAAAACTTTTTGATATATTTTTGTTATGGTCAAAACATATAGATGAAGAAAACAAAAAAGAGAACCAAATCTATTTTGATGATATATCAACCTATGTATTCAAACTTTTACATAGAGATATCAAAAGCGACTTTTTGTATTTTAGATTGGATGTAAAATATGATCATATACTTATAGATGAGTTTCAAGACACATCAAAACTCCAATACGATATATTAAAACCCCTAATAGATGAGATAGTATCACAAGACAATGATAGATTTCGTTCATTTTTTTATGTGGGAGATACCAAACAATCAATATATAGATTTCGTGGTGGCAACTCAAATCTATTTGGACATTTGATAGATAAATATCCCCAACTTAAAGTCAAAGAGTTAAATGAGAGTTATAGAACTGGTAAAAATATATTAAACTATGTATATGAGTGTTTTGAAGATGAACCAAACTATATCTCAAAACCTATATCAAATATCTCAAACGATGGTTTTGTTAAAGTTGTCCCAGTTGGTTTGGATTATGGCAACAACAAAGAGTATAGACAAATTTTACAAACTATCAAAGCGATGCTACGAATTGGTGTTTTGCCCCAAAATATAGCGATACTTACATATACAAATAAAGATTTGCAAGAGGTGTATCTCTATCTTAAACAACATCTGCCACACATAGAGATATCTACAGATGCCACAGCGAAACTTATCAAATCAAGATATGTCAAAGCTATCATAAACTTTATAAAATATGCCTATTTTCAAGAAGATATCTACAAAAGCAACTTTTTGTCACAATTGGGCAAAGATATTCGTAGCGGCATAGAACTAAAACTTGATATAAAAAACTTCACAGTAGTTGAAATGGTTGCAAAAATAGCAAAATATTATGAGATATTTGATGAAAATGTAGTTAAGTTTCTGGAAATATCCAAACAGTTTAGTAGTGTGGTTGATTTTATCCATACTATAGACAACCTTGATGAAGCTATCACTAACACTCTTGCTCTTGGTATACGACTTATGACGATATTTAAAGCAAAAGGTTTAGAGTTTGACACAGTTCTTTTGCTTGATAAGGTTGGCAAAATGAAAAGCGATACGAGCTCTATACTACTTGAGTATGATGATATTGACTTAAAACAAATATTTTACAAAACCAAAAACAAAGAGTTTTTTGACGAAAACTATCGCATAGCTTTAGAAAAAGAGAAAAAGTTACAATATATAGACAATCTAAATACAACATATGTAGCACTCACAAGAGCGAAAAATAATCTTTTGGTCTTTAAAAAACCAAACAGTTCAAAACTTCATATAATAAAACCAAAAAAAATAGGCAAATTTACAGTTGTCAGAAAAGATAAAGAGGTTGTTATAAAAGAGGATAAAATAGAGTTCAAAGATATAAATTATGGCAGACAAAAGCAAAAAAGTGTACAAAATGACAAAAAAGTAGGTTCTATACGATCATCATTTTTTGGTATTGCTACTCACTACTGTTTAGAGATGATGGAGAAGTTTGATAAAGCTTCACTTGATATATCAATCAAACTGACTATTGCTAACTATACAAATATGTTATTAAAAGAGGATTTTGACAAGATATATCAAGTTTGCCAAAATCTAATAAACGATAAAAGATTTCAAGATATGATAAAAGGCTATCGACTACTAAAAGAGCAACCAATCATATACGACAAGGAGACAAAAGTGATCGACTTGGTGGCTACAAAAGATGAAAAAGTGTTAATTTTTGATTATAAAACTACAAGATATCAAGATGAAACACACAAAACTCAAATAGATTTATATCAAAAAGCCCTAAAAGATATATATCAAAAAGATATCTATGGATATATTCTATATCTTGATGCAAAAAAAACAACAATTGTAAAATGCTAAAAGGTAAATTTAAGGAAACTTGTGTATAATTACAATAAATTTTGATAAAGAGAGAAAAATGATAGAAAAAAACAAAGAAAGATTTGGAAGAATCGGGTTTATACTAGCAGCTGCTGGTAGTGCTGTAGGACTTGGGAACATATGGAAGTTTCCATATATCACTGGTGAAAATGGTGGTGGAGTGTTTGTATTGGTATATCTACTAACAGTTGTGTTGATTGGTATGTCAATATTTTTAGCAGAAGTGCTGATAGGAAAGAAGGCACAAAGCGATACTGTAACGGCATATGAAGGGCTTGCAACAAAAGGCAAAAACTTATGGAAATTTGCTGGGTTTACTATATTTATAGGTTTGCTTATATTGTCGTTTTATTCGGTGGTTATTGGTTGGATATTTCACTATATAGTTGTGGCTTTAACATCGCTTCCTACAAATATGAAAGAAGCTGAAGATGCATTTATGACTATGCTTCAAGTAAATTGGGGCACACAGCTGTTTTATTTTAGTATAGCTATGTTTCTTATAGCTTTTATCATCTCAAAAGGAATCAAACAAGGAATTGAGAAAGTCAATTTGATCATGATGCCAGCTATGATGGGCATACTTTTAGTTATGTTAGTTTATGCTACAACTATGAGTGGATTTGGACAAGCTTTGGAGTTTTTGTTTAGTCCAAACTTTGAGAAGTTTAACACAAGCTCTATCATAGTAGCAGTGGGGCATGCATTTTTTACATTGTCTATAGGTATGGCAGTTATACTTACCTATGCTTCATCGATAGGCAAAGATACAAACATAGTCAAAGCATCTTTGAGTGTCGTAGCTCTTGATACAATTATAGCACTTGTCGCTGGTATAGTGATATTTACTATCACATTTAGTAGTGGCACAGAGCCTGGTAAAGGTGCTGGACTTGTATTTATCACACTTCCTGCTTTGTTTTATGACTTAGGAGTGGTTGGTAGTATTATGGCTGTATTTTTCTTTGTGGCACTTGCTTTTGCTGGTTTGACATCGGCTATATCTATACTTGAACCTATGGTTATGTATCTTGAAAGAAGATGGCAAATAAACAAAACTAAAGCGACTTTTGGTTCTGCTTTTGTCGTCTATATCGTAGGTATAGTAGCACTTCTAGCAAATACGAAAGATTTTGGAGCTATGCTTACTTTTGGTAGCAAAAACCTTTTTGATTGGTTTGACTTTTTAACAGCAGCGATACTTATGCCACTTGGTGGTATAGTTGTAGCGGTATTTGTAGGATACTTTATGGATCAAAAGATGGTAAGAGACGAAGTTCAACCACTTATGGGAGAGAGATTTTATACTCTTTGGATGATAAGCTTGAAGTATATCGTGCCTATAGCTATCACACTTGTATTGCTAAACGAAACAGGTATTTGGAAAATTTAACCAAACAATCTAACAAACCTCATATAACTTATGGGGTTTGTAAAATTTTTAAAATATTTATTTTTTATATTTTATCTCGTTGAGATATTTACTACAAAAGTTATCACCAAAAATCCTATCCTCCACCAACAAACTGCAAAAACTCTATTTTGTCGTTTTGTTTGGGAGTGTAGTTTTGCCACATCTTTTTTTGTATAATATTCATATTTACAGCTACTGCCATCACCTTATCTTTGATATTTAGTTTATCTAATATATACTCAATTGTTACACCATCATCAAAACTCATCTCATCTCCATTTATAATTAGCTTCATAATCTTCCTTTTGCAAAATGCACCATCTTAAATCTCTCACCCATACCAGCAGGATCGAGGAGTAGTTTTATTTGGTTGTTGTATTTGGTATATGTTTTTTGGTCACTATTTTTTCTTAATATATCAAGCAACGATATGATACCAAAATCCACAAGTGCTTTTAACTGTGTACTGTAAGCAACCTTAGTAAATCCACAAGAGAGAAAACTATCTATGAGATGTTTAAAAGATATATCATAAGTGATATCACTATTTTTGTAGTGGTCTTTTAGTATCAACTTCTCATCAAATAGTGGTAAAACTTTATGAGAATTATAAACTCTACAAGATATGTCGCCTCTTGGATAATACTCACCATAATCAAAAGTGATAAACTCAATTTTGTCAATATTTTGACTTAATATATTTGCAAAATTTTCAAAACCCAAAGATATCTCACCTTTTTTTATGTTGTATTTTTTTGCTATATCTTGGATATATTTATCATCTTTTGTACAGTTTTCAAATGATATTTTATCATTTTGAACTACTGCTTTTTTTATATTGTTGCTCATTTCAGTATGGATTATCTCACAAGCAAATGTATCAAAAAGTTCATTAGCAACCACAAAAGCACTACTACAAGATATATCTTTGATATTTGATACATATTGTATATTTATCTTATTGGCAAATGATTTTTCAAGATATCTTTTTTGTTTGTTTATTATAAAACTATTTTGCTCTATTAGTACAAATTTTAAACTATCTATGAGCGATGGTTCTATCGTATAAATAAACTGAATCATATCAGCCATCATATACCCACTGTTTGCACCTATCTCTATGATTGTTGTATCTTTTGGAAGTTTTTTGTCGCTTATAATATCGCAAATTTTTTTACCTATAGTGCCACCAAAAAAGCTACTTACACTAACTGCTGTATAAAAATCTCCACTTTTTCCTATATCTTTATCTTGTTTGTAGTAGCCATTCTCTCCAAAAAGCCACTCTTGAAAATATTGACTAAAGTTCATCTTGTATAGAATATAGCTCAAGAAGCTCTATATTTTTATCTATTTTATACAGTTTTAGATTTAAGCTTTCTATCATTTTTGAATTTGCTATAACTTTTATATCATCGCTACTTTTAAAACCAGCAGCTTTTTGTTCTTTGATATCTTGAAGCAATTTTTCATAAAATGCAATATTTTCTTTTTCTATCTCTATCTTTTTGTCTAGAAATCTTAGTTTTCTAAAAACTCTTTTATAATACCTTTTTTGCTTGTTTTTATCAAGCTTGAGTTTAGTTTTTGCTCTAAGGTAGCTTATCTTTGCACTTTGAATATCTTGAAAAACAGTAACATTAAGTGGCATAGAAACTTTAAAACCTCTTGTATTTGTTTGTTGATCATTTTGCATATCATCTATATAGTTGTATGTCAAGCTCAATGTTGGCAGATAGTTTGATATGATTAAGTTTTTTCTATATCTTAACAGCTCCTTGGATTGAATAGCTCTTTTTATATATAGGTCGTTGTTTATTTTTATCTTTTTTAACTTTAAAGATAGTTTAGGTAGTGCAAATGTTTTATAGTTTTTGTCTGATAAGTTTTTAAAGCTATTGAGCAAAATTTCTTTTTGCATCTGTAGATCTATGTTGGCAGTTTTGTATCTGTTTAGTTCCATGATGGCACTATTTAGGGTGCTGATATTTGTAAATCCACTTAAAAGTTCCTCTTTTTTTTGTTTGACATTGATATTTTTATTTTGAATCTCTAATTTTGTTTTGATGATATTTATATCAAGTTTTTTTAGTTCAAATATTGTTTTGTATGCATCTTTTATCATAACTCTTTTTTGTAGTTTGTTGTTTAGTTTTTGATATTTTTCATTTACAGTTGCATATCGCACCGCATGGTATATGCCACCACTTTTAAAGATAGGTTGGTCTATACTGACCATAAACTGTTCGTTTTCTATATTTTCATTTTCATTTTTGATGTAACTTAGTCCTATAGGATTTATCCAGAGCAAACTCTCTTTAAAACTCTCTTTTTCAATCTTTTGAAGCGACAAATCAAAGTCATCCAATCTATCTTTTTGTAGAATTTTATCATCTGCATAAGATACTAAGAGTAAAAATAGAGATAAAATATATATTTTTTTCATAAAATAACACCTTTTTAGTTTTTGTAGCGGCTCTTATGAATATATTGGTTTCATAAGAGGTTGGCTTTTTATATTTTATCCAAAAAAACTTATACACTATCTTGTTTTATTTAGAGTTCTATAAACTATAGAGATTTTGTAGAGCTTATCTTAAGTTAATTTTGGTATAATTAGTTTGTTGGAGCTATAGCAAAGTGGCTAATGCATTGGATTGCAAATCCTTGATCCTCGGTTCGACTCCGAGTAGCTCCTCCACTTTTATACAAGAGTTCTCTTTTACTCACTATTTCTCATAATCCTTATCAACTCAGTAGCATAACTACCTTTTGGAAGTATAAACTCCACTTCAAAATGATTTTTCTCCTCTTTATATGCAGATTTTATATCTTGTGGAAATACCCAAGCATATCTCCTACTACCATCTATATCTAAACTAAAATCAGGCAAAAACTCTTTTTCATAAACACTAGCATCTTTTGTAGCAAACTTCGTTTTAATACCACATAGCAAACCAGTAGGAGATATCAGTTTTTGTTCAAATCTTGAAACTTCATCTTGCATATGCTCAAGCTCAAATGTCTTGCCATATGGATAGTGGTTCATAATATCCCCTAACATTAGCTTGAAAGGATGTTTTTGACTTTTAAGTTGTTTTATGCTTCTCTCATCAAAATCTAAGATATTTTTTAGTTCATCTTTGCTAAACTGTGTTACAAGGTTTGATATCTCTACTCTTTTGTTTAACCAGTTGTTAAAATTGTAGCTTTGGTATGCACTGATAAATAGTTTTTTGAGTTTTTTATTTTTCTCTTTTTTTTCACCTTTTAGTATCATTTGACCATATTTATAATTGTCACCATCTATACCAAATCTTTGTTCTCCAAAATAGTTTGGCATACCATATTGGCTTATCTTTTGTAGGATATTGTTTAGTTTTGGTATATCTTGAGGTTTTGCTCTTTTGAGTCGTATGAAAAATTTATTTGCTTTAAGGTGTCCTATCTTTATCTTGTTGTTGTGGTATGTTTTATCCAAAATCTTGATTTTGTTATGTGAAAAACTACTCAATCTTTCTTCATATTTTTTATTTATTGATATATATTGAGTTGTTAGGGCATTTTTGTCCTTCAAACCAGCATAACCAAACTCTCTATGGTTACAGCCTATATGATTTGATAGGTCAGATATCATCTGCCATGAGGTCAAATCCTTTTTTCGAATCTTTAGCACAATATGTTCACCACTACCACTAAATGGATATAACGGTATCTCATCTACTACAAAATCATCTTTTGATTGTTTGAAATATATATCGATTTTGCTATGTGATAGATAGCTTTGCTTTGTCATATTATGCCCTCTTGTATCAAAAGTGAGTTTGGGTTTGGTTTTTTTGATAAAAATTTGTAGTATATCCTATCCATATCTTCACTTCCACTCAAAGACAAAACAGTTTGCCTGTATCTATTCATAAACTCTTTTTTGTCAACACTTTTTTTATATGAGATAAAAGCATCTGCACTTAAAACCTCTGCCCATTTATAGCTATAATACCCAGCACTATAACCACCTCCAAAAATATGGTCAAAACTATTTTGAAACTTATTGTATCTTGGTGGAATTATCACAGACACTTTCTCTCTTGTCTCGTCAAGAAGCTTTTGAATCTCATCTTTTTGATAAAGTTTTTTGTGAAGCAACATATCAAAAAGTGAAAACTCAATCTGCCTTGCCATAGCCATAGATGAGTGAAAATTTTTAGCATTTATCAGCTCATCTATCATCTTTTTTGGTATTTGTTTTTTAGTTTTGTAGTTTATTGCAAACTTTTTGATAGTCTCAAAATCATAACAAAAGTTTTCAAGAAACTGCGATGGAAACTCCACTACATCCCATGCCACACCATTTACTCCAGAAACAAAAGGTTCCTCTATATCGCTTAACAGATGATGCAAAGCATGTCCTACTTCATGAAACAATGTGACTACATCGTTATGTCTTAACAAAGAGGGTGTTTGTTTGTTTGATGGAGGAAAATTACAAACAACAAAAGCTATAGGCAAGCTATCTTTGGTTTTGCTTTGATAGTCATTCATCCAAGCTCCGCCTCTTTTGTTTTTTCTACTTTCAAGGTCAAAATATATTGTGGCTATCTTTTTGTTTTTTTCATATATATCATATTTTTCAGCTTTTTCATCCCATAGTTTTTCATCTATTTTTTTAAACTCTATACCAAACATATCATATAGAAACTCAAATAAGCCATTTAAAACTATGTTTTGTTCAAAATATGGTCTATACAACTCTTCGTTTATGCTTAGTTTGTGAAGTTTGAGTTTTTCACTGTAGTATGCAATATCCCAAGCATTTAGTTTGCTTATACCATCTATATCAATAGCAAAATTTTCCAACTCTTTAAACTGCTCTTTTGCTTTTGCTTTTGATCTGTTTGATAGGTCAAGTAAAAACTCTACTACCTCGTCTGGCGAGTTTGCCATCTTTGTCTCAAGCGAGAATGTGGCATAACTATCAAATCCCAAAAGTCGTGCTTTTTGAGATTTTAGTTTTAATATTTTGTCTATTATGGTGCTATTTTCTTCTGCTTTTGTCATATTTGCTCTATATAACTCTTCTCTTAAATCACTGCAACTACAGTATCTCATAAATGCTCCAAAACTAGGAGGCAAAAGTGTAAAAAGATACCCATCTTTGGTTTTTGCTAAAATCTTATCACTTTTTGGCAACTCTTTTAAATAGTCGTCGTTTGGTAACTTTAGCTCATATTTATCTATGCTTTTGATGATATTTGATGAAAAATTGTGTGAAAGTTTGTCAAGCTGTAAGTTTATATCATCTAATATGGTTTTCTTTTTTTTATCTAAAAATGCACCAGATAGTTTGAAAGATTTTATCTCGTTTGTTATCACTTTTTTTTCTGTTTTGGTTAAGTTTGTTTTGTTTATTGAAATAAAAGCATCGTTTAGTTTTTGGTTTTTAGTTAGTTTGTTTTGATAGTTTGATAAAAGCTCAATAACCTCTAAAGATAGCTTATCTGTCTCTTTGCTATTTGCAACTGCATCTATATGAAATATAGCATTTGATAATCTGTTTATATTTTCATTTGCTTTTTGATAAAGAGTCATAAAGTTTTCATAACTTTTGTTTGGTATAGACAAGATATCTTTTATGGTTTCTTCGCTGGCTTTTATAATATTTTCAAGATCTGTTTTGTTTTTAGCTATATCCTTATCGTTAAAGTTCAACATCAAGCATCTCTTGAAGTGCAAACACAACAGCTTTTGTATTTGTATTTGTAGCAGATGATATAGGCAATACAAAATATGGCTTATCGTTGTCGTATGTAAACTCAAAGTTGTCGTCATTTTGTAAAAAATAGTTGTAGTTCATATCCAGAGCGAACTTTTGTTTTGTAGTTTTTTTGATATTAAGATATTTTAAAAAAATATCTATTTTTTTGTTTGCTATCGTTGTCGTCATCGTATCAATCTTGGTTAAAACGATAGCATATCTATTTTCAACAAGCTCTTTTGAGTATCTTTGTAACTCTATCTTTAGAGATCTATACTGTTCTTGCATATCTTTATAGTTTGATATATCCAAAACAAAAAGGACAGTTTTGGTTCGTTGAATATGTCTTAGAAACTCAAGACCCAAACCTTTGCCGCAACTTGCACCCTCTATGATACCAGGTATATCTGCCATGACAAATGAACTATACTCACCAGATGATACTACACCTAGATTTGGTATAAGTGTGGTAAATTCGTAGTTTGCTATTTGTGGTTTTGCATTTGATATAGTTGATATAAGTGTAGATTTGCCTACATTTGGAAACCCTACTAAACCTACATCTGCTATAAGTTTGAGTTCAAATCTTACATTAAGAGTAGTTGCAGGTAGCCCTGGCTGATGATATGTAGGGGTTTGATTTCTTGAGTTTTTGAAGTGATAGTTACCCATACCACCCTTGCCACCTGTGATTAGTTTCAATCTTTGACCATCTTCAAGTAGGTCAAGCAGTAGTTCATCTGTATCATCGTCAAATACTTGAGTACCAGGAGGCACTCTTAAGATGAGGTTTTCGCCTGCCTTGCCAGAACAGCGACTTCCGCCACCTGGTTCACCATCTTTTGCTTTGAGTTTTTTTTTGCCTTTAAAGCTGCTAAGTGTGTCGGTATTGTTACAAACTTCTAAAATAAGGTCTCCACCTTTGCCACCATCGCCACCATCTGGGCCACCTTTGACTACAAACTTCTCTTTACGAAAAGATGTGCAACCCTCTCCACCTTTGCCAGATGAGAGCTCTAGCTTAACAATATCAACAAACATCTATGTTAGTTATATACAGAGACTTTCTTTCTCTTACGGTCCTTGTTTTCAAACTTTACTTCACCATCTATTAGGGCATATATAGTATGGTCTTTGCCTATTCCTACATTGTTACCTGTATGAAATTTTGTTCCTCTTTGTCTTATGATTATGTTGCCAGCTACTACTTTCTCTCCACCAAACTTTTTGACTCCAAGTCGCCTACCAGCTGAGTCTCTATTGTTATTGGTACTACCTTGACCTTTCTTGTGTGCCATATATCTCTCCTATAGTTCTATTTTGTTTATTTTGATTTTTGTATAGCTTCTTCTAAAACCTCGTTTTAGTTTGCTATCTTTTCGTCTTCTTTTTTTGTAGATAATCACTTTTTTATCTCTACCTTCTACGATAACTTCTGCTGTTACTTTCGAATTCTTAAGATCATTTGCTGTTTTTAAAGCACCATCATCTATAGCTATTATATCATCTATCACAAGCTTATCTTTTGGTTCTTTACTTAACTTATCTACATTCAATATATCGCCCTCTTTGACTTTGTATTGTTTTCCGCCACATTTTATTATCGCATACACATTTTTGCCTTTTTTATAATTTTATTCATTATACCATCTTTTCTTTAAAGTTTCTTATATAGAGAAAAATTTTATAGTTTTAGGATCGTTTTAGAGTATCTTGTAGTTTATAAGCTTATAGTAGAGTAAAAAAGCTTAATTGTCATATTGCAACAGTTTATTTTTGATTATCATATTTTTAAGCCGTCTTAGATACTCATGTTTTAGCTGTGAATAGTTTATAAAACCTTTGTATATACTCAAACCATTAAGCGGTTTGTTGTTTTTTATAGTTTTTTCTCTCAAGTTTCTTACTTGTTTGTATGCACCATTTGAGTTGACATTTTTAAGATATGCTTTTAGAGAATCTTCTAATGAATCAAAGATTCGTATCTTGTGTTTGGCTCCTTTGTTTCGCCTAAGCGGTATCAAACCTTTACTACCATAAGTCCAGTGACCAAATATGTTGTTTGCTTCTTTTGTAAATCTACTATTGCCCCAGCCACTTTCAAGTGCTGCTTGAGCTAGTATTATAGATGTGGGGATTATGTTGATTTTTTTCATATAACTATCATAATCATATAGCTTTTTTACTTTATAATATTTTTTAAGTTTTATCATCTTTAACATAGCGATACCATCTCGTTTGGTATTTAAAACACCAGTTTTGAAAAATTGTTCTATAAACTCTCTATCTTTTAATATTTGTTCATTTTGTTTTTTTATAAGAGGTACTAATGTATTAAAAAATACCATCTTTTTCATTTTGGTGCTTTTTATATCATAATATGATTTTGGAAAACCACCTTTAGCATAAATAAAAGATGCAAAGATAAAAAACAAAATAGATATTCTAAATATTTTTGACAAAAGTAACAGCTCCTTGAAAATGTATTATACCATTTTTTAATAAAATTGTAATTTCTTCACCACTTTTGGGATATACAACTATCTTATCCTCTACAAGATTTTGTTTATGAAGCCACAAAAAAGATGCCACCATACCAGTGCCACAAGCTTTTGTCTCATCCTCTACACCCCTTTCAAAAGTTCTTACATATATGGTTGTTTTGTTTTTAATCTGCACAAAATTTACATTTGTGTTGTATCTATCTCTTAATCTTTTTGATAAATTTTTATCAAACATATTGATATTTTCAACTATCGTTACCATATGCGGAACTCCTGTATCTACCATCCACCATATTTTGTCATCTATTTTAAATGGTTTTTTTAACTCTTTTGATGGTGGCATAGTAGTTTGGACTACATTTTTGTCTACTTTTGTTTTGATAATCCCTACATCACTCATAAAGTTTATATCTGTTTTGTTTTTTATCTTTTGATTGTAGTATAAAGCCACTGCTCTTGTGCCATTGCCACACATGGAAGCTGTTGAACCATCAAGATTGTAAAACAACCATGTAAAATCTATGCCATATAGATCTTGCTCTTTTTGGTTTGCTAATATCACCACTATCAAACCATCTGTTTTGTTTTTTTGACACAACTTGATTGCTAATTTGCTAAAATCCTCTTTTTGGTTTTTTTGGATTATGACAAAACTATTGCCACTTGCATCGTATAGACTATATTTTTCCATATAACTCCTTTTTTAATAATAAATTTTTTACTCTTTCTACTTCATGTTGTAGATGTTTCATATCTTTGTTGTTGTATATCACATAGGTTGCCATAGGTAGTTTTGCATCTATATCTAACTGGTTTGATAAGATATTGTTAATCTGGGTTTTGTTTTTCATATCTCTTTTGATCGCTCTTTTGATTTGCTGTTGTTTTGTAGCATATACTAGTATGGTTGTTTTGATGTCGTAGTTGTTTGTCTCGAAAAAAAGTGGTATATCTACTATATATGGTTTTTGTTTTGTTTCTAATATTTTACACTTTTTGATTATACTCTCTTTTATAAGCGGGTGTAAAAAATTCTCCAATTTTTGTTTGTTTTGTTTATCTTCAAAGATAAAGTTTGCTAATAGTTTTCTATCAATCTTGCCATCTTTTGTAAACTTATCATCAAACATTTTTGATATTTTATTTTGATTTTTGTCAAATATCTCTTTGCTTATTTTATCTGCATCTATGATAGCAAAACCATGTAAACCAAAAAGAGAACAAACAGTGCTTTTGCCAGTAGATAAACCGCCTGTCAAAGCTATGGCATATTTTAGATTATCGTTTTGCAAGACCAGTTAGCTTTTTTGTCATACTAGCACCATACACAAAAGATGCATTGTGAATCTCTGTAGAATAATAATCCATACCTTCTAGCATATCAGATACTGCTAGCTTGATATTTGCTTGTGGGTGTGATTTTTTCGATGCAAATATCGCATGGGTATGCCCAAAACGATATGGCATAGTTATCCAAAACTTATCATATATAGTTTTTAAATCTTTTTCTATATCATCTGCTACAAATACAACTATTCCAGCAGTTTGCTCCAAAATATTGTCTATATTTTGTGTAAAATTTTCATCTATGTTAGCACAAATTATTATGACATCATATTTCTCATTTGACTCTTTTGGTAGAGTGGTTTTAAAATCCACATTTAGTTTATGCTTGTTAGTCTCTTTTTTCATACTCTCTATATCGTCAGTGATTACCAATATATTTTGTGGATCAATATGAGTAGATAGTGGAATATGTGTCATCATCTCGCTAAATATCTTGTTTTTCATCTTTAACCTTTATCTTTTTATTGTATAATACCAAAAAAATATAAAAGGTAGATTATGAATAAGTATGATAAAGTCAGAGATTTTTGTAAAAATTTTAGAGTTGTATTGGGAATAGTGCTAATAACCATAGGAGTTTTTTCAGGAAACTCGTGGTTTTATTTGGGAGCAATACCACTTCTTGCTGGATTGTTTAATTTTTGTCCTACATGTATTATATCTAAAAAATGCACCCCAAAATCATAAGATATGTCTAAAATATCTTATAAAGATGCTGGTGTAGATATAAACAAAGGCAATGATTTTGTCCAACAGATAAAACCACACATCAAAGCTACTAAAACAGACGGTGTCATAGGTGGTATAGGCTCATTTGCTGGAGCATTTAAGATGCCATCAAACTACAAAAATCCAGTGCTTTTATCAGCTACAGATGGAGTAGGTAGCAAACTCAAACTCGCTATAAATAGTGGCAAATTTGATACAGTGGGTATAGACCTTGTGGCTATGTGTGTAAATGATATTATATGCAACTTTGGGAAACCTCTCTTTTTTTTAGATTATTATGCTACTGGAAAATTGGATACAAATGAAGCTGGTCTTGTAGTTAAAGGTATAGCAGATGGTTGTATAGAAAGTGAGTGTGCATTAGTAGGTGGTGAGACAGCAGAGATGCCAACTATGTATAAAGATGGCGATTTTGATTTGGCTGGATTTTGTGTAGGAGTTGCAGAGATGGATGAGATAGACAGAACTCAAAAAGTCAAAGAGGGTGATCTCATCATAGCTTGGAGTAGTAGTGGCATACACTCAAATGGCTTTAGTCTTGTGCATAAGATACTCTTTGATAAACTTAATATGAAGTTTGATGATATATTTGATGGTAAGAAACTTATAGATATATTGCTAGAACCTACGAAGATATATCTAAAACAATTTTTAGAAAATCAAAAATATATCAATGCATTGTCGCACATAACAGGTGGCGGTCTTGTAGAAAATATCCCACGAGTTTTGCCAGATGGCCTACAAGCTATAGTTTATAAAGAAAAAATCAAAACTCCACAGATATTTAAACTTTTTTCAAAATATGTTCAAACAGATGAGCTTTATAGGACTTTTAATATGGGTGTAGGTATGGCAGTGATATGCAACAGCAAAAATGCCAAACATATATTGAAAAACAGAGATAGTTATATCATAGGAGAGATAACAAAAGGTCAAAAAGGTTGCAAACTTATTTGATTGAACCTCTCCAATAAATAACAACCTTTAAGCTATCTAAAAAAAGGCTTAATCATACAGCCCAGTGCTTATATATCTCTCTCCTGTATCACAAAGCATAGTTACAATCTTTTGTTTTGGATATTTTTGTTGCATCTTTAACGATGCAAATATATTTGCACCAGATGATATACCTACAATCAAACCATCGCTTTTGGCTATATCTTTTGCTTGGGTTATTGCATCTGTATCATCTACTTTTACTATCTCATCTATTATTGAGGTGTTTAGATTTTTAGGAACAAATCCAGCTCCAATGCCTTGAATCTTATGAGCTGAGGGTGCTTCACCTGATATGACAGCACTATTTTTTGGCTCTACAGCTACTATTTTTATATCTGGGTTAAATTTTTTTAATACCTTTGATACACCACTTATAGTGCCACCAGTTCCTACTGCTGATACAAATATATCTATATGGTTTGACATATCCTCCAATATCTCTAAAGCAGTAGTTTTCTCGTGTGTTTTAGGATTTGCTTGGTTTTCAAACTGCTGAAGTATTATGCTGTTTTTATCTTTTTGTTTTAGTTTATAAGCTTCATCTATAGCACCTTTCATACCAAGCTTTGGATCAGTCAAGATAAGTTTTGCCCCTAAAGCCTTGAGCAGGACTCTTCTTTCTTTGCTCATAGAGGATGGCATAGTAAGAGTCAAGTTTAAACCAAAATTTGCACATATACAAGCCAAAGCTATGCCTGTATTGCCACTTGTGGGTTCTATGATGTTTGTATCTTTATTTATGGTGCCACTATTTAAAGCCTCTTTGATCATACTTAATCCAATTCTATCTTTGACACTACTTGTAGGGTTTAGAAATTCACATTTGCCGTATATTCCTGATTTTAGTTTGATAATCGGAGTGTTGCCTATAATATCACCAATATCTTGTGCTATTTTCATATTTTTGCCTTTTTTTTAAATTATATCATAATTTTAATAAATTTTAGATATAATAGTAAAAATAAAAGGAGTTGTTTATGGGAATGCCTAGTGGTATGGAACTATTTATAATCGTAGGGGCAATTGTATTGTTATTTGGAGGTAAAAAAATTCCAGAATTAGCAAAAGGATTAGGGCAAGGTATCAAAAACTTCAAAAAAGCAGTTAAAGATGATGATATAACACAAAGCGATGAGAACAAAGAGATCGAAAAAGATGTTCAAACAGCAGATGTCAAAACAGCAAAAAAAGAAGAAGCAAAAGTTTAAAAGTTGTATTATGTAGTCAAAAGTGCTATAGAGAAAGCTACAAACAAGCAAGTTGTGCTTGAAAAACCAAAAAATAGCAAGTTGGGACACTTTGCTATAACTTTGGCATTTGCTATGGCAAAAAAGCTTAAAAAATCACCTATTGTTATAGCAAATGAGTTAGTCAATACTCTATCAAAGATAGAGATATTTGATAAAGTTACAGCTGTTAATGGGTTTGTCAATATAACTTTGTCGAAAGATTTTTTGCAAGATGTAGTTCGCGATACCCTAAACGACAAAATAGTACAAAACAGCACAAAGCAGAAGATACTTTTGGAGTTTGTCAGTGCAAACCCAACAGGGCCACTACATATAGGACATGCCAGAGGTGCGGTGCTTGGTAGTGCTATATCAAATGTGGGCAGGTATTTGGGGTATGATATCACAACTGAGTATTATATAAATGACAATGGCAGTCAAATAGATCTGCTTGGTTTGTCGCTTTTTCTTGAAGCACAAAAACATATATTTGGTTTGGATATATCCTATCCACAAGATTATTATAGGGGCGAGTATCTTACACTTTTATGCGATGAGATAGAAAAAGAGTTTGGCAAAGATATACTAAAAGATAAAACAAACTTAGATAAAATAGCCCTTTATGCAAAAGATAGAGTGCTACAGATGATAAAAGATGATTTAAAATCAATAGGTGTATTTTTTGACAATTTTGTAGCAGAAAAACCACTCTACAAAGAGTGGGACAAAACCAAAAAAGAGCTCGAAAAAAACGATGCACTATACGAAAAAGATGGAAAATTGTGGTTAAAAAGCACCAAATATGGCGATGAGTTAGATAGAGTAGTCACAAGGGACGACAACAGACCTACTTATCTTGCAGGGGATATAATATATCACAAACAAAAGTTTCAAAGAGGTTTTGATAAACTTATCAATATATGGGGAGCTGACCATCATGGGTATATCAGCAGAGTCAAAGCTTCTTTAGAGTTTTTGGGGTTAAAAAGTGAAAATCTACAGATAATTTTATCTCAAATGGTATCTTTGCTTAAAGATGGCAAACCATACAAGATGAGCAAAAGAGCAGGAACCTCTATACTTCTTAAAGATATAGTAGATGAGATAGGTGCTGATAGTTTTAGATTTGTATTTTTGAGCAAAAAAAGTGATACACACTTAGAGTTCGATGTTGAAAGTTTGAAAAAACAAGACCAAAATAACCCTATATTTTATGTAAACTATGCAAATGCAAGAATAAATCAAATTTTTACTAAAGCAGGTGTAGATATAAAAGATGTATTAAACTATGAGTTTGAGATGATGGATGAAAATCTTACAAATATGCTTTTTGAAGCTTTGATGTTGCCACGAATTTTACAAGATAGTTTTGACAAACGACAACCACACTTGATAACTTTGTATCTGCAAAATCTTTCAGCTATATTTCACAAATTTTATACTAACAACAAAATAGTAGGTGCCACAAACCAAAAAGAGATACTAAAAACTATAGCAGTAGTCTCTCATACTATAACTTTGGCACTTAAACTACTTGGCATAAGAGCCAAAAAAAGGATGTAATATATGGGATTGTCAGTAGGAATTGTAGGTTTGCCAAATATAGGTAAATCTACAACATTTAATGCTTTAACCAAAGCACAAAATGCTTTAAGTATGAATTATGCTTTTTGCACAATTGAACCAAACAAAGCAATAGTTCCAGTGCCAGACGATAGATTGGAACAGTTATCAAACATAGTCAAACCACAAAAAATACAGCCAAGCCATATAGAGTTTGTAGATATAGCAGGTTTAGTAAAAGGTGCCAGTCGTGGCGAGGGGTTGGGCAATCAATTTTTGTCAAATATACGAGAGGTTGAAGTGATATTGCATATGGTGAGGTGTTTTGAAGATAAAAATATAGCCCATGTAGAAGGCGAGATAGACCCTGTAAGAGATATAGAGATAATCGAAACAGAGCTTATATATGCCGATATAACACAACTTGAAAACAAAATAAACAAACTAACCAAACAATCAAAAACAAACAAAGATGCAAAAGCAATGCTTGATATTGCAAAAGAGTTACTAACACATCTTGAAGAGTTAAAACCAGTTAGTCTATATAGCAACAAAACAGACGATAGTTTCATATCGCTTGACAAAGAGCTAAAATTTTTATCAAACAAAACTATCATATATGGAGCAAATGTTGATGAAGATAGCCTAAAAGAGGATAATAGTTTTGTCCAACAGGTCAAACAGTATGCAAAAAAAACAGGTTTTGAAGTGGTTACTTTGTGTGCCAAAATAGAGGAGGAGCTCATAGGTTTGAGTGACGATGAGGCTAAAGAGTTTTTAGATGATTTTGGTGTCAAATTTAGTGGGCTTGAAACTATCATTCAAAAATCATTTGATCTTCTTGGACTTCAAAGCTACTTTACAGCAGGAGTACAAGAGGTTCGATCTTGGACTATAAAAAAAGGGGACACAGCCCCTAAAGCAGCAGGGGTGATACACAATGATTTTGAAAAAGGTTTCATAAAAGCTGAGGTTATATCATTTGATGATTATATCACTTATCAGAGCGAAATAAAAGCAAAAGAGGCTGGCAAGATGAGACTTGAGGGCAAAGAGTATGTAGTTCAAGATGGCGATGTGATGCACTTTAAGTTTAATGTATAAACAAAACAGATCTTTTAAATACCTATAGTTGTTATTTTATTTTGATTGTTATATTTTTGTTCCTGTTTAATATAAACTTTGATATTGTGAGCTATTGATGTGGTTGTTATAACTAAAAAGCTTAAAATTATTTTATTTAATCTATTTATATTTCTCCCTTTTTGTTTTAACGACTATATCATAAATCAAAAGATATATCATTTACATATATCAAGAGCATATTTACAGGTGCAAAATTAAGGCAAAATTAAGCAAAATATTTTTTTAAAGTTCTATTTTATAGCATTTTTCAAAATTTGAACCTAAAAACTAACTTAATTTAAGCTTCTTTAGCTAAAATGTGAAAAAGGAGCAGATGTGTTTGATACTATTATAGAAAATTTAAAAGATATTTCAAATAAAATTAGATTTAAAGATGATATAGCATCACTCAATAAAGCTACAACAAACCTAAAAAAGATGCTTTTAAAATCTGACTTGCACCATAAAACTACCAAAGAGCTGATCGCAAAAATAGAGCGAGATGTCAAAACGACTGGCATAGGACAAAAAAACTTTATCTCTTCACTTCAAAAAAATCTTTTGGATATTTTACAAACAGATGGCAAACAAGGTTTTGTCTTCTCTTCTAAAGGAGTCACTACTATTCTTATGACTGGACTTCAAGGAAGTGGTAAAACTACAACTGTAGGCAAGTTAGCTATGTATCTTAAACAGCGAAACAAAAAAGTGCTTATATCAGCATGTGACACACAAAGATTAGCAGCAGTAGAACAACTCAAACAGATCACAGACAAATTAGAGATAGATCTATATTTTGATGAAAATGAAACAAACCCAGTAGATATAGCGAAAAAAGCAGACAAAAAAGCCAAAGATGAACTATATGATGTGCATCTTATAGATACAGCTGGTAGGCTTGCTATAGACGATGAACTTATGAGCGAATTGAAAAAGATAAAAGCATCAATAGATCCAGATGAGGTGTTTTATGTAGCGGACTCGCTTACAGGTCACGATGCTACAAGGACTGCAACTAGTTTTCATGAGAAAATTGGCTTAGATGGTGTGATACTTACAAAGTTTGATGGAGACAACAAAGGTGGAGTCGCTCTTAGTATAGCTCACCAAGTAAATATACCTCTTAGATTTGTAGGTACTGGTGAAAATATGCCAGATATTGAGACTTTTATACCTCAAAGAATTGTCTCAAGACTTATGGGGCAAGGCGACATAGAGGGTTTAGCTGAAAAAACATCGGCAGTTATAGATGAAAAAAAGTTCAAACAAGTTAGTATGAAGATAAAAAAGGGTGAGTTTAATTTTGATGATTTTTTAGAGCAGATGAATATGATCAAAAAACTAGGTTCTATGAAATCAATGTTATCTATGATTCCTGGTATGGGCAAGATGGCATCACAAGTTGCAAATATGGATATAGAAAACTCAACTCAGATGAAAAATATCAAAGCTTTGATATCCTCTATGACCAAAAAAGAGCGAATACAACCATCTATACTAAACCAAAGTAGAAAAGATAGAATATCTAAAGGTGCGGGACTTAGTATTATGCAAACAAATAGAATACTCAAACAGTTTAAAAATGCTTCAAAAATGGCAAAAAAACTATCTGGTAAAAATGGCAAAGGTATAAAAAGTATGATTGAAAATATGGAAGGCTCAAGCATACCAAGATAGTAGCCAAGAGTGCAGATTTAAGCTACTATCAATATAACAAGTGCTAAATTTTTTGTAAAAAATTTAGCACTTGTTATAAAACAAAAAAAAGGAAAAAATATGACAACAATAAGATTGACAAGAATGGGACGAAAAAAGAAGCCATTTTATAGAATAGTAGTAACAGACAGCAGAAAAAGAAGAGATTCAGGATGGATTGAATCTATTGGATATTATAACCCAGTATCTGAACCAAAAGAGCTAAAAGTAGATAACGACAGACTTGATTATTGGCTTTCAGTTGGAGCTACTATGAGCAGTAAAGTGAAAAAAATCACTGGAAAATAACTATGATAGTAGAATTTGTAGAGAACTATTTATCACTTTTAATAGACGATAAAGATAGTTACAATATAGAGTTGCAAGAGATATCTGAAAACTTTTCACATATCAATATATATGCAAAAGAGGATTGTATAGGATTGATTGTAGGCAAACGAGGTATGCTCAAAAACTCTTTAAAAACTGTGATAAATGGGTGCAAAATCAAAAATGGCAAAGCATATAAGATAAATGTCATTCAAAAAGACTAAGGAGAGTTCAAAGGTTGATATATGTAGCAAAACTTGGTAAGACTGTTGGTTTAAATGGATGGTTGAAGCTTTATATAGATACTGATTTTCCCTCACAGTTTCGCAACAATGCTATGTTTTATCTGCAAGATGGAAAAAGTTTGACGATAGAAAGTTTATCTGCAAAAAATGATAAAATCAAGTTTAAAGATTTTGATGATATCCAAACTGCTAAAAAACTGACAAATAAACTTTTGTATGTAACCAAAAAAGAGACGATAGAGAATTGTCCATTGGAAGATGGGCAGTTTTTTTGGTTTGAGTTGATTGGCAGTGTTGTGCTTGAAAACAAAAAAGTTTTAGGAGTTGTAGAAGATATTCAAAGGTTTGCAGATATTGATTATCTTTATATAAAAACAGATAAAAAACTTGTAACAGATGGATTTACCAAAAGTTTTTTATCTCCATATAACAAAGATTATATAGATAAGTTTGACAAAAAAGAGAGATGTTTATATGTCAAAAATATGTTTGAAATAGTTGAAAATAGCTAAAATTTTCAAATTCATAGCTGTTTTGTCTTTTTCTTAAGCTATGTTTAATAAATTTGTGATATAATGCAAATTCAACCATGTGGCTCGATAGCTCAGTCGGTAGAGCAAAGGACTGAAAATCCTTGTGTCGGCAGTTCGATTCTGCCTCGCGCCACCATAGTTGAGTTTTGGATGCTGGTGTAGCTCAGTTGGTAGAGCATCTCACTTGTAATGAGGCGGTCGGTGGTTCGAGTCCTCTCACCAGCTCCATTGTCATAACATTGCGTTAAACCATAACATATCGGTGGGGTTGGAGAGTGGTCAAATCCAACGGATTGTAAATCCGTCGCCTTAGGCTTCGAAGGTTCAAGTCCTTCTCCCACCACCATGATTTATATCAAATGACAAATTTATTTGTCATATATAATTAAATATGCGGGTGTAGCTCAGTTGGCTAGAGCTTCTGCCTTCCAAGCAGACTGTCGCGCGTTCGAGTCGCGTCACCCGCTCCATATGATATATTAATTTGGGAGCAGTTGAAAATAACTTTTTGTATCTTTGAAAGATTGCAAACTAATTTTATACTACTTCTATTATATCAAATTACAATTTCCAATATAGCTTTAAGATAGTTTATCTATTTTATAGGTGTATTTGCCCATATAGCTCAGGGGTAGAGCACTTGCTTGGTA
>JAOZJU010000063.1:0-1321 GCA_029935705.1 Arcobacteraceae bacterium
CTCTTCACCTTTGATATCTTGACTATCTTTTAATTTTAATTTCATCAACTATTTTTAGAAACTCATCTTTTAGTTTCAAAAATATGCTTGACCTATCTGATACTCTTTGCCTAGTTCAAGTTGTGCTGTGGGTTTAGGTAGGGTCATTTGGGATTTCCTTAAATTTATTAATAAAACAGATATCATTACTTCTCTGTTTTTTAAAAAAAGTATTTGATATATCAACTTCATACAAATATATTTTAAATGGTATTTCATTTTTACAAATATTTATAGTTTGTTTGTTTTCAAAATTATACTTTTCATTAGATGGATAGATAAAACCACACTCAATTATTTCATATTTTGATAAATGAGTTGCCACATAAGAAGTCAATTGAAATCTATCTTCTCTATCCACACCATGAGTTTTGTTAAAATATTTATATTTAACATCAAAAATAGAGATTTTATTGTCACCATGATCAATAATCACATCTGGAAAAAGTTTATTTTCAAAAATTCCATTTGGTACAGAGAATTCTTCTTTATTTTTTTGAAACAAAGAAAACTTTTGTTGTAATACTTTACGAATGTGGTGTTCAAACAATAAAGATATATCAAATAAAAATGCTGAAAAATCTTGACTCTCTTCCCCAATTGAAGCAAAATTGTTATTTAGAATATTTAATGACAATTTATAAACTTCATTATATTTCACATAAAATGGGTTTAGCACCTTATTGTTTGTTTCTAGTTTTAAATTAATTTTTTTATGCTGGATACTATCAAAAGCATTTTTTATTTCATAAATATCTTCAACAATTTGTCTATATTTGTCTTTTTTAAAAACTTTTTTTAATGCTAGGGAAATAGTATAATTAATAATATTATTATAACTATGTTCTTTATAATTACAATCAATTTTTCCATCAAAGTAAGTTTTTCTAATATAACTATTGGTATTTATATTGCCTCTTACAGTAGACAAATTAGCACTTTTTCCTTTATAACTCTTATACATACCAAAAGAAAAAGCTTTCTTTAACTGTATTTTCCAATAATAGATTAGAATCCATTCTCCTAATCCAACACTATTATTAATATTTCCTAAGTTTTCCAATTCAAGGAATCCACTTGAACTAGCAATCATATATTGTAAAAACTCATTACCAAATCTACAATTAATGTTAAATTGTTTTCCTTGATAATTTATAGAACCTACAATATTATTTGTGTATAGCTTAAAATTATCAAAATTGTTACCAGTAATATCAAATAGTTTCTGTTTTGTATTTGCATCAAACTCTTCTCCAAAAGTTATTTGATTAATCAAACTATC
>JAOZJU010000063.1:1421-3391 GCA_029935705.1 Arcobacteraceae bacterium
GTTTTGTATTTGCATCAAACTCTTCTCCAAAAGTTATTTGATTAATCAAACTATCTATATTTTTATTAGAAAGATTAAAATATAGATTATGTATGAATTTTACAATATCATTTGATAGCAAAAAACCTTCATAGTTATTATTTTTTAAAAATTCAATAGCACTAGGCATAATTTAACTTGCTCTAAACTCTTTTTGAAAAGACTCTAATATTTCGTTGCTCTTCTTACTGTCCCCTAGTCCTCTTAAATATTCTTGTATTAAAGGTTTAAGAAATCTTTGCCATAAAAAGTCTTTAGCATCCTTGACTTTTACAAAATATTTGTGCTTAATATTTAGTGCATATGAATGTCCTATTTGATAATCACTTCCTAATAATGGCTCATCTTTGATTTTAGTGTTAAGCTTTAAAAAACTTTCTGATAATTCAATACCTAGATTTTTACTATCAGGTAATTTTCTATCTAATTCTACTTTTATCACATTATAATTAGGTAATATTTCTTCCCACATAAATCTTCTTCTTAAGGCAAAATCAAAGCTATCAACTGACCTATCTATCGTATTCATTGTGCCAATTATATATACATTTTGTGGAATAAAAAACCAATCTTCACCGTTTTCCCAAAAGAAAATATTTTCACCATGTTCATCTTCGTTTAAATAAGAATATTGTGTTTTGATTTTTCCATTGTATCCTCTGTATTCAAGAGAGTACATTAGCTCTCCAAAAACACGAGAAAGCTCAGCTCTATTAATCTCATCAATAATAAAAAATGCTGGTTCAATAATATCTTGAAGGGTTAGTCCATCTGCTATATTGTTTATATTTGGTAGTATATTTTCAATACCTTGTATTTCTCGAACATCTAGTATAGTTATATCTGAAAAGTCTTTATCTTTGAACTTTTCTAAAAAATCAGTATTTTTATATAATTTAATTTCTATTTCACCTACTTTCTTGCAAAACTTTTTAAAAACTCCAGATTTTAACTTTAATTCTTTATCTTTTGATGGTCTGATACCTTCAATAAAGTCTTCATATGAATATGAAGGATGAAATTGAACAGTTTCTATTAGGTATTTTTTATCAGTAGTAAATGTTTTTAAAGCCCAACCATCTATAAATTTTTTTGCCTCTTTTTTTGCTTTATATGTCTTTCCAGTTCCAGGAGCACCATAATAAACAATAGCTTTTTTTAAATCTAAATCATTATCCAACATATAATACAACTCCCAATAAAAAATTTGTTTTTTATATACATCATTGTCTTCTATTTGATCCATTAGCCATTTGTGTTTTTCTATATGATTATTTCCTTCAATTCTAATTGATAATTTTTTATTTAACATATTGCTAAGTTTATCTAATTTTCCAGGGGCATCTACTGATGTAAAATTTTCTGGAAAAAGAGTTTTTAAAAATCTAAATCTTACGGCTTTATACCTACCACTAATTAATGATTCAATAGATTTACTTGCATTTTCTATATCAGTCTCAATGAGGATATTAAACAATAAGCTAAAATCTTCTTGAGTCTTATGTCTCACATCTGCTCTGTCGTCATTAGTTAATCTGCCTCGGCCAATATTTGCAGTACCATTATCTTGCATAAATAAATATCTATTTAAAAAAGCATCAGAATTTTTTATTTTTTGATTTGATTTTTCTGCTAAATATAAATTAAATTTATCTAAACTATCTATTTCATTATTATTAATATTTTCTTTAATGTCTTGTAAAATATCAGTCCAAATTTGCATTTCTTTGTACCAAGACCAATTTTCAACACCACTATTTTCTTTAAAAAATTTATAATACTTTTCTAATTTTTCATTTTCTTCTTCCATTTTCACTATCCTTTTTTATTTTCCATATTTTATCAAAACACTCTTAACTTTATCCAACCTCTACACACCGCCCTACCATCACCCACGACTGCTACATATCCATCTCAAATCTTCCTGCAAA
>JAOZJU010000064.1 GCA_029935705.1 Arcobacteraceae bacterium
TTCACTAGCCTTTATAAGTGGAGTTAGGTCTGGTTTTTTATGTTTATCTATAGGAGTTGGAACTGTTACTATATAGATATTGCAGTGTTTTATATCATCTGTATTGGAAGTAAATTTTATACCATTATCAATAGCTTCTTTTAGTTGTGATTTGTCTAATTCTAAAGTTCTATCATAAGCTTGGTTTAGTTCGTCTATTCTTGTTTGATATATATCAACTCCTACTACTTGATACTTGCTACTAAATGCATGAGCCAATGGAAGCCCCACATATCCTAAGCCTATGATGCCAATTGATAATTTTTCATTTTTCATTTTTTTCCTTAAATGGATTTATTATTGTTAATCTATTTTCAACAACTAAAGAATCCTGCATATCTACACTATAAAGTATAGTACAGTTATTTTCTAATGCGGTTGCAACTATAAGTGCATCATAAAACTGAAGATTGTAATCTTTTTTTATTCTTATTGCTTTTATTTGTATTGCAAGAGTAAGATTAAATATATTTGACATATCATTGATTTGTAAAATAGTAGTTTCTGCTTCAAAAGAGTTTAGTTTAAATTTTTTAAATAATATATTAGCTACTTCATTGATAACTTGATTTGAAATATTTATATTCTCATATTGTTCAAATATTGATCTAGATTGTCTTTGTTTTTCTAATTCTGAATTTGAATAGGCATAAATAATTACATTAGAATCAAGAAAAACTTTATCTTTCATTTGCTTCATCTCTATTAAATTTAAAATTTCTTGTATCTATAGATATAGCATCAAAGAGTGAATCAAAATTATCTTTAGAAGATGTTTTTATGATTTTGTCTTCAACTATTTCTAACTCTTTACTGTTTATACTTTTTAACAGAAACATTAAATGTTCATAAATACTATTTTGTACTTTCAATTGCAATGTATGCATAATTTTCTCCAATCCTTATATTATTTATTATGCCTAAAAAACTTTAAATACCAATCTACAAATTGATTTATCCCATCTTGCACAGAAGTTTGAGGCTTGTAATCTAAGTCTTCTATTAGGTCATCTATATTGGCAAATGTAGCAGGTACATCTCCTGCTTGAAGTGGTAAGAAATTTTTATCTATTTGTTTGCCAAGTTTATTTTCAATAGCAGTTATAAAGTCCATAAGTTTTACTGGGTTGTTGTTTCCTATATTGTATACTTTATAAGCAGCTGATGAAGTTGATACTCTTCCTATTTTTCCATTCCAAGACTCATCTTTTGAAGCTGGATTGTCTATAACTCTTACAACACCTTCAACTATATCATCTATATATGTAAAATCTCTAAGCATATCACCATTGTTAAATACATCTATAGTTTTACCTTCAAGTGCCGCTTTGGTAAAAAGAAATAAAGCCATATCAGGTCGTCCCCATGGTCCATATACAGTAAAAAATCGCAGTCCAGTAGCACTAATACCAAATAGATGACTATATGTATGGGCCATAAGTTCATTGCTCTTTTTAGATGCTGCATAAAGCGATATAGGATGATCTACATTATGTTCAGTTGAAAATGGCAACTCTTCATTTAGTCCATATACACTACTACTGCTAGCATATGATAGATTTTTTACATTATGATGCCTACAAGCTTCAAGTATATTCATAAATCCTATGATATTGCTTCCCATATAAGCATCTGGATTTGTTAAAGAGTATCTTACTCCTGCTTGAGCTGCCAAGTGACACACTGCATCAAATTTTTCATCTTCAAAAAGTTTAAACATAGCATCTTTATCTTCTAAATTTAACTTTATAAACTTATAGTTGCTATTTGTAGATGAAGTTAAAAGCTCTCCATAAGGTATATCCTTTCCCTCTTCAAGAGTAGAGATAATACCACCTCTTTGAAGTCGTCCATACTTTACATTTTGGTCATAATAGTCATTGATATTGTCAAGTCCTACTACTTCATCGCCTCTATCTAACAATCTAATTGCTAGATGACTACCTATAAATCCTGCTGTTCCTGTTAATAATATTTTCATAATTTATATAATCCTAAATTGTTTAAGATAGTTATTCATATCACTTACATCTGCTTCTTTTTTATAAAATTTGAGATTTTTAGTATCTGTTGAAATAGTGTCTAACACTGCATATCTTCCTTTATCTCATCTTTTGCTGTAGGACTACTTTTTACATATACCACCATAAGAATTGTGAACTTTATTTATTATACCATAAAATTCTTTATTATGAATCAAATCCACACTATCTCATCTTTTTCTTTTGCTTGTTGTTGCCTGTAAGTGTTGGTTGATTTGTATAGTTTATCTTAGTTTGCATTTGATTTGTCGTAGTTCATATCGTCCTATATTCCTTTTTTGTTAAATATCACAGCTATGGTTTTGAGCACAATTTTCAACTCAAGCTTCCAGCTGTAGTGCTTGATATAATACAAGTCATACATAAGCTTTTGTCTGGTGTCATCTTTGTTTCTGCCTTCTGCAAACATCACTTGAGCCCAGCCTGTGATACCAGGCTTTACTACATGTCGTTGGTTGTAGTAGGGTATATGGCTTTCATATTCATCTACTAGTTTGTCCCACTCTGGTCTAGGGCCTATCAAGCTAATATCACCACGAAACAGATTAAATACTTGTGGTATCTCATCTATTCTTTTTTTTCGCATTTTTGCACCAAACTCAAATACTCTGTCATCATCTTTGGTGGCAGTTCGTATATCGCTGTGTGTGTCGTGTATATGCATAGTTCTAAACTTGACTATGACAAACTTCTTGTTGTCCAAGCCTACTCTGCTCTGGTGAAAATAGATATCGCCAGGGCTTTGGGCTTTGATATATCTTTTGACTTTAAACTTGACAAAAAAGAGCACCACAAACAACACCAAAGCACTACAGATATCTACAACTCTTTTAAAAACCCTTTGAGACAAAGTAAAGCCTTGTATATCATCGAGATAGTGCAAGTCGTCGTGATTTTCTGGTATATAACACTTGTGTAGATATTTTTCCAAAAAATGCTCTATAGATATGATATTAAGTTTGTTTTTGTTTATTTTGAACTTCAAGTTCGTAAGATATTTGATGATATCATCATGCACTTTTGCTTTGGTGTTTAGAACTATTGTCATAGGGGTGTTGTTTAGGCTGTTTTCTATCTGTGATATGACATCGGCAGGATTTTTGTCTTTGTATGTTATATTTGTGATTGTGTTAAACTTTTTATTTAGTCGCTGTATCTCAAGCTTGGTAAATATGTATTTTTCACCTAATATCAGCATATCTGTATCCTTTTTAGTATTGTATCAAATATTTCTTAAGTTTATATTTT
>JAOZJU010000034.1 GCA_029935705.1 Arcobacteraceae bacterium
ATCAGTTTTTCATGCACTTTGTTGTTATTGAATTTTGTGTGTTTTTTATTGTAGAGTCTTAACACAAAATCAATATTTGATGTTTTTGCTCCGAGAAAAAAGTTGTCTCTTTTTAGTTTGTAGACTACTTTTTCGTTTGTCATATCAAGCTTTTCTATCTCATGTATGAGTTTGTCATTCAACACTTCATCACTATCAAGAGACAATATCCACTGGGTTTGGCTATAATCGCTAGCTTTATTTTTAGTTTGACCAAAACCCAAAAACTCGCCATCTATAATCTTGGCATTTGTGTAACTTGCTACTATATCTTTTGTATCATCTGTTGAGTTGTTAAGATACACTACAACTTGATGAAAAGCTTTTAAGCTATCCATAGTCTCTTTGATAGTTTCGCTAGCATTTTTAGCTATAATTACGACAGTTATATCTTTTAAATTCATCTTAAATTTTCCTATAAAAGTATGTGATAATCAAAAGCAAACATACCACAAAAGCTAAACCATAAGTTTTAAACTCATCTGTATAACTATACACAATCTCACCCAATATATAAGAGCCTATACCGATGAGTAAAACCCATACAATAGTAGCAAAAAAATTAAAAATAGTAAATTTGCCAATATCGTATTTGGTAAGTCCCATAGCCAGTGGCACCAAAGTTTTCACTCCGTAGATATATTTTTGTAAAAATATCACAACTGCACCATATTTTCTCATAAGTATATGCGAATATGCTATCTTTCTTTGTTGGTTTTTCATCAGTTTTTTAGCATAATGTTTGTTGTTTTTTGCTAACAAAAACAAAAACATATCCCCTATAAAGTTTGATGTGCCAGCTACTATCAAAACCAAATAGATATTTAACTCACCACTATATGAAAGCACCCCAGCTACAGCTAATGCAAAAAATCCACCACCAAAGGAGTATAAAAATAGAACAATATACCCCCAGTCTCTTATAAGCTCTTCTATAGATACCCCTTTTATAAAGATGATTGTATCATATTTGTCTTAAACTATTAACCATAGATTCAAAAGGTCTATTAAGATAGTTTGGATAGAATTGTCAAAATATCACAACCAAACAAGATAACCACAACAAAGGAAAGATAAAATGATAGCAAACATATTTTTTGGCAGTTGCGAAACAAAAAGAGAAAAACTTACCACAAGATACAGTCCATATGACAACAAAGCCGTATCTTTATACCCCTTATGCGATGCAGATGATACAAACAAAGCATTAAGTATAGCACAAAAAGCTTCAAAAGATATAAAAAACTCAAACCTATCTCAAAGAATAGCTTGGTTTGAAGATGTGATAGAGAGTTTGAAACTTAAAAAAGATAACATAGCCAAAACTATCACAGATGAGGTTGGCAAACCTATTAGTTTCGCTAAAATTGAAGTAAACAGAACGATAGAGACTATGAGATTGAGCATATCAGCTATGACACAGCTATCAGGAGAAACATATCATACAGATAGTCAAGATAGTGGCAAAAAAACAATATCCTATTGGTTTAGAGAGCCAGTAGGTGTGGTAGCTTGTATTACACCGTTTAATTTTCCACTTAACCTTATAACTCACAAGATAGCACCAGCACTAATAAGCGGAAATGCTGTAGTGCTAAAGCCAACACCCCAAGCACCACTTACAGCATACAAATTTATCAAACTTTTTATAAATAGCAAATATGCGATAAAAGATGCCATAAGTTTAGTCTATGGCGATGTAGAAGTAGGTTCAACTCTTGTCTCATCCCCAATACCAAGAGTGCTTAGTTTTACAGGAAGTGTTGCTGTAGGCAAGATGATTACAAAAACAGCAGGTATTAAAAAGTTAGCTTTAGAGTTAGGAGGCAATGCAGGCACATATATAGACCAAAGTGCAGATATTGAACTCGCAAGCAAAAGAGCAGTATATGGTGCTTTTGTAAATAGTGGGCAAGTTTGTATAAGTCTTCAAAGAATATATATCCATGAGTTGATATATGACAAGTTTGCTAAAAATCTAACACAAGAAGCACAGAAGCTAATAGTAGGCAACCCATACGATGAAAATACATTTGTAGGGCCACTTATAGACCAAGATAGTCTTCAAAGAGCAAAAAGCTGGTGTGAAGATGCTATCAAACAAGGTGCAAAGATATTGACAGGTGGATATGCTGATAACTTAAACTTCTACCCTACAGTTTTAACCAATGTTACAGATGATATGAGTATAGTATGTCAAGAGGTTTTTGCTCCAATTGTGAGTTTGATAAAAGTTACAAATTTTGATGAAGCGATAGAAAAGATAAACAACTCTCCATATGGACTTCAATACTCTATATTTACAAACAACTTGACACAAACAAAAAGATTTATACAAGAAGCATCTTGTGGTGGAGTAGTGATAAACGACATACCAACTTTGAGGTTTGATATTCAGCCATATGGCGGATTGGGCGAAAGTGGTATTGGCAAAGAGGGACCAAAGTTTGCTATAGAAGAGATGACAGAGATAAAATCAGTAACTATATGTTGACTTTTTTGATAACTATATCTGGAGTAGTTCAAGGTGTAGGGTTTCGACCATTTATATACAATCTTGCTGTTAGATACAAATTTGATGGTGTGGTGTTTAATAACTCTTATGGTGTTCAAATAGAACTAAACACAGATGAAAAAACTATCCAAAAATTTATAGATGATATCAAAAAGCAAAAACCACCACTATCACAAATAGACAATCTGTCTGTTAAAAAGATAGAGAAAAAATCATTTGATAGTTTTAAAATCATCAAAACCAAACAATCCCACCAGCAAAAAACAAAAATCTTGCCAGATATATCTATATGTAAAGAGTGTGAGATGGAGTTAAAAGACCCTACAAATAAGCGATACAAATATCCATTTATCACTTGCACCTCTTGTGGCCCTAGGTGGAGTATCATCAAATCATTGCCATATGATAGAAACAATACCTCTTTTGATAAGTTTAAGATGTGCCAAGAGTGTCAAGATGAATACAACAACCCAAAAGATAGAAGATACCATGCTCAGCCTATTGGTTGTTTTAGTTGTGGTCCAGTATTAAACTTAAGAGATAAAAATAAAAATATCAAAACAACTCAAAAAGATATGATAACCCAAACAGCAAAACTTATCAAAGATGGTTTTATAGTTGCTATCAAAGGAGTAGGTGGCTATCATCTCGTATGCGATGCTACAAGCGACAAAGCAGTCGGGCTATTAAGAGAACGAAAAAAAAGACCACACAAACCACTTGCGGTGATGATAAAAGATATAAACCAAGCAAAAAAACTATCAAACATAAACCAAAAAGAGCAAGATATGCTACTAAACAAAGCCAGACCAATAGTTGTGCTTCAAAAAAAACAGAACAAAATTTTATCCAAATATATAGCTGATCATATAGATAAGATAGGACTATTTTTGCCATATAGTCCATTGCATATATTGCTTTTGGATATATTAAATAGTCCAATAGTAGCTACAAGTGCAAATATAAGTGGCGAACCACTTTGTCTAAATAGTAAAGATATTGATAAGATAGATTTTATATGGGATTATTGTTTAGAATACAACAGAGAGATCATAAACAGTAGCGATGACTCAGTTGTCACTTTTGTAGATGATCAACCTATATTTTATAGAGTAGCAAGAGGTTTTGCACCTATATCTATCAAACTTCCATATAAATTGGATGAAAATATATTAACAGTAGGTGCAAACCAAAAATCAACAATCTCGTTGGCATTTGATGATATGGCAGTGATATCACCCCATATAGGAGATATATCGACTATAAAATCGATAGAACATTTTAAAAAAAATATAAAAAATTTGACAAATATATACAACTTCACTCCAGATACAATATCGTGCGACAAACACCCAAACTATGAAAGCACAAAATATGCTATAGATATACAAAAGAGAAAAAATATCAATATAAATAAAGTAGGCCACCACTATGCTCATATAAGAGCAGTGATGATAGAAAAAAATATCACCAAAAAAGTGTTGGGAGTTTCGTGGGATGGCACAGGTTATGGAGATGATGGCAAACTTTGGGGTGGCGAGTTTATGGTATGTGATATGGTCTCATCAAAACGAGTTTGTAGTTTAAAAGCTTTTAAGTTAATAGGTGGCGAAAAAGCTATAAAAGAACCAGCAAGGATAGTTTTGGCTATGTTGTTTGATATATATGGCAAAGAGGCTATGACTGTGGAGCATGAGGCTGTAAGATATTTTACACCTACACAGCTAAACACTTTCTATCTTATGTGGCAAAAAGATATCAACACTCCTGTCTCATCATCTATCGGTAGATTGTTTGATATGGTAGCATCTATTTGTGGTTTGATACATAGTGTCACCTATGAGGGGCAAAGTGGTGCTATGACAGAAAAATATTTTGATAAAAATATAACATCAAGCTATAGTTTTGATATAAAAGATGGTTATATTGATACTATCGATATGGTCAAGCAGATGTTAAAACAAAAAGATAAAACTCTAACCATCTCAAAATTTTATAGAACTCTTGTCAATATGATATATGAGGTATATCAAAAAGAACCCTTGCCAGTGGTGTTAGGTGGTGGGGTATTTCAAAATGCTCTATTGGTAAAACTTATCAAAGAAAAGATAAAAGATACAACGATATCTTCTATTTTGCCACCAAACGATGGGAGCATATGTTTGGGACAAATAGGCAAGCATAATAATATTGTGGTATAATGCTCTTATGTTTAAAGTTATATTTGTAGTATTAGTTTTGTTTTTCCCATACAATATATCTGTAGAGATATCTATGAGTATAAAAAATAGCGACCAAGAAAGAGATCTGATAAACAGTTTGTTAAACAAAGCTTTAAAAGCCTCATATAAAAATAACTTTGATGAAGCTTTAAAGATATTAAACGATGCATCATCTTATCAAATAGCACAAATGAACACCAAAAAAACATATCAAGAGATATATCACCAAAAGCTAAAATACACAAAAAAGAGACAAAAACAAAAAATAATCAACAAAAAAAGAGACAAAAAGATAATATATTTGACATTTGACGATGCTCCATCAAAAGGCACAAACAATGTCATACAGATGATAAACAAACTCAATGTGCCAGTTACTATGTTTGTCGTAGGTTTTCATATAGATAGCTCAGATCAAAATAGAAAACTTTTTAAAAAATTATTGCAAAATAAAAATATGCTTGTAGGAAACCACACATACAGTCATGCCCACCATAGATACGAAAGGTTTTATGAAAGTGGGGCTAAAAATGTGATCAAAGATATCAAAAAAAATTATGATTTGATACGAAAATATCAAAACAAAACAGATATACCATACACAAGGCTTGCAGGACGAAATGTGTTTAGATTGCCAAATCTTAAAACAAATGATAATTATATATCAAAAAGACAGCTTAAAAAAGAAGAAAAAGTTTATGATGCTTTGTGGCAAAGGGGTTTTTATCTGTATGGTTGGGATATTGAGTGGGGGTTTGATTATAAAACAGGCAAATTTCAAAAAACTATCGAGCAGTTTGTAAAAAAGATTGAAAATATGAATGACAACAACCTTGCAACTACTAAAAATAAAGTAATAGTACTAATGCACGATAGAATGTTTCAAGAGAAATACAAAACTAAAAAGATGCTCAAAATGCTGATAGAAAAACTTAGAAAAAATGGCTGGGAGTTTGAGACTATGAGTAGCTATATCAAATACAACGAGATACAAAATCCAAAATATACTCAAAAATCCAAACTATACGATATAGATGATTTTATCAAAAAAAATAGAAAAAACTATAAAAATATAAGCAATTTTACAAATTTGATGATATATGATTGATATTTAAGCAATACATAAGAATATAAGAGTATAATAGTTCAAAGGATTTGGTATGAAAAATTTTATTATCTATTTGACAATAGTACTGTTTATAGCAGGATGTGGTGGTTCAACTGGAAGTGGTAACGGTTCGTCTGGAAGTAGTAGTGGTTCATCTGGAAGTGGTGGTGCAGATATTACACCTATAACTATGCCAGAGTTTTCAAACACAAACAAACAGCAGTTGGTGGATTTTGTCAAACAATACTATGACAACAATGCAAACAACGATAGACCAACATATGTCGAAGCAGGTGGTGGTTGCGAGCCACTAAAACTTTCAGATGAGATACAATCACGAACATTAAATCGACTCAACTTCTATAGAGCCATGGTTGGGTTTGATGGCAAGATAGAGTTCAAAGCAGATTTTAACGATATCGCACACGATGTAGCACTTATCATGTCTAAAAACGATGCTCTTACACACTATCCACCTAAGTCATATGACTGTTGGTCTCAAAGTGGATATGATGGTGCATCTTATTCAAACATAGCAAGTGGTAGCTCAAATGCAAGTGCAATAGATGGTTATATCCTAGATAGTGGCAGTGGCAATGAAAAAGTTGGACACAGACGATGGATATTTGCACCAGATGCCAAATATATGGGTCACGGTGCGACTATGATAGGTTCCTACATAAAACCAAAAGATGCTTTATATGTGAAAGATAAAAGTGGAGTAAAATCCACAAAACAGCCTGATTTTGTAGCATGGCCATCAGCTGGATATTTTCCTAAAAAACTTTTTCCAAAAAGTCCGATAAGCAAACTTGACAGATGGTCGTTTGCTAAAAATAACGAAGATTTTACTAATGCTACAGTCTCTATGACAAAAAATGGAGAAACAGTATCAAACACTAGTGTAGTTACAGCATCAGGAAATAGTTATCTTGATAGTATAATAGTATGGGAACCTAGTGGAGATAACTTTACAAACAACGATGGCGATAGATATGAGATAACTATAACCACATTAAAAGATACTTATAGTTATTGGGTAGAGATAGTAGATACTACAAAATAGACAAATGAGGGTTTTCATAATTTTATGAATCTCCTCATAAGAGAGTTTAAACTGTTTTGTCTCTAATTTGAGATCAAAGCAAATGCCTTTTCACTTCTGTCTATGCAGTTGTCTATGTCGTCGTTTGTCATAGCATCGCTTATAAATCCTGTCTCATATTGACTACAGGCAAAATAGTAACCACTTTTTAACATATAGTTGAAAAATGTATTAAATCTATCAAAATTGCACTTGCTTACTTCTTTCATATTGGTTGGTTTTTTGTCGTTAAAGAAAAAGCCAAACATACTACCTCGCACATCTACTTGCAGATCTATACCGTGTTTGTTTGCCATATCTTTAAGACCGTTTGTTAGTCTCTTGGATTTTTGATTTAACCTATCATATATAGTTTTATCTTTTTTTAGTTTTTGTAGGCTTTTTAACCCAGCACTCATAGCAACTGGATTTCCACTTAGAGTCCCTGCTTGGTATATAGGGCCATCTGGACTTAGCTGATCCATAATATCGCTCCTGCTAGCAAATGCACCTACAGGCATACCACCACCTATAACTTTGCCAAATGTTATTATATCTGGATCTTCATCGTAAAAACTATTTGCCCCTGTCAAACTTGCCCTAAATCCACTCATAACTTCATCAAATATAAGCAAAGCTCCATATTTGTCACAAAGCTCTCTGCAGAGTTTTATAAACTCTTTTGATGCTGGCACCAACCCCATATTTCCAGCTATTGGTTCTATGATTATCGCTGCTATGTTTTTATTTTTTTCAAAACACTCAATAAGCTTTTCTGTGTTGTTGTATTCGCTAAGTATGGTATGTTTTATGAGGTCTTTTGGAACACCAGGACTACTAGGTGTGCCAAATGTTGCCATACCACTACCTGCTGATACAAGTAGGCTATCGCTATGTCCGTGATAACACCCATCAAACTTGATTATGTTTTCTTTGCCTGTCACACCTCTAGCAAGTCGTATAGCACTCATCACAGCTTCAGTGCCACTACTTACAAATCGCACCTTGTCTATAAAGTCAAACATATCTACTATCTCGCAAGCTAATTCGGTCTCTACAGTTGTAGGTGCTCCAAATGACAAACCTCGTTTGACTGCTTTTAAAACCTCTGACTCTATCTCGCTATCACAATGACCAAATATCAACGGCCCCCAACTTTGAACAAAATCCAAATATTTGTTGCCATCGATATCGTATATATATGCCCCTTTGCCATATGAGATAAATGCAGGTGTGCCACCAACACTACTAAAACTTCTCACTGGACTATCTACTCCACCTGGTATCACTTTTTTTGCTTGTTTAAATGCTTCTTTGCTTTTGTTTAACATATTTTTCCTTTTTTGTTTGTGTATCTATATAGACCTATCAAGTTTGTTTTCAATTGTCAAAAAAATTTTTGATGATATCAATAGTCTCTTTATTTTTTGTCTTTTTGATATTTTTTGTAGTATTGTGCAAAAGTTTTTTGATGATTGTTTGACAAAGCTTTTCTATATTTTGACTATCTTTTCTATTCACATAACCTTTTTTTATAGCAGTTTGAACTTTTTCGTTTATGATATTGTCAGCTTTTTTGTATAGATTTTTAACTATTGGGGCGAGCTGTTTCTCTTTGAGGTATTCGAAAAACTCTTTTTGCATAAACTCTATGATTTTTATAGCTTCTTTTGCTTGATTTTCTCTTTTTGTTTTGTTTTTGTTTATAAAAACTTTCAAATCATCAACCGCATAGATAGTCAAGTTCTCTCTTTGGATACTCTGTATATCTCGTGGTATTGCCATATCAAACCAATAGCAATGCTGTGTAAATTTACCTATCATATCATCTGTAATGATAGGGCTTGAAGATGATGTTGCTGAAAATAGAAGCAAAGCATTTGACAAATTTTCCCGTAGATTCTCAAATGGCTCTATGGTTATCATATTTTTATATTTTGGTTTCTCTTTTATTATGTTTTCTTTTAATCTCTTTGCATTTGTTGTGTTTCTGTTTATCAAAACAATACCAAAACCACTTTTTAACAGATGCCTCATAGCTATATCACACATCTTACCAGCACCTACAATGATAGCTTGTGGTTTTGTATCTTTGAACACCTCTCTTGCTAACGACACAGCTGTAGAAGCTACCGACACTTGCCCTGTGCCTAACGATGTGGCATTTCGCACTTTTGAAGCACATTTTGATGAGTATTTTATAGCAGTTGTGATATTTTTACCACAAAATCCATATCTTGAACTAAACTGGAAGCTCTCTTTTATCTGTCCTATGATTTGAGTCTCACCAACGACCAAACTATCAAGTGATGAAACTACACTAAAAAGATGATATATCGCTCCGTCGTTATCATACAGATCCACATATTTGTTCAATACATCAAACTGGACTTTTGAGTGTCTTTGTAGCTCGTCTAATATCTTGACTTTGGCTTCATGTATATCTTGACAAAAACAAAATATCTCAGTGCGGTTGCAAGTTGAAGTTAGCATAATCTCTTTTATCTCTTGAGATTTGAGGCAATTTTCTAAAAAAAGAATTTTTTGGTCATCTTGAGTAAATGATAGTTTTTCTCTTGTGGATATTTCTGTATTTTTATGTGTAAAACTTAGTATAAGATACGACATTCGTTTTGAGCCTTTTTATTATTATATCAAAATAAAGTTAAATTAGATATAATAATAAAAAAAGGATTTTTATGGAGTTTATAAACTTGATATATGCCATCTTGATATTTACATTGATTTGGTTATCAAAGATAGTCATAAGACGAATTTTGACAGATTTGGTTGGAACTTTTACTGCAAAAACATCTACAAAAATAGATGATAAGATACTCGTAGCTATAAAACAACCAGCTGAATTTTTGATTGTTACTATTGGAGCATATTTTGCTGTAGAGGTGTTGTCACTTAAAGATCCACTTGGATTTATAGCTGACAATATTGTGATGTCTTTGTTTTATATAGCTATCTTTTGGATCATATACAACACTTTAGAACCACTTGCATATATAGTTACAAACTACACTAAAAAATTTGGAAAAACTCTAAGCAACGATATAGCAAACTTTATCATAAATATAGTCAAATTTCTCATATTTGCCATAGCATTTATGACTATTTTGCAAGAGTGGGGTTACAATATAAGTGGATTTTTAGCCTCTTTGGGACTTGTGGGTATGGCTTTGGCATTTGCAGCACGAGATACTGTATCTAACTTGTTTGGTTCAGTAGTGATATTTAGCGACAAACCTTTTGATGTAGGCGACTGGATAAAGACAGATGATGTAGAAGGCACCATAGAAACAATAGGTATGCGAAGCACAAAAGTGCGAACATTTGCAAATGCAATTGTATCTGTACCAAATGGCAAATTAGCACATAGTGCAATACTCAACTGGACAAAGATGGGCAAAAGACGAGTGAAGTTCAATCTTGGTTTGACATATGACACAGATGAAAAAACTATGAAAACTATTGTCAAACAGATAAAAGATATGTTGAAAAAACACAAAGATATCCACAAAGAGACTATCCATGTATATTTTAGCTCTTTTGGTGAAAGTAGTTTAAATATATTTTGTTATTATTTTACGAAAAGCACCGCTTGGGATGAGTTTATGAGTGTTCGTGAGGATACACTATTTAAGATTATGCATATTGTTAAAACAAATGGTTCAAAATTTGCTTTTCCATCGCAGTCATTGTATATAGAACAAAGTAAAATAGATTGAAAACTATAGCCCTAATAGGGCAACCAAATGTGGGAAAAAGCTCACTTTTTAACCTCATAGTCAAACAAAAAGTAGCGATAGTTAGTGATGTCAGTGGAACTACAAGAGATATACGAAAAAAAACTATCAAAATAGTTGACAAAGAGGTTATGCTCATAGATACAGGCGGTATAGCATCCTCTAAAAAATCAAAGATGACAGACAGTAGCAACTATGAGATATTTTCTCAAGTTAGCGACAAGTCGCTTGATATGGCAAGTAGTTGTGATATCGTGCTATTTATAGTAGATGGCAAAAAACCACTTGATGAAAACGACAGAAAACTCTTTTTTAAGCTTCAAAAAACTGTAGAGGATATAGTGCTTGTTGTAAACAAAATTGACAATGACAAAGAGTATGAAAAAGTTTGGCAGTTTTATAAGTTTGGTATAGATGAGTTTAAGATATTTGCTATATCAGTAGCACACAACAGAGGCACAAAAAAACTTTTCGCATGGCTTTATGATAGATTGCCGCTTACTATGAGTGAGAGTTTTTTATCATACGATGATGATATCTCACTTGAAGATGATATAGAAAATATCCAACAAAGCCAGATAAAAGAAAACCACCTAAAAGTCGCTATCATAGGCAAAGTAAATGTAGGCAAAAGTTCAATACTAAATGCAATAACAGGAGTGCAAAGATCAATAGTAAGCTCAATTGCTGGCACTACAATTGACCCAGTAGATGAGATGATAACTTATAAAGAGAAAAAAATAACATTTGTAGATACAGCAGGCTTAAGAAGACGAGGCAAGATAGATGGCATAGAGAGATATGCTTTGTTTAGGACAAACGATATGTTAAGTCAGGCAAACTTGTGTTTGATAGTCATAGATGCAAGTGCTCCTATAAGCGATCAAGATGAGAAGATAGCAGGGCTTGTAGATAAGTTTGCATTGGGTGTCATAATAGTGTTAAACAAATGGGATGAAAAACTTGAAAGCTGGAGCAAACTTGTAGAAGAGGTTCGTTTTCGGTTTAAGTTTTTGTATTATGCACCTATTGTGGCTGTATCTGCTAAAAGTGGGCGAAACATAGAGAAACTAAAAGATAGTTTGATAGAGATATATGACAATTTTTACAGAAGATATCCTACATCTAAAGTAAACGATACCATAAACAAAGCAGTAAGAAGACATTCACTTCCAAGTCCTGCTGGCAATATGCTAAAAATATACTACTCAACACAATACAAAGTAGCACCGCCTACATTTGCAGTAGTGATGAACAAGCCAAATATGCTTCACTTTAGTTACAAACGATACCTTATAAATTTTTTAAGATCTTCTTTGAAGTTTGATGGCTCTCCTATACACATAATCGCCAGAGGCAAAAAAGACAACATAGAGACAGATGAGACATATGAACCTGTTTATGAGACGATATAAGTATGAGTATATTTGATTCTATCATTTTAGGTATTGTAGAGGGTATAACAGAGTTTTTGCCTATATCTTCAACTGCACATTTGATTTTGACATCTAAACTTTTGGATTTGGAACAAACGGCATCTATAAAGATATATGAGACTATCATTCAGTTGGGTGCAATACTCTCAGTAGTGCTTATATACAAAGATAAGATTTTTTGGCAAAATAGCGAGAAAAACTCATTTGATAAAACTTTTAAACTATATCTTAAACTTTTTGTAGCATTTGTGCCTACTGGGTTTGTTGGATTGTTTTTTTATAGCTATATCAAAGCATTTTTTACTTTCAATTCTACAATCTATTTTATGATATTTGCTGGTGTTGTTTTTATCATAGTAGAGTTACTTTACAAACCACAAGAGCATCATATAGGCGATATTCAACATACTACATATACAAAATCATTTCTCATAGGTTTGTTTCAAACTATATCTTTGCTTCCTGGTATCTCAAGGTCAGGAGCTACTATCATAGGCGGTATGCTCGTAGGTCTGAAGAGAAAAACAGCAGTGGAGTTTTCATTTTTGCTAGCTATTCCTACTATGCTAATAGCGACGGCTTATGAAGTTTATAAAAATTTTGAGAGTTTTGTTTATGATGATGTTTTGGTTATATTAGTAGGATTTGTAGTATCTTTTATATCATCATATATAGCAGTGAAGTGGTTTTTAGGTTTTGTTCAGCGATATAGTTTTATACCTTTTGGTTTTTATCTTATATTTAGTGGTATTGGGTTTTATTTTTATTTATAACTTTATGGGTTAGAGTGGTTTAGGTTTAGATGAAACTTTTTTATCGCTCGTGGTTCTTTTTCGTAGGCT
>JAOZJU010000035.1 GCA_029935705.1 Arcobacteraceae bacterium
ATCCAAAAGCAATCGACTGGAATTTTGTAAAAAAACACACAGTATTTGCAGCAGCCGCTCCAAATATCGGTTATGGTATGAGAAAAAAAGGTGAAAAAGCTATAAAAGAGGGCAAATACTCATCTGCTGAGCTTGAGATTATGGCAAAAGAACACGAAACCATAGTATCTCAAAAAGAAGCACCAGCACTAGCACCTTATGGATACAAAGCTGGAGACAAAATGGTTCACAATCAACCAGGACTTAAACACTGGCTTATAGAGTTTGAAGAATACAAAAAATCTTTAGCTCCATATACACTTGATTATGTAGCTAAAATCGCAAAAGGTGACCCTGATGAAAGTTTAAAAAGTTTCAAAAAGAAGCTTAAATTTTTGGCCGCTCTTTATATCAAGAAAAACAGAAAAGTAGTATCATTTTGGACTATGGGTATGAATCAACACACTCGTGGAACTTGGGTAAATACACTCTCTTACAATGTTCACTTTTTGCTTAACAAACAAGCAAAACCAGGTAGTGGTGCATTTTCTTTGACAGGACAACCAAGTGCTTGTGGAACTGCTAGAGAAGTAGGGACATTTACACACAGATTGCCAGCAGATATGATGATAAAAAATCCAAAACACAGAGAGATATGTGAAAAAGCATGGAAACTACCAGCTGGGACATTAAATGGTCAACAAGGTCAACATATCATGAAAATCCACAGAGACATAGAAGATGGTCATGTCAAATTTGCATGGGTAAATGTATGTAATCCATATATGGATACAGCTTCTGCATCACACTGGATAAAAGCAGCAAGAGAGATGGACAACTTTATCGTAACTTCAGATGGTTATCCAGGAATATCAGCAAAAGTATCAGACTTGATACTTCCAACTGCTATGATATATGAAAAATGGGGTGCTTATGGTAATGCAGAAAGACGAACACAGCACTGGAGACAACAAGTTTTACCAGTAGGTGATTCTATGAGTGATACTTGGCAGTGGGTTGAGTTTTCTAAAAGATTTACTATAAAAGACCTATGGATGAAAGATGTTAAAGTAGGTTGGGGTAAAAAAGATCTCAAAGGTATAAGTGAAGATGCAGTAAAAGCAGCTGGTTATACACCTGAAACTACTATGTATGAGGTCCTTTTTGCAAATGATAGAGCAAAATCATACAAAAAAGATATGAAAGATCCTATTCAAAAAGGTTATGACGATACAGAGTGTTTGGGTGACGAAAGAGGTGTAATAGGCTCAGATGGTAAAAAATGGGAAGGATATGGTTTCTTTATTCATAAATATCTATTTGAAGAGTATGCTGATTTTGGTAGAGGACATGCTCATGATTTAGCACCATTTGATGTATATCACAAAGTTAGAGGTCTAAAGTGGCCTGTAGTTGATGGTAAAGAGACTCAATGGAGATTTAATGCAAAATACGACCCTTATGCTAAAAAAGCAAATACAGGTGACTTTGCATTTTATGGACCATTTTTGAAAAAACGACCACAAGGTGATCTAAATGGTATCAAAAAAGATCTGAAACTAAGTTATGCAGACAAACCAGGTAAGCATCACTTGAAAAATAAAGCAAAAATATTTGCAAGACCTTATATGGATCCACCAGAGATGCCAGATAGCAAATATCCTGTATGGTTAAGCACAGGAAGGGTTCTTGAGCACTGGCATAGTGGAACTATGACTATGAGAGTTCCTGAACTTTATAGAGCTGTACCTGAAGCATTGTGTTATATGCATCCAGCAGATGCTAAAAAATATGGTGTCAAACAAGGACAGTTGGCTTGGGTAGAAAGTAGACGAGGAAAAGTAAAAGCAAGAGTAGAAACACGAGGTAGAAACCGACCAAGCAAAGGTTTGGTATTTGTGCCATGGTTTGATGAAAAAGTATTTATAAACAAAGTATGTCTTGATGCTACTTGTCCGTTATCAAAACAAACAGACTATAAAAAATGTGCTGTTAAAATATACAAAGCCTAAGGAGAAAGATGTGAGAAGAGTAGAAAAAATATTTTTAAGTTTGTTGGTTGTAGGATTTGTATTTGTTGGTTGTGGTGAAAAAGAACAACCAGTAGTTAACCAACAAGATGGAACAGTAGAAACAGAAAATGTTGAACAAAACAAAGCAGGAACAGTATCTGAAGAGTCTTTAGGACTTAGAAAAACTGATCTATATAGTGAAGCAGACACTACAGGCGATGCTACAAAATACAACAAAGATGCAGCAGGTACATCAAAAACCATAGATAGAGCATTTCAAGATGCTCCACCTATGATACCACACGATGTTGAAGGTTTGTTGCCTATAAAAATAGGTAACAATGCTTGTCTTGGTTGTCATATGCCAGATGTTGCAAAAGCTGTAAATGCCACACCAGTGCCAGTTTCGCATCTTACTAATTTTAGACCAAAAACTGGTTTAGCAAAAGATGGACGAATCACTAAAAATGGTAAAGCAGTTACTAATACTTCAAGTGAAAACTTAAAATATGTAACAGCAAAAAAGAGCAAAACAAAACTAACAGGAGCTAGATTTAACTGCAGTCAGTGTCATGCACCACAATCACAAGGTGGAAATGTGCCGACAAACAACTTCAAAGCAGAGTTTCAATCTGAAGATGGTTCTTCAAAATCATCTTTGAGCAACGAAAAACTTATGGAGGGTATAGATACTTTAAAATAAAGATCTATCTATAAGAAAAAAGGGAGTAACTCCCTTTTTTTTGACACTTATTTATATAAGTTCAAATTATTTTCACTATAGTTTGAATTTATATAAAGGAGTTAGTATGACAGAACGAAGAGAGTTTATATTAAACACTATCAGAACAGCAGGGTTGGTGTCGTTAGCTGGTTTAACATGGAGTGCTTATGTAGATGAGATAACAGCAAAAACATTGATACTTAGACCACCAGGAGCTTTGAAAGAGCCTGACTTTTTAGCTACTTGTATCAAGTGTGGTATGTGTGTAGAAGCATGTGCAAATCGCAACACAAAACCAAAAAATGCTAAACCTACTTTGATATTGGCCAAAACTGGTTCAAATAGACCAATAGGTACTCCGTATTTTATAGCACGAGATGAGCCGTGTTATATGTGTCCAGAGATACCATGTGTGCCAGTATGTCCTACTGGAGCACTTGATGAAAACTTGGTTACAACTAAAAACAAACTTGATATAAATAAAGCAAATATGGGTTTAGCAGTAATAGATAAACAAAGTTGTATAGCATTTTGGGGTATTCAGTGTGATGCTTGTTATAGAGCATGCCCTTTGCTTGAAAAAGCTATCACTATAGTTTATGAGAAAAATCAACGAACAGGAAAACACTCTTATATGAAACCAGTAGTCCATGCAGATCATTGCACTGGCTGTGGTTTGTGTGAATTGGCATGTGTGACTGAAAAGCCAGCGATATTTGTCTTGCCATTGCAAGTAGCTTTAGGTAAAGCAGGCGACCACTATATCAAAGGCTGGGACAAAGAGGATGAAAAAAGAGTCAAAAACTCAAAAGCTAGATTGAACAGAACAGATATAAATAGAAAGTCAGCAATAGATAGCTTAAATGATGCAGGAGATTTATACTGATGAAAAATTTTATTAAACAAAAAAAATATCTTATATTAAGAAGAGTTTCGCAAATTGGAATTTTGTTTTTATATTTTGGTGCAAATGTGTGGGGTTGGCAGATACTTACTGGCAACTTAAGTTCATCTAAATTTCTAACAGTAGTGCCAATTAGTGACCCGTTTGCTTCGTTGCAGATGTTTTTTGCTGGAGCTGTCATATCGCTTGATCTAATCATAGGAGCTTTGTTGATCACAACCGTATATGCTATCATCGGTGGTAGGGTATTTTGTAGCTGGGTATGTCCTATCAATCCTATTACGGATTTGGCAAGTTATCTAAGAAGAAAATTTGATTTTAACAAAATATCAAAAAGACAACCATCTACAAAAAATATAAGATTTTGGGTATTGGGACTTAGTTTGGTGCTCTCATTTTTATTGGCGGTGCCAGCATTTGAGTTTATATCTCCTATATCTATGGTTCATCGTGGAATTATATTTGGATTTGGTTTTACATGGGCTGTAGTTTTGGTGATATTTTTATTTGATATGTTTGTGTTAAAAAATGGCTGGTGCGGTCATATATGTCCTTTGGGGGCATTTTATAATATCGTGGGTAGATATAGCTTAATAAGAGTTTTTCATGATGTAGATAAGTGTAGTGAATGTATGGAGTGTAAAGAGGTTTGTCCTGAAGTTCAAGTGCTTTCTATGATAACCAAAAGAACAGAACAAGTAAGAGACTCAGCTTGTACAAATTGTGGCAGATGCATAGATGTCTGTGCTGAAGAGGGAGCACTTGGATTCTCTATATTAGGCAAAAAAACTGCATAGACGAGAACTGTTTAAATCAATAGGCTCAAACTTTAAAAATAAAGAGGAGTTTAGTTTATCAATAAGGCCACCATATTTTAATGATGAGTTGGATTTTGATATATGTTTATCTTGCGATGATAAACCTTGTGTAGCATCTTGTGAAGTAGATATTATACTTATCAAAAAAGAAAAGCCAATTTTAAGTTTTGAAAATAGTGGTTGTACCTATTGTGATGAGTGTGCTAAAGCTTGTCTGAAAGATGCCTTAAAGATAGAGTTTAAAAAAGATATAGATATTAGAATTAAGATAGATAGAGTAAAATGTCTAAGTCATCATGAAACTATGTGTTTTAGCTGTAAAGACCCATGTCTTGATGATGCAATTATATTTGATGGTTTGTTTAAACCAATCATCAACGATAGTTTATGCACAAGTTGTGGGTTTTGTATCAAAGCATGTCCTACGAGTGCGATTATTTTGGAGGAAAAATTATGATTAAGAAAATTTTATTTTTAGTATTGTTGTTTGTAGTATCAACTATGGCAAATAGTGTTAAACCAACTACAAAGATAGTATTAAGTGGCGGAGTTACTGATATGGTTAGAGATACAAAAAACTTGTATATCTCAACTGTTGCTGGTAAAGTTGATATAGTTGATATCAAGAGAAAAAAGAGTATAAAAGTAATAAAACTTAAAAAAATCAAAGATTTTGTAGGGGAGTTGATGCCACCGAAAATTTATAGTGTAGATGTAAAAGATGGAACTGTTCTTTTGGTATCTCAAGCCCCAAAAGGATATAGTGAAATTTATCAGTATAAAAATGACAAATTGGAAAATATAATATCAAAAGATAAAAAGATATTTGTATTAAGAGCAAAATATATAGACAAAAACAAAATTTTATTCGCTACTATTAGCAATGAACTTTTTGCATATGATATTGCTAAGAAAAAGCTAATTTGGAAAAACCATGTTTCATACTCAAAATTTTCCTCTTTTAAGATGGACAAGTTGAAAAAAAGAGTCGTAGTTAGTGATGAGAGTGGAGATATTAAGTTGCACAACATAGAAGATGGTAGGCTTTTAAAAAAGTTTTCCAAAAACAATCTTGACAATGTGTTTCAATTGGATTTTGTAAACGATACAATTATCACAGCAGGACAAGATATGAAAGCTTTTGTTATAGATGTCACAACAGGTGATAGCTATGTCAAAAAAGCAGATTTTTTAGTCTATAGTTGTTCTTTAAGTAGCGATGGTAAATTAGGAGCATTCTCAAAATACCAAAACAACGATGTGCAAATCTTTGATATAGATAAAAAAACAGATATTGTAAAATTGGTTGGCAACAAGATGAATATCACAAATATTATCTTTTTGAACAATCATGAGATATTTGTATCAAGCGATGCAAAACAGTTAAACTACTACAATTTAAAAAAGTAGCTTTTTAAAGAGAATCTTTAGAGCTACTTTTTAATAGTTTTTTTATCTTCAATAAACTATCTTTTGTCTTGATACTGTTTTCCACTAAAGCTAAACGAACATAACCAACACCAGCTCCATCTCGTCCGAGATAGCTTCCTGGTAGAACTTTTAGATGCTCTTTTTGATAAAGCAACTTGGTAAATTCAAGCTCATCTTCTACTTCAAGCCATACATAAAATGTATCATCAAATATATCAACTTCTAATATATCTTTTGCTAATTTTAAATTTTGCCTATAAACTTGCCTAAAACTTTCGGCACTTTTTTCATCGCTCCAAGCAGTAGCAGATGCTTTTTGAAGTGGCAATGGCAAAGCACACCCTACATATGTCCTGTATCGCATATAGTTTTTGAGTATCTGTTTGTCACCTGCTACAAAACCGCTTCTTAAACCAGGTGCTGAAGATCGTTTGGATATGGAGTTTAGCACCAAACAGTTTTTAAACTCTTTGTTGCCAGCTTTGATAGATGCTTGAAGTAGTGATGGTGGTTTGGTTTTGCCATACAACTCACTATAACACTCATCATTTATAAGAACAAAATCAAACTCTATAGCCTTTTTGACCCATAAAACAAGCTCATCTATATCGATAGAAGCACCTGTTGGATTGTTTGGAAAGTTCAGTATCACCAAATCACAAGAACTAAACTGTTTGTCACTTAAAAGTTTTGCTTTGAAGTTGTTTTGTTTTTGTAGGTTGATATATATCACAGATGAGTTTGTAGCTATCCTTGCTCCTTCATATATCTGATAAAATGGATTTGTATAAGCCATAGTTGAGTTCTCTATATCGTGAAGTAAAAATTGTGGTAAATTGAACAAAACCTCTCTTGTGCCAAAAGTTGGTATTATCTCATTGGTATCTAGTTTGATATCAAAACGATATTTAAAAAATTTTATCATAGCATCTTTAAGATATGGTTCCCCAGAAGATTTTGGATATTTGTTTAACAGATCTGTGTTGTCTGACAAGCTGTTGCATATACCTTGTGGAGTTTGAAACTTTGGTTCTCCTATAGTTAGGTCAATTAGTGGATTGTCGCTGTTTACTTTGATATCTTTTAAAAGCAAAGCTAGTTTTTCAAATGGATATGGCTCAAATCTCATCTTGGTCCTCCACTGTTGGTATGAGTATTTTGTTGTGTTTTTTTATCTTAAACGACAATATATCTGTGTCTGTTGAAAATATATTTGAAATCTTTCTTTTAAATAGTGCTTTTTTTGTAGGCAAAATATGTAGAATATTTTGTTCTTGTTGTAGATATCTTATAGGATTTTGTTCGTTTGATAATATATCTATCTCTTGGTTGTATGTAATACTAAGCTCACTTAAATAATCAATAAAATCTTTGTGTTTGTCAGAACCATATGGATTCATATTGTATATATTTAATCTCTTTTTAAATTGACTTGATATATCAAAAAACAGCGATGCTATTTGTCTATAATTTTCATCTTCATTTGGCACGACTACACATTTTTGAGTTTTGTCTAAATCTTTAGTGCCAGATATAAATAGTGGAATATTTTTTTCTAAAATAGTATCCAAAAAATCAATATTTTGATAATAACTCTCATCTGTAACAAACAATCCAACATCATATAGCTCTATATCTTTGCCAATATCTTCAAAATCAAAACTATCTTCAAAATCTATATTGTATATGGGTTGATTGTTGTTGTCAAATATATCTTTGATTTTTTTAATCTGTTCAAATGTTGTAGGGTTTGTTATCTTTATATAAAGTTTTGTCTCGCTTAATTTTCTTTTTAGTTGTTTTGCTTTTTTTGCAAGATTTAAACATGAACTGAATTTGCTTTTGAACATATCAAGATATAGATAAAGATTTTTACCATATGGCACAGGAAACTGACCTTTGTTTCGCAAAATTATATTTGACATTCTTGATAAAACTTTTGGTTCTCCTGTCATGATTATGATATCGTTTGGTTTTATCATGATAAATGGCTGGACAATCACTAGCTTTTCATCTCTATACAAAGCAGTGATTTGCCATCTTCGTTGCTTGATGCTTCTTATGTATCTGTAAGCAAATTTGCTACCAAAAGGTATCGTTATCTCCATAATCTCACCAATACCAAGACCAATATTTTGAGCTACCTTAGGAATATTTGGAAGTTTTTGAAAGATACTGTTTGACAATATATTCAATGCTCTTATATATTGAATATTTTCATCCTCTTTTATCTGTATATTCCATCTATCATATAAAACTATAGATGCATTTTTTTCTAATTTTCTTATATTTTTGACTATATTTACAGTCTCATCTTTTCTAAAGTTTGATATAACCACTTGTGAAAATTGTTTGCTTGACAATACAGCAGATAGTTTAAAATAACTTGTAGGATCAAAGTTGTGAATCTTGATATTTGTCATATTGTTAAGCATATCTTTATCAAAATCTTTTAAAATCTCTTCACTTAAAATCACTTCATAAAATGTGTCAACTCTACTTAAGCCTAATATCTTACCAAACAATACTCTTGCAACATCACCACTAAAAATTGTCAAAATATTTTTCATATATTATTATACCTATATATTCTTAAACTCTTTTTATTGGGTTTTAAATAAAATTTAGAGTGCCCTTAAGTAATATATGATATAATATATCAAATTTTAAAGGTCATAATTTGAGTGGATTTATATCAAAAGATAGTTTAAGTGTAGCGGACAAAGAGTTGTATAATATTGTTGAAGATGAGCTAAAAAGACAGACAGATCATCTTGAGATGATAGCGAGTGAAAACTTCACATCTGCTGCCGTTATGGAAGCTATGGGAAGTGTATTTACAAACAAATATGCTGAAGGTTATCCAAACAAAAGGTATTATGGTGGATGTGAATTTGCAGACAAAGCAGAGCAGTTAGCGATAGATAGAGCCAAAAAGATATTTGGATGCAACTATGCAAATGTCCAAGCACACTCAGGAAGTCAAGCAAATATAGCAGTATATGCAGCACTAATCAAAGCAGGCGACAAGATATTGGGTATGGATCTATCACATGGTGGTCACTTAACTCACGGAAGCAAGCCTAGTTTTTCTGGACAAAATTATCAATCTTTCACTTATGGTGTAGAACTTGATGGTTTGATAGATTATGACAAAGTTATGGATATAGCAAAGATAGTCAAACCCAAAATAATAGTGTGTGGAGCATCTGCTTATGCTAGAGTTATTGATTTTGAAAAGTTTAGAGCCATAGCAGATGAGGTTGGAGCATATCTTTTTGCAGATATAGCACATATAGCAGGTTTGGTTGCCGCTGGAGTTCATCCATCACCTTTTCCATATGCTCATGTAGTTACTACTACTACACACAAAACTTTAAGAGGCCCAAGAGGTGGAGCTATCTTTTGTAACGACGAAGAGATATCTCAAAAGATAAACAAAGCTATATTTCCAGGCACCCAAGGAGGACCACTCGTCCATGTCATAGCAGCAAAAGCAGTGGCATTTAAAGAGGTTCTTGACCCGTCGTGGAGAGATTATGCCACCCAAGTTGTAGCAAATGCGAAAACTATAGCAAAAGTTTTAATCAAAAGAGGATACAATATAGTAAGTGGAGGCACAGACAACCATCTTGTGCTCGTATCGTTTGTAGGCACCAATATCACTGGCACCATGGCAGATGAGGCATTGGAAAATGCTGGTATTACGATAAACAAAAATACAGTCCCAGGAGAGACAAGAAGCCCTTTTGTCACAAGTGGTATAAGGATAGGAAGTGCAGCACTAACTACAAGAGGTATGAAAGAAAAGGAGTTTGAAACTATATCAAACTATATAGCTGATATTTTAGATGATATAAACAACAAACAACTACAAGAAACAATCAAAGCGGATTTGACAACAATGGCAAACAAGTTTGTCGTATATGACAAATCATGTTATTAAGGAGTAAAATATGAATATAGACAATGGTTTTATGGATGATGAGCAGTTAGAAAACATCTCATTGGACAACGATGAAGAGCAGTTTAAGCTAACAAAATACAAGAAAATTGCCCCTTTTGTGATTATCGGGATATTAGTAATAGTAGTAGCATTTTTATTGTTAAAAGATGGCGATGGACAAGTTGATACAAACACTACAAAAACCGAAGAGATACTGCACGAAGAGATGCCTGTAGATGACCAAAAAGATGTAAACGACAGCACCATAAACGAAGAAGATCTTTTTGAGATAAACAAAGATGAAAATGTCATAAATATGAAAGATGATGATCAAAAAGAGGTTAAAAAAGAGGTCAAAAAAACTACCAAAAAAGAGGTCAAAAAAGAGGACAAAGTAGTCAAAAGAAAGATAGCAGAACCTGCTAAAACTATCAAAAAAACTACCAAAAAAATAAGCAAAATATATGTTCAAGTTGGGGCATTTAAGAGTTATCCACAAAAAAAATATATAGAAAATATCAAAAAATTTGGTTATAAGATCAAGATAGCAAAAAGAAATATCAAAAATGAGGATTATTATAAAGTGCTTGTAGGTCCATATAAAAATGAGATAATAGCAAGAGAAAATATGAAAAAAATCCGAATTGAACTGGAACTAAAAGATACATATATATTTTATGACTGATGAGAAATAATTATTATTATCAAACTATAGTTTTAGACCAATTTACTCCTGTATCTATATATGAAAGGCTAAAAACTATATACAAAGATGAGATTATGTTTTTGTTTGAGTCGGTGCTAAACAGCAATGACGGCAACTTCTCTTATGTAGTAATAGGCGACAAAGAAAGAGTATGGCAAAAAGATGATATAGCATATTTTAAAGATGAGTTTGGCAAAACCACAAAACTATCTGTAGATGGTTTTGGTTTTTTAAAAGATTATTATAAAAAACTTGACAAACAATATTATAAAAAAATATCTCAAGATGTTGGACTTGGGTTTATTGACGGTTTTATTGGAAATATTGGTTATGATATGGTTAAGTATTTTGAACCAAAACTAAAAAAACATATGAACGGCTTAAAAGATGAGATAAACGAACCAGACTTAGACCTAATCAGACCTAAAATTATCGTAGGATTTTCACACAAAACATCAAAACTAACCATCTGTACATCTATGAGAGAAAAAAAAGATGAGATAAAGCAGTGCTTAGAAAAACTTAAGCTAAACTATAGTTATACTCCACTAAAAAAAGCAAAAATCATACTCAATGGTAAATTTGCTTTAACAAAAAAGCAGTTTTTTGATATAGTCAAAAAAGCCAAACAAAAGATAGTAGATGGTGATATATTTCAAATACTAATAACAAATCGCTGGACTATGAAAGCGGTGGTTGATAACTTAAGCTTCTATAGAGTCTTAAGGTCAAAAAATCCATCTCCGTATCTCTATTTGTTGGAGTATGAAAACTACTGTATAGCCGGTAGTTCCCCTGAAGTTATGGTGCGATTGAAAGATGGCAAGATAACCATAAGACCAATAGCAGGCACAAGAAAAAGAGGCAAAGATGAAGCTGAAGATAGACTCATGGAGCATGATCTTTTAGATGACCCAAAAGAGAGAGCAGAGCATATTATGTTAGTAGACCTTGGTAGAAACGATGTAGGCAAAGTCGCTAAAGAGGGCACTGTAAGTGTAGATGATTTTATGAGAGTAGAGCGATATTCGCATGTTATGCATATAGTATCTGATATAAGTGCCACCATAAGCGATGATTTTGATATGTTTGACCTATTTTCGGCGACATTTACAGCAGGCACCATGACAGGAGCCCCAAAGATAAGAGCTATGGAACTTATAGCGGATTTTGAAAAACTAAAAAGAGGTTTTTATAGTGGAAGTATAGGGTATTTTGGTTTTGATGGCAATATGGATACTGCTATTACTATACGAACATCACTTATAAAAGGGGATATGATAATATTCCAAGCTGGAGCTGGTATAGTTGCTGATAGTGTTGATAAGCTTGAGTATCTTGAAGTTGCCAATAAATTAGCAGCAAACATAAACACTATAAGAGATTTAACTAAAATAGAATAACAGATCTATTTAAGATATATTATGATA
>JAOZJU010000036.1 GCA_029935705.1 Arcobacteraceae bacterium
TTTTGTTTGGTATTATAGGTATGCTTGTGGGTGTTATTTTAGCATTTCAGATGGCGTTTCCAGAACTTAGCAATTTAGCAGGAGAATACGGGACTTTTGGTAGATTAAGACCGCTTCACACAAATGGTGTGGCATTTGGTTTTACTCTTAGTGGTGTTTTTGCCACTTGGTATTATGTATCACAAAGGGTTTTAAAGGTATCTTTAAGAGAGTCACCTTTTTTGATGGGAGTTGCAAAATTACATTTTGCTTTATATTTTATCACAATATTATTGGCAGTTGTCACTTTAATCACTGGTTTTACTACTTCAAAAGAGTATGCTGAGTTGGAGTGGCCACTTGATCTACTTGTAGTAGTGTGGTGGGTGCTTTGGGGAGTATCTATATTTGGTCTTATAGGAATAAGACGAGAGAGAACTCTATATATATCTATATGGTATTATATAGCTACATTTTTAGCTATTGCTATGCTTTATCTGTTTAACAATATGGAGATTCCTACAATGTTTTTCGCAGACGGAGCTCCTAGTAGCTGGATGCACTCAATATCTGCTTATGCTGGAACAAACGATGCTTTGGTTCAGTGGTGGTATGGACACAATGCCGTGGCATTTGTATTTACAACACCAATCATAGCTATGATATATTATTTTTTACCAAAAGAATCAGGGCAAAATATATTTTCATACAAACTATCAATCTTGTCATTTTGGGGTTTGATGTTTGTATATCTTTGGGCTGGAGGACATCACTTGATATACTCTACAGTTCCAGATTGGATGCAAACTATGGGTAGTGCTATGTCTATAGTGCTTATATTGCCATCATGGGGTAGTGCTATCAATATGTTGCTTACCATGAAAGGTGAGTGGGGACAACTACAAACTAATCCTTTGATTAAATTTTTGGTTATGGCCTCTACATTTTATATGCTTTCAACTATAGAGGGTCCTATTCAATCTATCAAATCAGTCAATGCTATAGCACACTTTACAGATTGGATACCAGGACATGTTCACGATGGAACTTTGGGTTGGGTCGCTTTTATGATAATGGCAGCTTTATTTCATATGGCTCCACGAATCTATAAAAGAGAGATATACTCAAAGTCACTTATGGAGACTCAATTTTGGCTTCAAACAGTTGCAATTGTGTTATACTTTACATCTATGTGGATAGCAGGTATCACACAAGGTATGATGTGGAGAGCATACGATGAGTATGGGTCATTGGTTTATTCATTTATAGATACAGTTAATGTGCTACAACCTTATTATACTATAAGAGCAGTAGGTGGATTACTATATTTTGTTGGATTTTTAATGTTTGCTTGGAATATTTACAAGACAGCTACTAGTAGTAGAGTGCTTGATAAAGAGCCAGCGACAGCATCGCCTATGGGCTTATAAGAAAGAAAAGGAGTAAATTATGTTTCATTGGTTAGAACAAAGACCGTTTTTCTTTGCTGTGGGTGTATTCTTGACAGTTGCATTTGCTGCAGTTGTAGAGATAATTCCTGATTTTGCAAAACAATCACAACCAACTGTTGGCACTCAGCCATACACTGTGTTGCAGTTAGCGGGTCGGCAAGTTTATATAAAAGATAGTTGTAATGCTTGTCATTCACAATTGATACGACCATTTAAATCAGAGACTGATAGATATGGTATGTATAGTTTAAGTGGTGAGTATGCTTACGATAGACCATTTTTGTGGGGTTCAAAAAGAACAGGTCCAGATCTGCTTAGAGTTGGAAACTATAGAACTACAGATTGGCATGAAAATCATATGAAAAACCCAGCTTCGTTGGTGCCTGGCACTATCATGCCGGCATATCCGCATATGTTTACAAACATAGCAGATGTAGCAACTGCTTATGCAAATGCAAACACCCAAAAGCAAGTATTTGGAGTGCCTTATGATAAAGAGGGTATGCCATCGCTTGGATCTTGGGAGCAAGCAAAAGCAAAAGCACTTGAAGATGCCAAAGCAGTAGTGGCAGATATGAAAGATCAAAAAGTCAAAGATGCAGTAGCAAAAGGTGAGATACCAGAGATTGTTGCTTTAATAGCATATTTGAACTCATTGAAGTAGGAGGATAAAGTGGATTATGAATTTGTCTTGACGATACAAGGGTATGCTAAGTTTTTTATCTTGTCGATTGTGTTTGTGGTATTTTATGCTTATGCATATTCTATATACAAAAGACAAAAGACAGGAGAGAGGGATTTTGAAAAATACTCAGACCTCGTTCTTGACGATTCGTTTGATGCTAAACCTCTCGAAGAACGAAAATAAAAAGGAGAAAATAGTATGAAATCTATGTTAATAGGTGGCTTAATACTTGTTGTAGCATTGATGGCTGGGACATATTTCGTAGTTGGTGATTCTTTTAAGCTTGGTGAGGATTATATAAATGATCTTACCATGCTTGCTGGATTTGCTATACTTAGTATAACTGTATTTGTTGCTTTAAAGTATGTAAATCAGATCAAAAATGACACCGCAAGCGGTGAATTAGTCGAAGATAATTGGGACGGAATAGGTGAATATAAAAATCCAGTTCCAACTGGATGGGGCTTGATGTTTATAGGAACTATAGTTTGGCTTTTGTGGTATTGGACTATAGGTTATCCTACAAATGGATTTAGCCAAATAGGTCAATACAATGAAGAGGTAAATAACTATCAAACAAAATTTGAAGATACTTTTAAAAATATAGACCAAGATGGTCTAAAATCTATGGGGCAAAGTGTATTTTTGGTTCAATGTGCACCTTGTCATGGTGTAGATGCTGAAGGAATATCTGGAAAAGCTCAAGATTTGACAGTGCCTATGTATCAAGCATATGGAGTAGCTGGCTTGAGTGCCTCAATTGGTATGGGTAAAAAAGGTGAGATAGGTACGATGCCTGCATTTAAAGATAGACTTACAGAGAAACAAATAGAAGCAGTATCTACATATATCTTGAGTTTAGGAGAACAAAATGGCAAATAATACACAAATGAACGAGAATGAAAGAGGTATATTTTCTTTAATGCACGGAATCAGTGGTATGCTTGTAGCAACAGTGTTGTTGCTTAGCATACTAGCAGTTTTGACCTATTTGAGTATAACTACACAAGTTGCAAATGCTACAAACACTTATGAAGTAAATCAAGATATAAATGGCTTGAAATTTATAGCAGATAGCAAAACTCAATACGAAAATAGAAAGTAGGAGGGAAAAATGGATAAAATAATAGGAATACTTTTAGTAGTAGTAGCAGCTGTGTCTGTATATTTGTCATATATGGACCCTTCTAGAATCTATATAGGATAAAATCTATCAAACAAAGAAGCCTTGGTTTTCAAGGCTTCAGTAGTTTTATGGTATCGTTTGATACAAAATACTCAAATCAAAAATATATTAAGACAAATGAGCTTAATATCTTCATAAACAATAATTTTTCAAAAGTTTAATCATCTTTGTCGTAAATATCAAAAATAATCTTAAAAAAATTATTAAAATATCTAATTTACCAACAATAAAAAGCAACAAAATAGCCGTGGCGATCTTCATATATGTAAAACTTTATGGTGTTTACTTTGATTTACTTTAAGTTGAATTTTTGTTTAACTATATATTGTATAATTTCATCAACACAAGAGAAAAACTCTTGATGTTAATCTAAAAAAAAGGAAAAGTTATGAAAAATAATTTTTTGGTAGTTGCAATAGCAACGATGATTGCGGTAAGTTCAAGTTATGCATTTGGTGGTCAAAACAATGACAACAAAAACAGAATGGGACAACAACAAAATATGATGGGACAACAACAACACAGAACGGGCAAACAACAACATAGAATGGGACAACAACACAATATGATGGGCAAAAAAGGCAGATGGCAACGAGGTTCAGCAAATGAACTAAATATGCACAAACTTATGTTAGCAATTTCAAGTATGGATCTAAGTGATAAACAGTGGAACAATATCAAAAAAACCATGATAGAGATAAAAGTGAAAAGAATAAATAGTTCATATAAAAATCAAAAAGAGAGATATATAGATGAAAATGGCAACTTCGATAAAGATATGTTTATATCAAGAAAAACTGAATTTTCAAATAAAAGAATAGAATCTCAAGCAAATAGTATAGAAAAAATTCTTAATATATTAACAGATGAGCAAAAAAAGAGATTATCAACAAAACTATCTCAAAACAGAACCCAAAAATAAAAGATTTGGACGATGATAAAAGCAAGAAACTTAAAAAAGATATACAAAACAGGCAAAATAGATCTTGAGGTTATCAAAGATTTATCTCTTGATATAGATAAAGGTGAATTTATATCGATAGTAGGACCAAGTGGTAGTGGCAAAAGCACTGTGTTAAATATGTTGGGTTGTTTAGATAGCCCAAGCAAAGGGAGTTTGAATATAAACAACAAACTCATAACCAACTTAGACAAAACTAAGTTAGCAAACTTTAGAGGAAATCATATTGGTTTTATATTTCAAAGTTTCAATCTAATACCAGTGCTTAGTGTATATGAAAATATAGAGTATCCACTTATTATGATACAAAACCTACCAGAAGATGAGAGAAAAAGAAGAGTTTTAAATCTTTTAAAAGAGGTAGATATGTTAAACCAAAAAGATAAATTCCCCGATGCTATATCAGGTGGTCAAAAACAAAGAGTAGCAATAGCAAGAGCACTTGTGACAAACCCTGCTATAGTATTTGCCGATGAGCCAACTGCAAACTTAGATAGTGTCACAGCAAACACAGTGATAAACTTGATGCAAAAAATTCAAAAAGAGCACAACACCACTTTTGTATTTGCTACACATGATGAAAAAATAGTCTCAAAAGTCAATAGAGTTATATCAATAGTTGATGGCAATATCACAGAAGATAGGAGAGTATAATATGAAAAATATATTTAAAATATCATACAGAAATCTTTTGCGAAACTCAAGAAGAACTATTTTGACAGCTTCGCTGATAACCTTAGGGGTTGTGTTTGTGCTAGTTTATACAGCTTTGTCAGGTAGTTTTAAAACATATATGGTAGGGCAGATAACAGATAGTATGATGGGTCATATTCAGATACACAAAAAGGGTTATGTAGCATCTGTAGACAATCTACCTTTGGATAAAAATTTAAAACAAAAACAGCTAAAAAAAATAGAAAAATTTATAAAAAATAGCGATATGGTAGAGAGTTACTCATATCGTATCAAATTTGGTGCTATCTTTTCAAACTTTGTAAGTAGCACAAACATAAGGCTTAATGCCATAAATCCAAAAGATGAGTTTGATAGTTTGCCGTTGTTAAAAGATAGAGTCGTAGGGCTTGAAAAACAGGAGCTAAAAAAGGGTGAGATATTGGTACCTGAACTTTTAGCAAAAGGTATGAAGGTCAAAATTGGCGATACTATCGTGCTTGTAGCAAACAACAAAAACGGCAGTGTAAATGGTATCAACCTTAAAATTGCAGGGATAGTATCAAAGATAAGCGGTCCTGGGGGGCGAGATGGATATATACATATAAACGATGCTTCAAAAGTGCTTCGTATCAAGGGTGTCGAGGTTAGTGAAATAGTAGTGCGGTTAAAAGATATATCTATGTTGTCACAGATGGTAAAAGAGTTAGAGCCATTGAGTAAGATTTTAAACAAAAACGGCAAACCAGCTTTTGAGATTCATACATGGAAAAAGCTCAGTCCATTTTACAATATAGTCAAGATGTTGGATATTATGAATATAGCTATACAGATTATCCTTATATCAATAGTGCTTATATCTATCTTAAATGTGATGATTATGAGTGTATATGAGAGGATAAAAGAGGTAGGAACCATAGCGGCTATGGGCACACCTCCTAAGACAATAGTTAAACTATTTTTAACTGAAGGCTTGATGTTAGGAGTATTTGGAGCGATATTGGGAAGTGTGCTCTCCTTAGCGATAGTCAATATATTAAAGCTAGCACAAATCACATACTCTTTTGGAAAACAGAGCAACTTGATACTCAACCCAACTTTGAGCGGTTATGAGATATTAACTATATCAGTCATAGTCATAGTCATATCACTCATAGCATCAATTAGCCCAGCTATCAAAGCATCTAAGCTTGATCCTGTAGAAGCTTTAAGAACAAATTAAACAAAAGGAAAATAGATGAAAAAATTTATAATAACGATGATAATAACAAGCGGAATATTATTTGCAAATAGTGGCAAACAATTAACCACACAAGAGAGATCTCTATTGGCATCTGATATACTTCTACAAATAGACAAAAATTTACAACCCGGAAGTAGTGAGAGCTACAAAAAACTCATAAATATAGAGCCAGATGGAACTAAAAAAGAGTTTTTGATCTATCAAGCAAAAAGTGGCACAGACAAAATGGTATCATCTTTTTTAAAACCTGAGTCCGAAAAGGGGCGAAATACTCTAAGATTGGGTGATAATATGTGGCTATATATGCCAGAAGTTGGTAAAGCTATACGAATAACATCTATGCAAAGTGTAGTTGGCGGAGTGTTTAACAACAGCGATATTATGAGATTGGATTTTAGTAGTGAGTATATTGTAGAAAAAAAGGTGGAAAAAAAAGATGAATATATGTTATACCTAAAAGCAAAAAATGATACAGTAGCATATGATAAACTGATTATGACAGTAGACAAAAAAACAATCACACCAAAAGTTATACAATGCTACAGTTCTACAAAGATGCTTATAAAAACATTGTATTATAAAAAGATAAAAGATTTTGGCTCTGGCATAGTTCGACCATCGGTTGTAGAAACTATAAGTCCGTTTTATAAAAACTATAAATCTATCATGATATATGGTAAAATTACGACCAAAAAGTTCGCATCTGAGGCATTTACTATAAACAATATAAACAAAGTCAATGACCTAAGACGATGATATGAGAGTAGTTTTACTGTTTATTTTGGTTGGTAGTATTATGGTTGCAGATGACTACAGCTTTGATATGAGTGAAACTAAAGTTAAAAATTATGAGCATCAAGGTTACATAAAAGCTGAGCATAAACATCAAAAAACCAAAAAGGATAAATATATAGATAGTTATTTTGGCGAACTTTTGTTTGGGTTTGAGTATTTTCAAAAAAACTTTAGTTTAAATACAAAATTTCAAGCAAACTATCTAAAAATAGAAAACAAAGAAGAAAACAAACAAAGATTCAACGAGCTGTATATAAGCTATAAATTCTCACCAAAACACAAGCTAAACATAGGTAAAGAGTCTTTAAAGTGGGGCAAGGGATATTTCTTTAATCCTGTGGCTTTTTTAGATAGAAAAAAGGATCCAAACAATCCAGAAGTTGCAAAAGAGGGTTATATTTTTGCAAGATATACATACAACAAAAGTTATGATAGTAGTTTAAAAAACTTTAGTTTTGATATGATTTTTATGCCTACTACAAAAGATATCAATGATGATTTTTATAGCGACAACTCTACAAATATAGCTTCAAAAGCATATTTTTTGTATCTTGATACAGATATAGATATATTGTATTTACAAAGCGACAAACAAGCAAATAGATATGGATTTGATTTTTCTAAAAATATTCAAACCAACTTTGAAGTGCACGGCGAGATGACAAATGATAGTAACAGTAGTGTAAGATATTTGTTGGGTATAAAGTATCTTACACAATCTGATTTGACTATTACAAGTGAGTATTTCTATCAAAAAAAAGAATCAAATAACAAAGTGCCATTTTATGATAATAGATATTTTATAAACAAACTCTCTTTGAAAGAACCTTTGGATATAATATATTCACAAGTTTATTTGAAAAATAGTTTAAACATCAAAGATAGTTCATCGCAAAATAGTTTAGGATTTGTCTATAAGTTTAAAGATAGTTTAGAGTTTGATATATCATATATCAAAAACATAGGAGAGAAAAGCAGTGAGTTTGAAAGCAAAAATATTACCGATACTATATGGACAAAAGTTTCTTGGTATTTTTAAAGAGTATATATGATAAACTTATTATTTATAGAAGACAATTTAGAGTTTGCCGAACTTTTGAGCGACTTTTTGTCCAGCAGAAGCATAAAAAGCGATATAGTAGATGACCCATACAAAGCTATGGTTATGCCATTGGACTCATATGATATAGTGTTGCTTGATTTGGGATTGCCTGGAGTTGATGGTTTGGAAGTATGTAAAAATATTAGAAAAAAGAGTAAAATACCTATCATAATATCAAGTGCAAGAACCACTGTAAATGATAAGGTAATAGGTCTTCAAATAGGAGCTGATGATTATATAGCTAAACCTTATGACCCTGATGAGCTCTATGCGAGAGTTGTAAGTCTATTGCGACGAACCAAAGATGAGTTTGAAGAGGATCAACCCCAAAGAGCATTTGTCATAGATAAAAGTGCTATGGATATAACATATTTAGGCAACCCACTTTTGCTAACTGTAGCAGAGTTTGAGGTATTTTCAACACTTATCAAAAATTATGGCTCATCTGTATCAAAAGAACAACTTTTACAAAGTGCTAGAACTATCCAGTGTCATTATGGCAAAAGTTTAGAGATGATTATAAGCAAAATAAGACAAAAGATAAAGCAATATTCGCAAAAAAAACATATCTTAACTTTGAGAAATATAGGATATAGAGTTGTTGAATAAAATAAGAAAATCACTCATAACTCAGATAAAATTTCTATTTTTTATCGCATCTATTTGTATCTTGATTTTGTGGGTATATTTTTATAACAAACTGACACACTACAACCATGAGTTAGATATGGCAAGATATACAAGTGTGGCATCTTTGGTGCAACCATACCTTTTGCAATCACTTGAGATATCAAACGAAGATATAGCAATCTATCATATGAAAATAGATGACAAAGATAGCCACAAAGTGCCAAAAGAAAACTTGAAAAAACCTGCTAGTGGTTTTATAGTCCAAACCTTTAAAGATAGACCAATTGTTTATATATATAATCCTATTTCTCATATATATCTAGTAGACACAAAAAAGCAAGAGAATATGTTGTTGCTTCATACTATATTTGCAGTGCTTTATATTGTGCTGTTTTTGCTTTATCTTGGTTTGAGAATATCTTTAAAATCTTTTATAAGACTTGAAAACAAATTCAAAAAACTACAAACTGGCGATATCTCTTTGCTGAAGCTTGACTCAAACTACGATGAGATAAACTTGATAACCACATCTTACAATAGGGCAATTTTAAAAATAAAATATATTTTACAAACTAAAGATATGTTTAGCAAGATATTTATGCATGAGATAAAGATGCCAATAGCCAAGGGGTTGTTGTATCTAAAACTTCCGCCATCTAAAAACACTCACGAAAACTTGAAAAAACTTTTTATAGAGATAAACAATCAGTTGGATGAATTTGTAGTATTAGAAAGAGTTGTTCTTCTTGCTGAGAAAATAGAACCAAAATCATTTTATGTATCAGATATCATAAACAAAGCATATGAAAAGATAGTTCATAAGAAGAGATACAATATAGTAAAACAAAAGTGCAAAAGTGCAAAAATAGAAGGTGATGAGAGTTTGTGGATAATATGTTTTAAAAATCTTATAGAAAATGGTTTGAAATACTCAAGCGACAACCAGCTGACTATAAAGTGCGACAAAAAGAGTTTGGTGTTTATAAACAAAGGCGATAAACTTCCCATAGATCTAAATACAAATATAACAAATTGGAAAATAAACAAAATAAAACGACACAAAAGTTCAACTGGATATGGGTTTGGGTTGTTTATCATCAAAAATGTGATCACTACAAATGGCTATAGTTTGCGATATGAGTATAAAGATGGTTTGGTGATATTGAGCTTTTACAAAAGCTAAAATTTATCTTTATGTGATATAATCAATAAAAGGATAAATATGTTAACAAAAACATTTTATATGAATACTATACTTGAGTGGCTTATAGCTTTTGGTATAATGCTATTGTTTATAATACTCGGCAAAATAATATACCGATTTACTACAAATGTACTTAAAAAATTAGCAAAAAAAAGTCAAACTAAGTTAGATGATATACTCATAGATATCGTAGAAGAACCACTTGTAACAGTATTTGTAGTAGTAGGTATCTGGGTATCTTTGGGCAGTTTAAACAAAACAGAAAATATAGATGAGTTAATAACCGGTGGCATATATATAGCAATAGTTTTAAATATAGCTTGGTTTTTGTCAAGATTTGTAGATGCTATGGTTACAAACTATCTTCGCCCTATGGCAGAAAAAACACCAGGAACTATGGATGACCAACTACTACCAATAGTTAGAAAAGGTTTGAAATTTACAATTTGGTCTATAGCAATACTTGTAGGACTAAACAATGCAGGATACAACATAGGTGCTTTACTCGCTGGTCTTGGTATAGGTGGCTTGGCTTTTGCTATGGCAGCAAAAGATACAGTAGCAAACCTATTTGGTGGATTTACTATATTTGTAGATAAGCCATTTACCGTAGGCGACAGGATAGTAACCAATGGTTATGATGGAGTGGTTGAAGAGATAGGTTTAAGAAGCACTCATATAAGGACACTTCAAGGTAGAATAGTAACTATAGCAAATGCCGATGTATCTAACAATCCTATAGAAAATATATCAAGTGAACCAAACAGGAAAATATCTATAACTTTGGGGCTAACATATGATATGGATGAAAAGAAAATCGCCCAAACTATACAGATACTTGAAAATATCATCAAAGAGACAAAAGGGGTCAAAGATGAGTCTATAGTTGGGTTTGATAGTTTTGGCGACTTCTCTTTGAATATATCTTTGATATATTATGTGATAAAAGGGGAGAATATAACCAAAGCAAAAAATAGTATAAACCTAAATATACTAAAACAGTTTAACAAAAACGGCATAGATATGGCATTTCCTACACAGACTCTTTTGATGCAAAAACAATAAAACAAACTCTCGCAAGAGCAAAAACCGCTATTTTGTGGTTTGAAAATAACCTTTAGATTTTTGATGACTGGTTTTATAAGTTTATTTGGATATAATAACTTACTTTTTTTAAGAAACAATAATTTGTCTTAAAATTAGGTAGTATTGGGACAATATTGTCTA
>JAOZJU010000013.1 GCA_029935705.1 Arcobacteraceae bacterium
ACTATGACAGGGGTCGCTGTATATAGTTCTCTTATAAAAAATTGTTTGACATATCGCTTAAATGTATCAACTACAAGAAAATTTTTGTCTTCTATGTTTTGTCGCATGAGACTTGACAGCTTGTCTATAAGCTCCTCGTCCAATGACCGTATGACAAACCTATATGTGCCACCTTTTTTACAAACTCCGCTTTTCTCTATAGGTAGCATACCACCAAATACATAGTACTTAAAGCCCTCGCTTTTGTGAAGTTGCATTAGTTTCTTGTCTTGTGCGAATGAATTATTGATATAACCTGCTATAGTTTTGAAACTATTTTCAAATAAGATATCTTGCTTAATATAAGCAGTGCATGTAAGTTCAAAATATTTCATAAAACTCCTTTGGGACAATTTTACCAAAACAATCTAAAAAATCATCTCTAATATTCTTTTTAATTGTTTATTTTTCAAATCTTTGTAAATAGCTTCTAAAATGATTTTATATAGTTGTCATCTAATAGTACACTATCTAAAAACCCTTAACCACCATAAAGAGTATCGACTCTAAAACAAAAGAACTCTTTACTCTTTTACATAGAGATTTTACAGAGTTCTTTTGACACTAAACTACCTCTTCCTATAACTCAATGCCTCAAGAATAGACCTGCTATCTATATCTTTTTTGTTTTCAATATCTGCTATAGTTCTTGCTACTTTTTGCACCTTTTTGATACCTCTATATGTCAAGCTGAAGTTTTCTATGGCTTTGTCCATGATATCTTTTGCTCCTTTATCAAGAGAGCAAAATCGTTCTATAGCTTTGTCGTCCAATTTGCCATTTAGCTCTGTTTGACCTCTTTTTAGCTGTGTGGCAAATACCCTTAATGTTGTCTCAAACATCTCTTCGCTACTTATGCTTGGCTTGTCTCTTTTGCTCACTTCACTCATAGCTACATATAGATCGATCCTGTCTAAAAATGGATCGCTCAATCTGCTTTTGTATCGCTGTATATCAAGCAAACTACAGCGACAATCTTTTTTAGTAGATAGCAAGTTTCCACATGGACACGGATTCATAGCACCTATAAACAAAAATTTGGTGTTGTATTGTTTTTTGCTATTGACTCTTGATATAGCGACTATATTGTCCTCCAAGGGCTCTCTTAGGGCTTCTATGATGCTTTTTTGAAAGTGTGGCAACTCATCAAAAAACAAAACTCCACCATCGCTTAGTCCTATCTCGCCTATTTTTGTGCCTCCTATGATAGATGCTTTAGATGCTGTGTGGTGTGGCGATACAAAGTTTCTTATAGGTGCAAAGCTTGGTTCTTTGAGTTCTATCGAATCAAGCTTGACTTTGTCAAGTATCTCATCAAGCGACATAGGATGCAAGATATATCTCATTCGTTTGCTTATCATACTTTTGCCTGAGCCTGGGTTTCCTTCGAAGATGATATTGTGGTTTCCGCAGACACTGATAAGTGCTGCTCTTTTTGCTACCTCTTGTCCTTTTACATCAAGAAAATCAAACTCAAACTCTTTTTGAAAATAGTAGTTTTTGTCAAATATATTTATAAACTGATATTTAAACTCGACATTTTTTACTCTTTTGCTCTCTTTGTCCTGTGCTTGAAAAAACGATATAGCATCTTTTAGATTCTCTACTGCATATATGTTTATATTTGGTATGATTGATAGTTTTTTTGCTGATTGTTTTGGTATGAGGATATTGACAAGTTTTTTGCTCCTATAAAGCGACAGAACCAATACAAATATAGACTTGGTGTCCTTAAACCCTCCATCGAGTCCAAGCTCGCCAAACATATAAAAATCTTCAAAATCTACTCGTTGGTCTTGCATGGCGATAAGCAAAGCAATAGGAGCATCAAATTGGCTACCAGTTTTTGCTATCTCGCTTGGGCTTAGGTTTATTGTGATTTTTTTTGGTGGAAACTTAAACTCATTGAAAAGCAGTGCTGATTTGATACGATCTTTTGATTCTTGTATAGCACTACTGCCCAAACCTACTATACTAAACGATGGCAACCCACTTGTAAATGTGGATTCTACATCTACACTAATAGCATCAAAGCCATCTATACTGGCACATTTTAATTTTTTTATAAAAACCCCCTATTCCACATATACACCCTTTAGATTGGATACCATTTTTTCTACTTTTGTTGATACAAAATAGCTTGAGTTCATCACCACATCTTGTAGTTTTGATGTTATGGTTATCTGTAAGGGTCTTTTGCCTTGATTGTTCGCTACTATATAGTGTAGTTTTTCAAGAACCTCATCATATGTGTCGCTATATATTATCTTGATTTTCAATGGCTCGTTTTGTGTTGGTTTTTTTGATTTTTTGCCTTTTTTGGCATCTTTTAGATCTTTGTAGCTTAAGATATTAAACTTAATACCAAAGTCATCTTTCTTTACTATAGCTTTAAATACGATAGGTTTTTTTGTATCATACTCAGTTTCTAACTTCTTGGCATGATTTGGAAACAACATAAAACTATAACTACCGTGTAGATCAATCAAGTTTACAATAAAATATGTGTTGCCTTGTCTGCTTGTCTTTGGAACCATATACTCTATTAGGCCTACTATTGTCACACTTTGCCCATCTTCTAACTCATCAAAATCACTACTTTTGACATAATCAATACCATCTAACACCTCTCTATATTCATCAAGTGGATGTCCTGATACATAAAACCCCAAAGACTCTCTTTCAAGCGATAGTATCTCTTGTGACTCATACTCCTCTTCGTGATTTAGTTCCATATCTACTGTTTGAAGCTCTTTATCGTCGCCAAAAAGTGAATCTTTTGCCATCTTTTTTGCTTGATTTGCTTTGCTTACACACTCCATGATATATTCCAATTGATTTATCAGTGCTTTTCTTGAGTATCCAAAACAATCAAAAGAACCAGATTTTATAAGTGTTTCTATCACTCTTTTGTTTACTTTTTGACCATCTATCCTTGATACAAAATCAGCCATATCTTTAAACTTGCCATCTTTTCTTGAGTGCAAAATAGAGTCAATAGCTTTGTGTCCTGCCCCTTTGAGTGCTCCCATACCAAAAAGCACCAGCTCTTTTTCCTCTACAATATCACTACTAAATACAGACAAAGAGCGATTTATATCTGGTGGCACTAACTCATATCCCATCCTTTTTAATTCATCTATATATTTTGCTATCTTTTCTGTTTTATTCTCTTCAGATGTAAGCAATGAAGCCATAAACTCTGTAGGATAGTATCTTTTTAGGTATGCTGTATAAAATGTCACCATAGCATAAGCTACAGAGTGCGATTTATTAAAGCCATATCCAGCAAACTTCTCTATCATATCAAACAACTTAGCACAATGATCTATATCAAAACCTTTTTTTTCGCCTCCTTTTGCAAACTTCTCTTTGATATTTGCCATTTGTGTTTTATTTTTTTTGCCCATAGCTCTTCGCACCAAATCAGCTTCAGCCAAACTAAAGCCACCAATAGCCTGAACTATCTTCATAACCTGCTCTTGATATACAATCACCCCATAGGTCTCTTTAAGTATTGGTTTTAGCACCTCTTCAAACTCATCAAAAAAGTAGCTTACATTATCACCATTTTTTCTCTCAACAAAAGTGTTCACCATACCAGCTTCTATAGGTCCTGGCCTATAGAGTGCTATGATTGCTACAATCTCATCAAACTTATCTGGCTTGAGCTTTTTACACAACTCTTGAACTCCAGAAGCTTCTATTTGAAACAACCCAATAGTATCGCCACTTGATATTTGAGTGTATATCTCTTTGTTGTTTTTGTCCTCTTTGTCAAAATCTATTGTTTTGTTGTATCGTTTTTTTACAAGTTTAAGTGTATCGTCTATGACTGTCAATGTTTTAAGTCCTAAAAAATCAAACTTTATAAGATCGACATCTTCAACATAATACCCACTATATTGAGTAGCTACAGCTTGGTCATCACCGCTTGGTCTAAAAAGTGGTGTTTTTTTATATAAAGGTTCGTTTGATATCACCACTCCAGCAGCATGAGTGCCGGCATTTCTGTTTAGTCCCTCCAAAGCAATAGCATGGTCCCATACTTTTTTTGCGATTGGATCATCCTCACAAAACTCCTCTATCTTTGGTTCTTTCTCTTTTGCTATTTCCAATGTGATATTTAGTGGTTTGTTTGGTATAAGCTTTGCTAATTTGTCTGCTTGTTTGAGTGGCAACCCCATCACTCTGCTGACATCTCGTATAACACCTTTTGCCATAAGTTTGCCAAATGTGATTATCTGTGCTACATTTTCTCTGCCATATTGTGAAACAACATAATCAATAACCTCTTGTCGCCTATTTTGACAAAAGTCCATATCGATATCTGGCATAGATACTCTACCTGGATTTAAAAATCTTTCAAATATAAGTCCATATTTAAGTGGGTCTACATCTGTGATAGATAAACAATATGCCACCAAGCTACCAGCTGCGGAACCTCGTCCTGGACCTACTGGTATAGGTGGCGAGGTTTTTTTGGCAAACTGGACAAAATCCCACACTATGAGCATATAGCCTGGAAATTTCATATCGTTTATTGTGTTTATCTCTGTATTTAATCTATCCTCATATAAGTTGTGTTTTGATTTGTCAATATTTTTCAATATATTTTTTAAGCCCTCTTTACACTCATGAGCAAAAAGTATTTTGTCGTTTTCAAGGCTATATTCACTATCTGGTTCGGGCAGATCTATCTCTTTTGCTTTTGCTTTTGTAGTTGTAAATTTAAAATTAGGCGGTGTTGGGTCGCCTAATTTTAACTCTAAATTGCACTTTTGTACTATCTCTTGGGTGTTTGATATCGCTTCTGGTATATCCATAAAGAGTTTTTGCATATCTTGTGGTGATTTTAGATAAAACTCATGAACACTATGTTTTAGTCTATCTGGGTCATCAAGAAGTTTGTTCATAGCTATACACATAAAAGCTTCATGTGAAGATGCATCGTTTTTCACTGTGTAGTGTGTATCGTTTGTGGCTATTATTTTAATACCTGTCTCTTTTGATATTTTTAATATATCTTCATCTATATAGTTTTGGTCACTTATGCCGTGTCGCATAATCTCAAGATAAAAATCATCGCCAAATATCTCTTGATACTCTTGTGCTATTTTTTTAGCTTCATCATAACCTTTTGCTCCATTTGCTTGGTTTTTTGGATTTTTCATATTTAGATGCCAATTTACCTCGCCTTGAAGACAAGCGGAGCTACATACAAGCCCACTGCTATGCTCTTTTAGAAGCTTTTTGTTTATTCGTGGATAGTAGTAAAAACCCTCAAGATATGCTTTGCTACTTAGATACATAAGGTTTTTGTATCCTGTCTCGTTTTTAGCATACAAACACAAGTGAAATCTTTTTCTTGTGCTTTTGTCGCTTAGGTTGTCGCTGTTGTGTAGATATGTCTCCATGCCTATTATAGGTTTTAGCCCCTCTTTTTTCATATGTTTATAAAAATCAATTGCACCAAACATATTGCCATGATCAGTCATAGCTACACTTGTCATACCTAACTCTTTTAGCTTTGTAGATAGTGACTTTATCTTGTTTGCTCCATCAAGAAGTGAGTATTCTGTGTGTAGATGTAAGTGAGTAAACTCTCTTTTTTTATTGGTCATCGTAGTATATCTCCTCTATCTCAAACTCTTTTTCTCCTCCTGGCAAAGTTGCTATTATCTCATCGCCTACCTCTTTTCTTAGAAGCTGTTTTGCCAATGGAGAGTGAAAAGATATTTTATTTTGACTTATATCTGTCTCTTGCGAACCTACGATTTTATACACTATCTCTTTATCCTCTTGTATATCTATGAGCACCACTGTTGATCCAAAGTTTACCTTATCGTGTGGAATTTTAGCAGGATCTATGATGACCGCTTTGCTTATGATATCTTCTAGCCTTGCTATTTGTTTTTCACAATTTGCTTGCTGCTCTTTTGCTGCATGATACTCTGCATTTTCTTTCAAATCACCCAACTGTCTCGCCTCATCTACTGCTTTTAGTATCTGTGGTTTCTCGATTAATTTTAGCTCTTTTAGTTTTTGGGCTGTTTTGTCGTATCCCTCTTTTGTCATAGGCTCTTTTGTCATTTGAACTCCTTTTTTATTTTAATCTATATGTCATCCCATACAAAACTGGAAGATATATAAGATTTAGCACAGTTCCCCAAGCCAAACCAAATCCCAGTGCTATAGCCATAGGTTGAAATATCACTGCTTGTCCCGTAGGGAAAAATATCAAAGTAGATATACCTATGAGTGTAGTTACTGTTGTCAATATGATAGGTCTAAATCTTTTTGCAGAGTAGTAAAACACATCTTCTATAGTTTTTGATTTTCGCAAATATGTCATCATGATGATACCATCGTTTATCACTATACCAGCTAATCCCAAAGCTCCTATCATAGAGGTCATTCCAAGATTTACACCAAGTATTGTATGTCCGACCAAACCTCCCAATAGTGAAAATGGTATCACACTCATGACTATAAATGTCTGTCTAAAACTATTAAAAAGATATATCATAGACAAAAGTATGAGCAACATCGCTAAAGATGTAGCTAGCTTCATATCGTTTATCAAGTCTCTGTTTTTTTCTGCTTCCCCTTTTAGCACTATTTTTATGCCACTTTTTTTGATAGCTTCTAAATCTTTTTGGAGAATATCTAGCACTTCAGATGCGGTTATGATTTTAGTATCTACATTTGAAAAGAGAAAAAAGTTTGTCTCACCGCTATCTTTTGTAATCTTCTCATAAGTTTTTATCACTTCAAAATCACAAATCTCTTCGAGAGCCACCATCTGCCCTGAGGCTAACTCTATTGTTTGCTTTTTTAGTTCTGTAAGATTGTCTTTGTATTTTGATTTTATCTTGATATCTATCATACCGGAGCTATCGAAAGTTGTTGATTTTTTGAGCTCCAAATATCTATTTGACAATATTTGACCCAAACTTCCCTCATCTACTCCCAAAGATAGTCCATATTCGTTTATCTTTAGCTTAAGCTCATCTATGCCATAATTTGTAGAACTTGCTACTGACTCAACTCCATCTATGCTGTTTAAAGAGGCTTTTAGTTTTTTGATCGCTTTGTCTATATTTTCTATATCATTCGATATCAAACCTATCTTTATATCTGCTTTTATTGGTCCTACTTTTTTCTGCACTACTGATAGGTCTATTAAATTATATTTTTCTTTAAATCTACTCTTAAGTAAAAAATTGTTTATCTCTTTTGATACTGTTTGGGATGTTTTTGCTCTTATTTTTTGAGTATCGTCATAATAAAAACTAAAAATTGGAGTTATATATCTATCCACAAAATTTTGTGGCTTTAACTCATATAGCTCTATAGCTATACTTGATACATAAGGATAGCTCTCGCTGTTTCCTCCACTATCTCTTCTATATCCTGCTATTGAGGATATATTTTTGATAGACCACTTATCTTTGTGTTTTAGTAGTTCGCGACTTAAACTTTTGACTATCTTGTCGCTTTGTTGGACTGTCGTGTTTACATTTGATTTTAAAGCTATGTTTATAGTAGTGGTATCAAACGATGGAAACATTTGAAAGTGGGAGTTTTTTATCATCACAAATGTCAATATCGGTACACCTATGATAAAGACAGCTAAAAATGTTCTTTTCCACTCCATGATAAAATGTATTGTTTTGTAGTGTAGTTTGTTTATCTTTTTCCATGACAATGTTTTTGCATCTTTTTTAAGTGTGTGCAAAGCATGAATTGGCAAAAATATAAAAGATTCTATCAGCGAAGCTACTATCAAAGCACTTAATGCTATTGGTATTAGCTTGATCACTTCTCCCATGGTTCCACTTAGCATCAAGCTTGGCAAAAAAGCAAAAAGTGTAGTAAGACTAGCGATAGTTACTGGTTTTACCATATCGTTAGCTCCTTTTATCACTGCCTCTTTTATGGGCAAACCCTCTTCTATGTATTGTTGGATATGCTCACTTACTACTATGGCATCATCTACTATGATACCTAGTGCTAACAGCACACCTACAAGTGATACGAGATTGATACTATAGCCAGCTAAGAAAAATACAGTAGAAGCTATAACAAACGATGTGGGAATGCCTATCATTATCACAAATGCCATTCTTGTGTTTATCAATAGTGCAGTTATTAAAGTGATGATTATCAAGCCTAACAATATATTTGAGGTTACTATATTTAATCTTGTTTTTATTTTTTTTGATTGATTATCTACTACTTTATATGAAACTTGAGGATCTTTTTTGTTTAGTTTGTTTAGTAGCTTTTTTACATCCTTTTCTATTGTAATTGCATTGCCGTTTTTGTTTTGACTCAATGTAAGGTTTAGGGCATTTTTGTTGTTTATAGAGTATATCGTGTTTGTATTTTCATATCTTTTTTTCACTACTGCTATATCTTGCAGATATATGACTTTTTCTTTTATTTTTATTTTTGTATTTTTTAACTCTTTTGCTGTCTTAGCACCATTTGCAGTTGACAAAAGGTAGTGTGTACTATAGGACTCTATAGTTCCTATTGGGTATATATATGATATTGTTTTTAGTGCATTGTAGATATCCGCTGATCTCATATCAAGCGCATTGACCTTTTTTTCATCGATAATGATATCAAAAAAGATATCACTATCGCCATATATTTTTACCTCTTGTATATCTTTGATATCCAATGCTAAACTTTTAAGCTGGTTTGCTTTTGATTTTAATTGATCTGTGGTTAAACTCTCAGAATAGACAACTATCTCCATAAGTTTTTTTGTCAAATCCACCAAGCTAACTACTGGGTCGTCCATATCTGATGGCAAACTTCCTTTTGCTTTATCTACAGTATCTTTTGCTTTTGATGCTATATTGTATCTGTTTTGACCCTTTTTAAGCTCCAAAATTATAGTAAATGACCCTGCTTTTACGACTGAGGATATCTTATCTACTCCTTGTATCGATTTTAGATCATCCTCTAACTCTTGGACTATGATTTTGTCAAGAGTATCTACACTAGCTCCACTGTAGTGGCCATTTACAGTTATCATATCCAAATCAAATGTTGGAAATATCTCTTTTGGCATCTTGATATATGAGACAACTCCCAAAGCAAATAGAAGCACAAACAACAAATAGTTCATTCTTACATTTTCAACAAAATATCTTAAAAATTTTTCAAACACTGCTTTCCTTTTTTATTTTATCTATGTTAAGATGTATTATATCTATCGCACTTGGTGTTATGCCACTTATTTGTGATGCACCAAACAAAGTTTCTGGCTTAAATCTCTCTAACTTTTCCATAACCTCCAAAGATAGCCCTGGGATGCCCTTGTAAGAGAAATTTGAGGGTATTTTGAGTTTAAGCATAGTTTTCATCTTCTGTATCTGCTTTTGCTGTTTTTGGACATATCTGTGATATTTTGCTTCGGTTATGATCTCTTGCTTAAGATATGGCGATATATCTTTAAATTGTGGCACTATTATATCAAATTTTTCTTTAGTCATAGTACTTCGGCCTATCAAGTCAATCAGCTTTATCGCTTGTGTGATTTTATTTTCACCTAAATCCTCAAGTAATTTTAGATTTGTTTTGTTTGGATTAAACAAACTCTTTTCAAGCTTTTTTGCAACATCCAATATCATTTTCTCTTTTTGTTTAGTTTTTTCAAACTGTTTTTTGCTTATCAAAGAAAAATTATATCCATAACGACTAAGTCTCCTATCGGCACTCTCTTCTCGCAAGAGTAGTCTGTATTCTGCACGGCTTGTAAACATTCTGTATGGTTCATCTGTCCCTTTAGTCACCAAGTCATCTATAAGCACCCCTATGTATGCTTCATCTCGTCTTAAAATAAATGGTTTTTTGCTATCTATTGACAATACAGCATTGATACCAGCCATCAAACCTTGAGAGGCTGCCTCTTCATATCCTGTGGTGCCATTTATTTGACCTGCGAAGTATAAGTTTTTTATCTTTTTTGTTTCAAGAGTGTGTTTAAGTTCGATTGGTTTTATATAGTTGTATTCTATGGCATAAGCATATCGCACTATCTTTGCATTTTCAAGACCTTTTATAGAGAAGATTTTTCTTTTTTGGATATCTATAGGAAGCGATGAGCTTAAACCGTTTATATAGTATTCGTTTGCTTTTATTGTTTGTGGTTCTAAAAATAGCTGATGTCTTTCTCTGCTACTAAACCTATAAACCTTGTCCTCTATGCTAGGACAATACCTAGGTCCCACCCCTTGTATTTGACCGCTAAACATAGGAGCTTTGTCAAAACTATTTTCTATCAGGTTGTGTGTTTGTTTGTTTGTATAAGTTATATAACATGGTAGCTGTGTTGGTTGAAAGCTATCTTTATCGGTTTGGAAACTTAAAGGTTGTGGGTTTTTGTCTCCATCGTGTTTCTCCATCTTTGAAAAGTCAATTGAGCTTGAAGCTATCCTAGCTGGTGTGCCAGTTTTCAATCTACCAATATCAAAACCAATATCTTGAAGCTGTTTGCTTAAGATATTTGATGGTTGTTCCCATGCCCTACCTGCTTCAAAACTATTTTGGCCTATATGTATGACACCTTGTAGAAATGTTCCAGTGGTTAATATAACTTTTTTTGATATTATCTCTTCGCCCTGTTTTGTCAGTACACCTACTATTTTGTCATCTTTTATGATTAGTTTTGTTACTTCATCTTGATAAACTGTTAGATTTTCGCTCATCATACAAGCATCTCTCATATATTGTTTATAACTATCCATATCAATTTGAGCACGACTACCCTGCACCGCTTCGCCCTTGCTGGCATTTAGAACTCTAAACTGAATACCAGTAGCATCGGTGCATTTTGCCATCTCTCCACCTAAAGCATCTATCTCTCGCACGAGATGACCTTTTGCCAATCCACCTATGGCAGGATTACAGCTTGTCGCTCCTATTTGCTCTACTAACATAGTTATCATTATCGTTTTTTTGCCCATTCTTGATGAGCTTAACGATGCTTCTATGCCTGCATGGCCACCACCTACGACTATTATATCATATCTGTTCATAATATCTTATGTTCCATATGGAACATTATTGAGTTTTGTCATCTTGTTTTTTTAGAAAATATCTTAAGTCTCTATACTCTTGTCTTGTTAGAAACCTATGCTTGCCTGATGGCAAGGCATTTAGTGATACTCCACCAAAATCAACTCTTTTAAGATCCATAATATCTGTATCAAAATATCCAAAAAATCTTCTTAATTCTCTATTTTTACCTTCGCTTATTATCACTTTTAGTTTTGATATTTTTATATCATTTTTTATGATTTGAAAATCAACAAAAGGTTTAAACTCCATAGAGAATATCTTTGTATGACTATGAGCCCCTTTTGTTGCATCCTCTACATTCATACCATTTTCCATAGCAGATATCATATCATCTGTGATTTTGCCACTTATTTTAAGCTTGTATGTCCTATCAAGAGATGAGTTTGTAAGTCTATTGACTACATCTATACTATCGCTTAAGAGCAAAACTCCTTCGCTGTTGTAGTCAAGTCTCCCTACTGGGTTAAAATGTCTAAACTTATGACTTATATTGTCATAGATAGTAGCTCTACCTCTTGGGTCATTTTTGGTTACTAACTCACCCTTTTTTTTGTTGTAAACGATCACCGTATACTCTTTGTTTGGATTGTTAAATATCTTTTTGTCGTTTAACTTAACTATATCCTCATTTGACACTTTTGTGCCCATATCTGTGACTTTTTTGTTGTTTATCTCTATCTTGCCATCTTCTATAAGCTTGTCTGCTTCTCGCCTACTATATCTCGTGTTGTGTGAGATATATTTATTTAACCTTATTGGTTCAAAATCTTCATTTGTCATCTATTTTATACCTGCCTCTACCAAATCATGAAGATGAACTACTCCCTCAATTTTATCAAACTCATCTGTGATTATGAGTAACTGAATCTTGTGTTTTTCAACTATCTGCAAAACTTCACTTGCTAATATCTCTTTGGATTTTATTGTTATCGGATTTTTTGTAGATATCGTTTCTATATTTTTATCGAGAGAGAAACTATCTTGTAGCAAAGCCCTTCTTAAGTCGCCATCACTTAATACTGATTTTACTTTCTCATTTTTATCTACTACTATCACACTTCCCAATCTGCCTTCACTCATCTTCAAGATAGCATTTTTGATAGATGTTCCATATGGAACAATAGGCAAATCAGTTTTTCTCATGATATCATCTATCTTGACAAAAAGTTTTTTGCCAAGTGTTCCTCCTGGATGAAAAGAAGCAAAGTCCTCTTTTTTGAAATTTCGTTTTTTCATCATACATACAGCTATCGCATCGCCCAAAGCCATAGTGATAGTCGTAGATGAAGTGGGAGCTATATTTAAAGGACATGCCTCTTTTGTAACTGCTATAGGCAAAAATATATCGCAATTTTGCCCTAATGTAGATGATATATCTTTTGCTATTGCTATTAGCGGTATATTCAATCTTTTAAGATGTGGTATCAATAGCACCAACTCTTCGCTCTCACCGCTATAACTGATAGCCATGACAGTATCATCTTTAGATATTGCTCCCAAATCGCCATGCATAGCTTCTGTAGGGTGGATAAAAAAACTACTAGTTCCAGTGCTGGCAAATGTAGCAGAGATTTTTGCCCCTACTAATCCTGACTTGCCAACTCCTATGATAACTAGCTTGCCTTTTGTGTTATATATAAGCTCAACAGCTTTTTCTATACCATCTGTAAGATTGTTTGATAGATTCTTAAGCTCCTGTGCTTCTATCTCTATGACCTGTTTTGCTATAGCTTTATAGTCCATATCTTTGCTCTATTGGACTATAAGTGTAGGCACTATCATTGGGTATTTTTGAAGCTTTCTTACACAATGTTTTCTTATTACCGTTCTTAGCTCATCTTCGACAGCTTTGTTGTTTTGTAAAATACCAGGTTTTACATTGTCAAGATAGTGTGCCAACACCTCCTCAAGCTCTTTTATAAGAAAACCTTGTGCCTTGCCACTTGCCAAACCAAATGTCATAATCTTAGCTGGCGAGACCAATTTTCTCTCATCTTGACTGATTTGTGCGACTATTACCACCATACCATCGTTTGCCATTGTTTGTCTATCTATGACTACATCATTTGCTATTTTATTGTTTTTTTGATTGTCAATATATACTTTTCCAGTCTTTACTGATTTGACTTTTTTAAGCGATTTTGGAGTTATCTCTATCTGCTCTCCATCGCTCATGACATAGACATTTCTCTCTTCAACACCACAAGATACACCTGTCTTGCCATGTTTTAGTGCATGATTGTACTCACCATGAATAGGCAAGAAAAATTTTGGCTTACAGATTCTTATCATAAGTTTTTGTTCCTCTTGACCTGCATGACCTGATACATGAATATCTGTATAGTCTTGATATGCCACAGTTGCTCCTGCTTTTTGCAAATGGTTGATAATCTGCGATACTCCAGCTTCATTGCCAGGAATTGCCCTCGCTGACAATATGATTTGATCTTCTGGTTTTATTTTTATATGTCTGTGTTCGTGTATTGACATTCTAAACAAAGCACTCATAGGTTCGCCTTGACTACCAGTAGTGACGATAAGAATCTCATTGTCTCTGTATTTTTTCACATGGTGTGCATCTATAAATATATCTTTTGGGAACTTAACATAACCCAACCTCATAGCTATATCCAAGTTTTTCTCCATAGACCTACCTATGACACAAACTTTTCTGCCATATTTGATTCCATGCTCAATAGCTTGTGAAACTCTATGTATATTTGAGCTAAATGTAGACATCAATACTCGCCCTTTTGCATTGTTGAAAATCCTATCAAATGTAGGGCCTACAGTTTTCTCTGATTTGGTAAATCCTGCTGAATGGGAGTTTGTGCTATCACTTAAAAGTGCCAATATCCCTTTTTCGCCATAATAAGCCAATCTATGAAAATCTGTAGGATAATTATCTATAGGGGTGTGATCTATCTTGAAATCTCCCGTATGTATGATAGTGCCTGCATCGCATTTGATAGCCAAAGCACTACAATCCACGATAGAGTGAGTGATATGCATCCACTCAACTTCAAAATCCCCTATTTTTATCGGTTTTCTTTTTTCTATCGCTCTGAAGTAACTTTTGTGCTCTCTTATTCTGTGTTCGTCAAATTTTGACCCTATCATCTCAAGAGGCAAAGAGGTGCCATATATTGGAAACTGCATCTCTTTGAATAGATATGGCATAGCTCCTATATGATCTTCATGCCCGTGAGTTATAAGTATGCCAGATACTTTATGGCGAATTGTGCGAAGATATGAAAAATCAGGTATAAGTATATCAACTCCATGCATGGTATCATCTGGAAAACTCATACCCACATCGATAATAACCGCTGATTTATCAGTCTCTATTATCATCATATTGCCACCAATTTCACCAAGTCCTCCAAGTGGGGTTATTCTGACTTTTGAGTTTGATTTTAGATTTATCCTTGTATTAGGATCCAATCTATTTTTTTGGATCTGCTCGTTTTTATCAAATGCCTTAATAAGGTCGTTTTCCCAACCAAACCCAGTAGTGGGCACTTTTCTTTTGTTTGAGTTCTCTTGTCCGTGTTGTCTATATGGTCTCTTGTTTTTGTTGTTTTTGCTGTTTGTCTCAGTTTTTGTAGCTGGTTTTACAGCTTCTTGGTTTTGCTTTGTTGTCTCATTTTCATTCATATTTTTCCTTTAAATCTCTATATATTTGGCTATATTGTTCTGTATCCACTTCATGCGGTCTTTTGTCGTTGTTTATCTTAAGCTTGTCAAAAATATCATTGAGTGTTACTTTATCATAACTATCAGCGATATTTTTAAAAAGTTTTTTTCGCGGTGCTTTAAAACATATCTTTAAAAATGTTTTAAACTCATCATCTATTTTCAAACTGTTTTTTTCTATAGATATCACTGCTGACTCCACTTTAGGAGCTGGCTTGAAGGCACTCGAAGGCACTATTGTTACTATAGTTTTGCTTGTTGATACCAAATCGCAAAAAACTGACAATGCACAAAACTGCTTTTGATTGACTTTTGCTACAAACTTCAAAGCAACCTCTTTTTGGGTCATCACTATGATATTTTTGCAGTTTTTGTCATCAAATGCTCTTAGCAATATATTTGTAGCTATATAGTATGGCAAGTTTGCTACAAGGTTGTAACTCTTGTCATGCAAGCTTGCTTTGTCCCATATCTTCAATATATCGCTTTGATTTAGAGTTAGTCTTTTGTTCTTTATAACCTCATGGAATCTATTGTTCAAATAGGTTATAAGCTCATAGTCTATCTCAAAAGCGGTTACAAATCTGTCTTTGACCAAAATCTCGGTCAAATCACCTAAGCCAGGCCCAATCTCAACGATATGATGATCATCGTTGGGAATCGCTTCGGCAATTTTATCTAAAACTGATCTATCTTTTAAAAAATTTTGTCCAAATCTTTTCTTTGGTTTTATTTTCATCTACTATTTTAACTAAAAAAGCTTAAAGATACTGCCACAAAAAGAATATATAAGATAATTGTGCTATAATACTTAAAGAGAGTCTCACGAATACAAAGGAGTTTTATTGAATAGTATCAAAGTAGCCCACTCGCCAGATGCCGATGATATATTTATGTATTATGCGATAAAATTTGGCTGGGTAGATGTAGGGCTGTTGCCATTTGAAAATATAGCAGACGATATAGAGAGTTTAAACAAAGCTACACTAAAGGGCAAATATGATATTTGTGCTATTAGTTTTGCTCTTTATCCATTTGTCAAAAAAGATTATGCTTTGTTAAAAACCGCTGTTAGTTTTGGTGAGGGTTATGGGCCAAAACTTATCAAACAAAAAAGAAAGATACTAAAAGAAAACTTTACTGTAGCTTTAAGTGGCGAATATACGACAAATGCTATGCTTTTTCGTATCAAATACCCAAATGCAAAGATAACATATATGAACTTTTTGGATATTCAAAATGCAGTTCTTTATGGCAAAGTAGATGCTGGAGTTTTGATACACGAATCTATCTTAAGTTATGATGATAGTTTAGAAGTAGAGTGTGAGATATGGGATATATGGCAAGAGCTTTCTGGCAAATATCTACCACTACCACTTGGTGGTATGTGTATAAGGCGAAGTTTGCCTATAAATAAAGCTATTGATTATGAACGATATCTTATCAAGGCAGTAGATGTAGCAAACAAAAACAAAAAGCTATTGAGTCAAATGCTAACACAAAGAGAGCTTATAAGAGTAGATGATAAAACACTTGACAAATATCTCAAACTATATGCAAATGACTCATCTGTGCAGTTAAGCGAGATACAAATAGAAGCTATAGATAAGCTTTTTACGATAGGATACGAATATGGGTTTTATAAAGATATAACCAAAACAGACCAACATATCATACCAACAGAGTATGAAAAATTAAGAGGAAAATAGATGACAACATCACAACATATCATAAAGATATTAGACGAGAAAAAAGCAAAAGAGATCAAACTGTTTGATTTGAAAGACAAAAACTATTTAGTAGATGAAGCGATAGTTGCTACTTCACTAAACGAGAAGCATAGTTTATCGCTTGTAGATAGCCTAAAAGAGGGGCTAAAACCTCTTGGTGAGGAGTTTTTAAGGGTTGATGATGGTCAAGGGTGGATAGTGATAGATTTAGGCGATAAGCTTATTCATATCATGATAGATGAGTATAGACAAAGATACGATATGGATCAATTTTTACAATCATTTAAAGCAAGCTCTTAAATCTAATCACAAGATATATAAAGAGCTTTACTTTACTTTTTTTAGCGATACACTGCTTTAAGAGTGTAGTTAAAAGTAGTTCTTGATAGTTTGATAGTTTTGTTTTATGAGATTTTTGACAAAATCTTTATCCAATTTTTTCTTATCGAGAAAATCGCTAACTATCTTAAATATGTAGATGTCGTCATCTACTAAGTATCTTGAAGATATATTGTAAAAATAACCTCCTTCCATATCATATAAAGTAGCAGTTGGGTTGACAATTTGCTCTTGTAGGACTATGCTATCTTTGGTGATTAAGGGCATAAAGTCCATATCATCAAGCTGTTTGTTGACACAAAATATATCTCCTATATTTACATCTTGGCTGTTTGTTCCAGCTACTCCTATGTTTATAGCTTTTGATATATCATAGTTTTTATATATATATTCAACCATTTTTATCGTATCTTTTTTGCCTACTTTTGATATTGCGACTATTATATCTTTGGATAGAAATATATCATTTGTCTTTTTTTTTAATTTTAGTTTTTCTATGAGATATATAGCTTCACATAAAAGTGCTGTGTGTATTAGTATCAAGTTTTACTCTTAAGCAAATATATCTTGTATCACAGTTTGGCGTCTTGTATCTTCTATCCTTTTACAAGCAGCTCTAAATGCCTGCTCTTCGCCTATTATTACACACATCTTTTTTGCTCTAGTGATAGCTGTGTATAGTAGTTTGGTATTGTGCATGATAAAGTGTGAAAAGGTCATAGGTATTACTACTTTTTTATACTCCATACCTTGGGTTTTGTGGATTGTCAAGCTATAAGACAAAGACAAAAGAGTTTTTAGTTCGTCAAACTCATAATAGACCACCATATCATCATTTGGATACAATACCAAACATTGGCTTTGATCAAAATCCAATTTGATAATAAGCCCCAACTGTCCATTAAAAACCCGTTTTTGCATAAACTCTTCACTGCCATCTTTGTAGTTTGCCATCGATTTTGCTTGCATATTTTCATTTTTGATATGTATCACTTTATCCCCTAGCCTAAACTCTTGTGACATAGTGCTTACCGCTTGTCCTCTTGGTGGATTGAATATATTTTGAAGTTGATTGTTAAGATTGTTAGCACCTAATGTTCCGCCTTTCATAGGGGTGATTAGCTGAAAATATGTCAAAAACTCTTTTATATTTTTGTTTTTTAAATACTCATCAAGTTTTGGTTTTTGTTTTGTAGCATAAGACAAAATAGAGGATAAAATTTTTGAACTATTTTCATCTCTTAAAATAGAAAACTCCATTTCACTAAGAGTCGCTTTTTGCGAATAGAAGTTTTCTATAGATACATTTTTATATCTAAAATCATCAAATTTTTTGTCATATGTAGGCAACTGCCCTACTCTAATATCATTTGCTATAGTAGCTATGGCTTGATTTTCATTTTGTCTATATATTTTGGTAAGTTTACATATAGGAGTTAGGTTAAACTTGATAATATCCGCAAGTACATCTCCAGCACCGATAGCTGGAAGCTGTCCATCATCTCCTACTATTATAAAAACTGTGTCGTGTTTTATTTTAGATACTATTTGATAAAACATCATAGAGTTTACCATAGAGCTCTCATCGAGCAGTATCACCTTAAAATCAAAATACTCTTTCTCTTCATAGCTTAAAAGCAAAGATTGTATAGTGCTACTGTTGTATCCAGTCGTATCAGCTATCCTTTGTGAAGCTATACCGCTAAGTGCTATACATCGTATAGATTCATACTCATAAAGCTCATTTAACAGCTCCAACAATGCTCTGCTTGAGGTTGATTTTCCAGTGCCTGCATAACCTACTAAAGCTAGTGTCTTTTGACCACTGTTTATTAGCTTGACTGCTTCTTTTTGTTCGTCACTTAATACAAAACCAAACTCTTTCTCTTTTTTTTCCAAATATCTATCAAAATCAGATATGATAGTCTCATTGTTTTGGTTTTGTCTACTTTTGAAAAACTCCACAATCTTTTTCTCTGCGAAATATATCATAGATATAGCATATCTATCTTGTGTGGTTTTTTTGATTTCTCCAGATAAAACTCCCGAGTTTAAAGCCAAGGTATAAAGCTCATTTTCATCTGTAAATTTTAGTGTATCATCAAGCAACCCAAAAAGCTTTTTTTTGGATATAGAGCTGTTGCCATTTGAGTTGCAGTATTCGTTTAAGACAAAACTAATAGCCGACTGAACTCTAAAAGTTGATTTGCGATTTAAACCTATGTTTATAGCTATCTCATCTGCTTTTATAAAACCTATGCCATCTATTTTAGTCAGCATATATGGATTTTCTTCTATCTTTTTGACCAAGTTCTCTTGTGAACCAAACTTTTCAAATATTTTGATTATAAGATTTGCTGTTACATTGTATTTTGAAAGATAGAGTCCCAACTCTTTAAGATGGCGGAACTTTATCCAGCTATCTCTTATAGTTTTTAGTTTTTTCTCTTTTATACCCTTGATCTTTAAAAGTTTGTTTGGATTGTTTTCTATAATATCTACAAACTTCTCTTCATCGTATTTCTCTACGATTGCTTTAGCTACACTTTTTCCTACACCTTTTACTACTTTAGTCAGGAAAAAATACAACTGCTCCTCCATCATCTTTATAGTTTCAAAACTAAACTGTTCGCCATATTTTTTATGTTTGGTCCATCTTCCAGTGAGTGATACCTCTTCACCTTCGAGCTTTTTGATATCTGATTCAATATATGTGCCACATATCTTCTCGCCGTTGTCTAATACTGCTATACAATAGCCATTGGAACTACTAAAAAGAACTTTTTTTATGATACCTGTAAGTTTATCCACTCTTATTCCTTTATTCTTTTTTCCAAAACATATCTAAGCTGTGAGGCTTTCTTGTAGAGTATGATTTTCATGCTACTATACTCTTTAACGAAAAGTTAAATTTGTCAAATCAAGTTAGAAACCAGCCTTATATATCATAAAGCTGGTTTCAAATCTCTTTTTCTTGATGCAATAAGTGCTACGATTAAAACCAAACTGCTTAACAGATATACCCAAGTAGGTATAGGCACTGGATCTCCTGTAGCATATGAGTGCATTCCACTTAAGTAAAAATTGACTCCAAAATATGTCATAAGTATAGATGCAAATGCAAGTGTAGAAGCCACAGCAAATACATATGGATTGTTTAGTGGTTTGATAAATCTTAAATGCAAAACTAAGATATATACGACTATAGATACATAAGCCCATGTTTCTTTAGGATCCCAACCCCAGTATCTGCCCCATGATTCATTTGCCCATACTCCACCTATAAAGTTTCCAATGACCAACATAGATAGACCGATGATAAGAGATGCTTCATTTATAGCAGTTATTTGATATATAGTTTTGTCTATGAGAGGTTTTTTTTCATCTTTGATTATAAAAAGTATCATAGTTGTAAAACCAAGCATAGCACCAATTGCCAAAAATCCATAAGAACCTGTGATGATAGAGACATGAATAGTAAGCCAATATGATTTTAAAACTGGCACTAAGTTTGTGATTTGTGGGTCTATGCCACTTAAGTGAGCGGTAAACATAAACACACCAGCCATAGTAACCGTAGCACTTAGAGAAAAAATAGATTTTCGAAAGAAAAATAGCCCAGCAAACATAGCAGACCAAGCTATATATATAAGTGATTCATAAGTATCACTCCATGGAGCATGCCCACTTATATACCATCGTCCAGCCATTGCAAATGTGTGTGCTGCAAAAAAGAGACAAAGAGTTATAAATAAAGTAGTAATTAGTTTGCTTGGTAACTCTTTTTGTCTAAATATACCTACAAATGCTATAGTAAACAAAATTAAACCAGAAAATATATAAAAAATAGTAAGCTTAGGAAAGATCGCCAATTTGTTGAAAAATATCTCAGTATCTATCATATTGTCGCTTATCATCACATCTTTGCCTATTTTCTTTTGATACATAGAGATGAAACCTATATATTGCTTAGCTCTACTCCAGTCTTCATCTACTACACTACTTATAAAGCCCCTAGTCATTTGCTCTACTACCTCTTTGTTTTTTCCAGTAAAATTTTTCATAGCATCAAGAGGGTTTGACCATTTGTTGTTTGTGTCGTTTGTATCTTCGGCATAGAGGTTAAACAAATTACCTTGATATACTTGAAATGCTATACTTAGCTTTTCGTCTATTTTTAAAATCTCTTTTTCATATGTTCCTCTTTGATTTGGCGATATAGCATTTGCTTTTTTGCTTTCATCTGCTAACTTATACTCTCCATCATCAAACACTTCATTAAATGCAACATATTTTCTATCTTTAGGTAGCTTTAAAAACTCTTTTAGTTTGGGTGATTTGATAGTTATCATCTTGACATCGCCCCACATCTCTGGTCTTGTGAGCATTCCTAATACTATTTGGTCTGCATCATATCCCAAAAAGGTAGATTTTTTTGTGAGTTTTTGTACTATTTCAATATTTAGTGTATTTAAAGGTTTCATCCTTCCCATGCTAGATTGCACTACAAGTCTGCCAAAATCTTTTGAAATTTTGATAGAATTTTCTTTAAATGTTTTAAAATATCTAGTGCGATTGTCGTCGTCGTTTGCATGAAGTGGTTGTATCATCAAACCTATAGTTACAAGTGCAAAGATAGCAGTTGAGTTTTTGATATATTTTGTAAGTTTTGCAAATCTGCTTTTTTTGTCAAACATATTCATCAACAAACCTAATGTCAAAAGAAAATATCCTATATATGTAGGAATCGTTCCTGGGTCATTGTTTACAGATAGTATAGTGCCTTTTTCATCTTGGTCATATGAGCTTTGAAAAAATTGATATCCACCATATTTTAAGGTGCTATTCATATAAATACGATAATCAAATATATTTTTGTCATCTATAACTGTAACTTCACTCGCATATGACGATGGAGCTTGGCTTCCTGGATATCTGTCTAACTCAAATTTATTTAGCTTAATAGCAAACGGCACTGACATCATCTTTGAGCCATATGAGAGTACTACCTCTTCACCTGATTTGAATTTTAGCTCTTTTGTGATACCTGGAGATCCTCTTTTTCCTACGAGTTTGATATTTTGAGTCTCATCGCCTATTGTTACATTGGTTCCTATGAGGTTCATCTCATCTTTGCCTTTTTTGGCAAACTTATAATCACTCATAGATAAAGTCATAACTTTATCTTCATATCTTATATTGTAAAAAAAACTATTATCACCAATAGCACTAAACTCTTTTTGAAATTTAGCTTCATAGTTTTTCCCATCTTTTGAAACAGTAGCTATGATATATGGTTCAAGAGATATCATATCGCTTTGGCTTTGACCCTCTCTTATATGCATAATACCCTCATATCCTATATATCTGGTCATACTCGCACCTATTAGTATAACTACAAACGAAAAGTGAAATATGGTTCTACCATTTAAGTTTTTATACATTTTTCTGTTTATCATCACTCCTATTAGGTTAATGATACTCAATACAAGCACTATCTCATACCACAGATTGTTATATACCAATACCCTAGCGGTTGATGTTCCAAAGTCATTTTCAAGTATTGTAGCTACACCAGCTCCTATAGCAAGTAAGCTAAGAAGTATTATAGTAGTTATGTACGAAAACATAAATTTATAGATTTTTTTCATAATTTTCCTTTTGTATTATATTATATCTTTCAATGATAGTTTTTTTAAAAAACCATCAATTTGGGTTTGTAGGTTGTTAAACATAGGCCATAGTTGGCAGTAGATTTTACTTTGGTTGCAGTTTCCAATTGAAATAGAACAATCAAACACAACTACATCGCTACTTTCTGCTATTTTTACTATGTTGTATATATCTATATCTTTTGGGTCTTTAGACAAAACAAATCCACCATTTTTGCCTTTTTTTGAGCTTATGATATTTTTTTTGTTAAACTTTTGTAAAACTTTTGCCAAATATGTTTTAGATATATTTAAGTCATTTGATATAGTATCGACACTTATAGCTTCATTTTTTTCAGATATATAAATAAGTGCCATTAAAGCATATTCACTTTTTTTTGTTAATAGCATAAGATAATTTTAGACATCAAGATGTTTTACATCTTTTGCATGCTTTTCTATATATTTTCGTCTTGGCTCAACTTCATCACCCATAAACAAAGTAAATGTCTCACTCGCAACTTCAAAATCATCTATATTGACTTTAAGTAGATTTCTATCCTCTTTTGTCATAGTTGTTTCCCAAAGTTGATCAGGATTCATCTCACCTAAACCTTTATATCGTTGGATATATGCTCCTTTTTTGGCATTTGTCTCTATATCTTCTAAAATTTCTATTAGATCTTTATTTTCAAATAGTGTCAAATCTCTTTCATTTATCTTATCAAATAGATATATAGCTTCATTGAAAAAAGGTGAAGTTATCAATTCGTCATCTATCTTAAGCTCTTCCAAACCAGCATCTGTTTGGACAAATATATGAATATACTCTTGAGTTATTTTTTTGTTTAAGATATTATAATTTTTTGTTTTTAAAAATTGTTCTATTTTTATAAACATTTTATCAAATGATTTAGATAAAAGCTGTTTGTTCTCTATCATATATTTGATTAGGGTTATTAGACTATATCTTTTTTTAAGATTGTTTAGCATTGCTCTATAAGATGCTACTAACTTAAACATATCAAGCAAATCATTATACCCCATACCTTCAAACTCAAACTTTTCTAAACCGTTTGATATGAGATAGTTATTTAAAGCTGTATCATCTTTAAGATATATCTCATTTTTGCCTTTTTTGTATTTGTATAGTGGTGGTTGAGCTATATATAGATACCCATGGTCTATGACTGGCTGTAAAAATCTAAAGAAAAATGTCAAAAGCAAAGTTTGTATATGACTACCATCTACATCGGCATCTGTCATTATAATAATCTTATGATATCTTATCTTTGATTCATCAAAATCTTCACCAATACCACACCCAAGAGCTGTGATCATATTTTTTATCTCTTCAGATTTTAGTATTTTATCAATTCTACTTTTTTCTACATTTAATATCTTTCCTTTTAGGGGTAAGATAGCTTGATATACTCTATCTCTGCCTTGTTTGGCACTTCCACCTGCACTATCTCCTTCGACTAAATATAGCTCACATATCTCTGGGTCTTTGCTTTGACAGTCTGCTAATTTTCCTGGAAGTGTTCCTACTGATACACCAGATTTTGTTCTGGTTAAATCTCGAGCTTTTTTGGCAGCTTCTCTACCACGACTTGCTGCAAGTGTTTTTTCCATCACATATTTTGCTTGTGTTGGATTTTCTTCAAAATATTTGTTCAATGAATCTGTGGTTATTTTTTGACAAATTGGTTTTACATAAGATGAACCCAATTTACTTTTTGTCTGCCCTTCAAACTGTGGTTCTGGAACTTTTACAGATACTACTGCTATAAGACCCTCTCTTGTATCATCACCTGTGATTTTTGTATCTTTTTCACTTGCTTTTGCATTTTCTTTGATATATTTTACGATACTTCTTGTCAATCCTGCTTTAAACCCTGCTTCATGAGTTCCACCATCTATAGTTCGTATATTGTTTACAAAGCTTTGTGTCTTTTCCAAGTATGAGTCATTGTATAAAAGTGCAATATCCACCTCTATGCCCTCTTTTGAGACACTAAATGATATAGGCTTAGTGATAGCTATATTTTTGTTCAAATCGCTTACAAATTGAGCTATACCACCTTCAAAGTGGTATGTTTCATCTTTGCCATCTCTTTCATCTTTCAATCTTATAGTGATTTTTGGATTTAAGTATGCAACCTCTCTAAATCTTTTTGACAATATTTCAAATACAAACTCATTAGTTTCAAATATACTCATATCTGGAAAAAACTCTATAGTAGTTCCTGTTTTATTTGATTTGCCTATAGTTTTTAAAAGATCTTTTGCTATACCTTTTGAAAACTCTTGATAATAGATTTGACCATCTCTGTAGATAGTCATCTTCAAATTATCTGACAAAGCATTTACGACAGATACACCTACTCCATGAAGACCGCCTGATACTTTATATGTATCTTTGTCAAATTTACCACCAGCATGTAGCACTGTAAGCACCACTGTAGCAGCACTTATCTTTTCAATTGGGTGAATATCTGTTGGTATTCCTCGTCCATTGTCGCTTACTATTACTGTCTTATCTTTTGTGATAGTTATATCTATTTTATCACAATACCCAGCCATAGCTTCATCTATAGAGTTATCTACTACTTCATATACTAGATGGTGAAGACCTCTTTCATCGGTGCTTCCTATATACATACCAGGTCGTTTTCTGACCGCTTCAAGACCTTTTAAGACTTTTATATTTGTTGCTTTGTAGTTTTGTTCCATTTTTTTTCCTTTAGTCCATAATAAGTGGCATTATAATTGTTTTTAGTTTTTCATCTTTTAGCATAAATGGCAAGTTTGGTTCATTGAAACACATCTCAATTGAACTGTTTGATGATACTGACAAAAAGTCTAAAATATATTTGCTATTTGAGGCTATACAAAAAGTTTCATCAATATCTGCATCTATATCAAGTTTTGTTTCTGCTTTGTTGTTTTCATCTATTGAGTTGAGAGTTATCTCATTTTTATTAAACTCTATTTTTATATCTTGGTTTAGTATCGTTACTAATCTTATTGAATTTACAAAATCATCTTTATCTATTTTGATTGTCCATTTGAAACTATTTGGTATGATTCTTTCATAAGATACAAAATCGCTGTTTATCAATTTTGTAAAAAATATCTGCTGGTTTGATGATATGATAAGATATGATTTGTCATAGTGTATGCTCATTTTATCTAAAAAAAGTTTAGTTATTTGTTCTATTGCTTTTTTTGGGATGATAAGTTGTGTTTGGTTGTTTGATATATTTTCCATTTTTATGATAGACAATCTTCTAGTATCTGTCGATACAAAATTTATCTTGCTATCTTTTATATCTATCAAAGCTCCATTTAAAGAGTATTTTGGATTGTTTGTGTCGATTGATGGTGTGATTTTTTTAAGATTTTCTATCATAAATATTGGGTTGATCTCTAAACAATTTTCAAGCTCTTCACCTATAAAACTTGGGAACTCTTCAGCATCATACATTGGTAGTTTGAAGTTTGATCTGTTTTGTTTTATTTTAATATTGTTATCTTCTGTTTTTATTATGATATCATTATCGTTTAACTTTCTGACTATATTTAAAAAGTTTACTCCATTTATAGTAGCTTTGCCATCTTTTATATTGTTTTGAATTTTTATATTTTTTGATAAACCTATCTCTAAATCTGTTGCTTTTACAGTAAGAGTATTCTCTTTTATCTCCATATATATATGAGATGTTATATTGCTTTCATCTTTCTTTTCTAAAAATGGTTGCATAGATGATAATATATTGTCTAATAAATTTTTATTTATTGTAAATTGCATATTTTTTCCTTTTATTATATTATTTTAGTAGTATGTAGTAGGCACAGTGAATATGTGAATAACTATTATTTTACTTTATTTTAATTGAAGATTTATATGTGAATAAAATAGAAAATTATTCACATATAAATCTTCAATTTTTACTATCTATGATCTTCTTTTCTAAATCATCTACGAGAAGTTTAAAATCTTCATCTTCGTTTATTATCTCTTGTGTTTTTTTAATATTTTTTGATATTGATGAATGGTTTTTCATCTGTAGATGTTTTGCTATATCTGGCATAGAGTTTATAGTCAGCTTTCTTGAAAGAAATATTACTATTCTTCTTGCTTGGACTATTTTTGTCATTCTTTTTGCACTTTTAAGATCGTTTGCTTTTATATTTAACACTTTTGAGACCATCTTTATGATGTCTATTATGGTTATCTCTTTATTTTTTTCTTTTATTTGATTTTTGAGAAGTTGTTTTACAAGATGAATATCAAGTGTTTGATCAAGTAGTTTTACACTTGCATTTATTCTTATGATTATACTCTCAATCTCTCGTATAGAGCTGTTTACATTTACAGCTATGTAGTTTATAATCTCATTATTTAGATCGATACCATTTATCTCACTTTTCTTTTTGATTATGTTTATTTTTGTTTCAAGTTTTGGTGGCTTGATATCTGCTATCATTCCCCATTCAAATCTAGTTTTTAGCCTTTTGATCAGATGCGGTATCTGCGATGGCATCCTATCGCTTGTCATGATTATCTGTTTGTTTGTAGAGTGAAGATAATTAAAAGTATGAAAAAACTCATCTTGTGTTTTCTCTTTGTTTGTAAGGTATTGGATATCATCAAGTAGTAAAATATCGCACTTTCTATATTTGTCTCTAAAGTGTGGCATCGATTTTTTCTTGATTGAAAAAGTAAAATCATTCATAAAATCTTCAGCAGTAAGATATATAACCTTTTTTCCACTTTTTATACTTTCATTGCCTACTGCTTGAAGTAGATGTGTTTTACCAAGTCCTGTATCTCCATATATAAAGATAGGGTTGTATTGTTTGATACCTTTTTCAACAAATGTTTTAGATACTGTATATGCCATCTGGTTTGATGAACCTACAACAAAACTTTCAAATGTATATGCAGGATTTAATATAGGGTTTATCTTGTCTTTTTCGTATTGTTCATCGAGTATCTGCTCTTTTTTTGTTTTTTTAATATCTCCACGAACTGCTATATCTATCTTCTCAATTTTTTTAAATATTTCAAATGTTTTGAGATTTTTTTCTAAAATTTTGATAAATTTTGTATTGATATAGGTCGATATAAATCTATTTGGAACTTCAAAATAGATCGTTTTGTTATCTGCTGAAAGTTTTTTGTAGTTTAGTTGAGATATAAAATTTGTTATATGGTTTTCATCTATTTTATTTTTTAGTATATTTTGTATTTTACTATTCATAATGTGATTATATCTAAATTTTATTAAATTATAGTATAATATTGATGTGAAATAAAAAAATTTGAGATATTAGATATGAATAAGTTAGAAAATTGTTATATATTAGGCATAGATCCAGGCACTATAAATTGTGGTTTTGCTGTTTTATATGTGAATAGAGGTGAAAAAGTTCTAAAAGAAGCAGGTGTGATAAAGATAAAATCCAAAGTTTTACAAGAGCAGATTTTGGAGCTATCAACTGCTTTGGATATATTGTTTGAAAAGTATAGATTTTCAAAAGTAGCTGTGGAGGATATATTTTTTGCTTTTAATCCAAAAACTGTCTTAAAATTAGCACAATTTAGAGGAGCATTAAGCTTAATCATACTACAAAAGTTTGGTATATTTAGTGAATACACCCCACTTCAAATCAAAAAAACAGTAACAGGCAAAGCAAAAGCAACAAAAGAGCAGGTAAACTATATGGTAAAAACTATTTTAAATATAAAAAAACCTATAAAACCACTTGATGTGAGTGATGCTATAGCAATAGCGCTTACAGAGTATCAACACAAAGGCATATGATGTTTACAGGATTGATTACTACAAAAGCAGTTGTAAATAGTTTTGTAAACAATACTATAAACATAAAAGCAAACATAGATACAAAGATAGGCGATAGCATCGCTATAAATGGTGTTTGTCTTACTGTCACAGCTCTTTTTAAAGATGGTTTTGAAGTCAAAGTTTCGCAAGAGAGTTTAGAAAATATAGCAGTAGAAAACTTTAAAGGTATGGTTCATATAGAACAAGCTATGAGACTAAGTGATAGGTTAGATGGACATATAGTCCAAGGGCATATTGATTGTATAGGTGTTATAAAAGAGATAAAAAAAGTAGGAACTTCAAGAGATTTTTATATAAAAATACCAAAAAACAAAATAAAATTTTTGTCAAAAAAGGGCTCTATCGCAGTTGATGGCATAAGTCTGACGATAAATGATATAGATAAAAATAGTGGCATATTTAGACTTACAATTATCTTGCATACATTTGAAAATACAAAATTTGCCACATACAAAATAGGAGAAAGAGTAAATATAGAGACAGATATGTTTGCAAGATATATATATAGTTTGTTGGAAAACAAAGATGAGTCAAAACTAACTTGGCAAAATGTAGAAAATATACTTTCGAGATATTAAGTGGATAGATTGTTTGTGGTAAATAAACCTTTATTTTGTAGTTCTAACTATTTTTTACGACAAATCAAAAAAAAATACAAATCAAAAAAAGCAGGTTTTAGTGGCACACTTGATCCTTTTGCAAAAGGATGTCTCATAGTAGCTTTTGGTAAATATACTAAACTCTTTAGATACTTATCAAAAACACCAAAAAAATATCAAGCTACTATATGGTTGGGGGTTAGTAGTCAATCTTTTGATATTGAAAATATAGATTTCATAGATAAAAATCCAAAAAAATTAGACACAGATGATATAAAAGCAAAATTAAAAAATCTTGTAGGCGATATATCCTATACACCTCCTAAATATAGTGCAAAAAATATTGATGGCAAAAGAGCATATCAAAAAGCAAGAGATGGTGAAGTGTTTAAACTAAAAGAGATAACCTCAACTATCTATGAGACAAACTTTATATCCTACAACCACCCCTTTATCACTTTTGATATAGTAGTAACCGAGGGGTCATATATCAGAAGTTTGGCACAAGTTTTGCTAAATAACTTAAACACAACTGGAACACTTAGTTATCTTGAACGATTGTATGAGGGCAAGTTTAGTTTCAAAGATGAAAAAGCTTTAGATCCTTTAAAACATATTGATATAAAAGATATAAAATATAGTGGCGAAAAACTGTCGATACAACAGGGCAAAAAGATAGATATAAAACAGCTTTCTTACTGTCAAGATGGCATATACAAGATAGTTTTTGATGATTTTTTTACTATTATAAAAATTGAAGATGAAAAAGTTAGTTATGAAATAAACTCTATCTATATCAAAGGTGAAAAAGATGTTAGATAGCTGGACAATCTCAATGCTATTTTCTATAGCTTTGTTTGCATTAGCCACTGTGCTGACACCAGGACCAAACAACCTTATGTTGTTGAGTTCTGGACTTAACTTTGGATTTAAAAGAAGTTTGCCTCATATGGCTGGCATAGCTTTTGGCTTTCCTTTTATGGTGATATGTGTGGGATTGGGCATCGGTGTGGTATTTGAGCTTTTTCCTTTTGTATACAATATCCTAAAAATCATAGGCATATCATATCTTTTTTGGATGGCTTGGCAAATAGCAACAAACGACAACAGCATAAATCAAGAAAAATATAAAAAATCAAAACCTTTTACATTTATGCAAAGTGTGCTATTTCAGTGGGTCAATCCCAAAGCTTGGATCATGGCTATCACATCAACTGCTACATTTACCACAAGTGATGAAAATACATTTTTACAAGTATTTGTCATAGCATTTATCTATATGTTAAGCGGTTTTTTATCTACAAGTAGCTGGACTATTGGTGGAGTTGTTTTGAAAAAAATCATAAAAGATGCAAAAAGTTTAAAAATATTTAATATCACTATGGCTGTTTTGATAGTAGCATCTATATTGCCTTTTATTTTTGAGATATAGATGATGGTTATGTTTATCAAGATATATCTAAGTTTAATTGTCATTTAAAAGAAGTGATCTCTTAAGTTTCATCTGTTACAATACTATATGAGAGTATCTAAAAACAAAAAACAACATCTTCACACCATAGCAAACATAAGCAAAATTTAGATGAATAGAGTTAGCATTTGCCATATCAACCAAAAAGAGAAAGAGTTAACCGAACTTTTTATATCTTCAAACAATATCCCAAAATATATCTTAGGAGTAAACAAGCTTGCAAAATCTGTGCAAAAATATATCAAAGTAGATGGTATCATAGATGATTTTACCAGAGTCCAAACATCAAAAAACAAAAATATATTAAACATAAGCGATATACCAAAAGATGCCATAATCTTGGTCGCATCTACAGCTAGCCCACTTGAGGTCAAACAAAAGTTAGATGATATGGGGTTTATAAATTTTAATTATCTTAGCTTTTATAGGTTTTGTGGGTTTGATTTGGTAGCACCTCCATTTATGGTTGATTTTGCAGATGATTTTAAAAAAAATTTTGACAAATATGAAACTATCTATCAGCTTCTAGCAGACAACCTATCTAAAAAGATATTTCAAAAGGTTATCAACTTCAAAATCACATTTGATATAGAGTATATGATAGGATTTACAAACGACCACAAGGGGCAGTATTTTGACAAAACTATACTGCCAGATATGCCAAATATGATATTCGTAGATGGTGGAGGATATGTAGGCGATACAGCACGGCAACTTGTAAGCCATTTTCCAGATTTTAAAAAGATATATCTGTTTGAACCAAATGAGAAAAATATTACCATAGCTAAAAAAAGATTGAAAGATATAGCCAACATAGAGTTTTTTAATATCGGCTTGTCAAACAAAAAAGCTACACTAAACTTCAACGACAAGATGTCATACTCTGCTATATATACAGCAGGTGCGACTACTGTTTGTGTGGATACTATAGACAATATCATCACACAAAAGGTGGATTTCATAAAGTTAGATATAGAAGGAGCAGAACAAGATGCCATAGATGGAGCTACAAGGACAATAGCCAAATACACCCCAGTCATAGCTTGCTGTATCTACCACAAAGCCCAAGACTGGTATAAGATCCCACAAAAAGTATTGAGTATAAATAACCACTACAAGATATATATCCGACACTATATGGAGGGTATATTTGAGACGGTTATGTATTTTATCCCAAAACCAAAAGAGCTGTAGCTATATTAAAAGATACTTATGCTAAAAATCAAAGAACTTTTAACTTAAGAAAAGCATAGCAGACACAAAAACTACATATTTGCTCTAAAAAGGCGGCAACTACAAAGATAAACTAAAAGATATAAACAAGAGCAAACAAACTTTATCGTATCATGAATTTTTCTTTTTGTAAAACAAAGATAGATATATACCACTTGCTATTAAAATACCACCAATTAGATGATAAGTTTGTAAACTCTCTTTTAAAAATATTGAAGCTAAAATGATACCAAATATAGGCATAATATGGACAAATTGTCCTGTTTTTGAAGCACCTATCTTCTCTATGCCATAATGCCACAGATAATATGACGATATAGAAGCAAATATTGAGAGATATAAAAAAATAAGATAGTTATCTTTAAGCAGATCTAACTCGTGTGCCCATTGATAGCCTTGATATAGATATATAAGCATCAACAGCATAAAACCAATAGCCACAATAGAACTAAAAAATTCAAAGCTAGTCAAATCTTTTGGTTTGAATTTAACCAACACAGAATAGAAAGCCCAAGTAGCAGAAGATAAAATCACAAGAATATCGCCACTATTGAATTTGAGTGTGAATATGTTGTCAATATCTGCTTTTAAGATGAGAAAAATCACACCAAAAGTAGATAAAACTATACCAAAAACTTGATTTGAACTGATATTTTGTTTAAGTATCAAAAAAGAGACAAGAAGTATCAAAAGAGGTATAGTAGAGTTGATTATCAATGCATTTGTAGATGTAGTAGCAGATAAACCAAAATACAATATTGTGTTAAAAGATGTGATACCTAAAAATGCCAACAAGGTTAGTATAAACCAATTTTTTTTGAAAGAGTTAAATATATGTTTGTATCGCAAAACTAAGATTGGCAACACCATCAAAAACACAAAAGCCCATCTAAAAAAAGCCAACTCTAGTGGTGTCATATCCTCTTTGATAAATCTTCCTATCACAAAATTGACAGACCAAAATAGGATACACAATATCAAGAAAAAATAGGTTTTTATATTTGACACAGCTCTATCCTTATAATATATGCTAAAGTATAACACATATGCCTTAAAACTATCTATATAAAAGCTCAATATGTGATATATGTCGCATAAATTTTTAAATTGTCTCACACCCAGACATCACCCTGTCGTAGTGGTTTGGTATAATGCTCTAAAATCTACAAAGGAGAATATACAGCAGTGAATATGTAGGTCAAGTATAGCCTAAAATATACAAGCATCGATAGAAAAACAAGGCACAAAAAGTGCAAAATAAAAAAGGAATAATATGAGCATAAGATTAAAAAATAAATATACAGGTGTAGTAGTTGCAGCACCGTGGGGATTTTCGTGGACGAGTTTATTTTTCGGTCCATTTGTACCGCTATTAAGAGGCGATGTCAAGTGGGCAGTGCTGGGGTTTGTCATAGTAGCCATAACCGCTGGTTTAGGCTGGTTTGTCATGCCGTTTGTCTATAACAAATTTTATATCAAAGAGCTAATAGAAAAAGGATATATCCCAGCAGATGATATATCAAAACAAAAACTAATAGGAAAAAATATTATAGCAGATGATCTACAAAACGAACAAGAGGAAAAAGATGATAAATAGAATCAAAACGACAGCAATAAGCTTGAGCTTAGCAGTGCTAATGATGGGGTGTTTAGATAGCGACACAAAAAAGCAAGGCATATCAAGACCAAACATAGACAAACAAACACAAGACAACTTCAACAACTATTTTAAAGACAAAAAAGTTGAAGCATTTGTATGTACAAATGACACAGGAAGCTACACGATAAACAAAAAATATGTAAAGTTTGCTTATACAAACGATGACTACTATATGTTTGACAACACAGGTGTGTCGTATACTATCGCACAATGCCAGCCAGCGAAATATGAACGATGATATATAGTATAAAAGATACAAAAAAGGAACAATATGATATATAATTTTATAAGATTGATTATAGTTGTGGCGACGATACACACCACAGCCACAGCCACAGCACCAGTGCCAGACTATTGGCATATCAAAGGTGTGAAGCCCAACGACACATTGAGCATACGAACACAGCCAAACCACAAGTCAAAAAAAATTGGTGAGATACCACACGATGCTAGATGTATCCAAAACTTGACGAGAAACGACCTGCGATGTGGCGGATACAAAAACGGCTGGTGCAAAGTAGCCTATGGCTATGTAGCAGGGTGGGTAGCAGACAAATATCTCGAACCCGCATGGATAAATGGTGGCGATAGTCTAGAAGATGACCCCAAATGTTTCAAATAGTCTGGCAAAGGTTGTGTAGCATTTTGATATATTTTAAAGTGACAAAATAAACTAAAAGAGCATAGCAGACAAGCCTATAGCGATACAGCTGATGGCTTGTTTCTAAGTCCTACATAGATACATAATATTCCAACTATCTATATGCGAACAAAATTACAAATTTTCAAGAAATTTTTCAAGCGGACATAATGTTGTCTGGATACTATGTTATAATAGTTCAAAGGATGAATATGAACAGCAGATATAAAACCACAGCACAGATGATAGAGGAGTTTGACACAACTAGATATGTATCAAGCGAGCATGAAGATTTGGTCACATACTGGATGCTCAAAGCATTGCTAAAGTTAGGTGGACACAAGAAACTTATAAATGTAAAAAATAGCAGTTTTCTTGATGACGATATAGCTTGTTTTTTGGGTTTTGGGCATCTTGTAGATGTAGACGAAAAGCACTTTATAAAAAGAGATATGATGAAAAGCTTGACAAACAAATATCAAAAACTAGAAAACAAAAAAACAATCCACAAGCAAACTTTGCTTGACAAAAATATAGACAAAATAGGTAAACTACTGGGACTATCACAAGATGAGAGAGCTATACTCAAGTTTGTTATATTGGTTCATCAAGTAGAAATACTACAAACTACGATAGAATTAACCAGAGATAAGTTCACTTCCAGACAAACCATACAGACAGTAGCGGAACTACTAGATATCCCAATCAAACGAACTACGAAGTTGCTAAGCACTAGCTCTAAACTATACAAAACTACTCTAGTAAACTTATATGAATCAAGAAGAAATGGCAATTTTACAGACAATCTAGAAACTATCAGTGATATCTTCGCTGAAAATATGAATGAAACAGATGGTGATGTGTTAGATATCATAGACGAAGTAGTAAGAAAGACAGACAAAGCAGAGCTAACGATAAATGACTACAAACATATACGAACCGATGTAGATATATTGGTCAAATATATGCGAAATGCTACTAAAAATCAGACAGCAGGCGCAAATGTGCTACTATACGGAATACCCGGAACCGGCAAGACACAGCTGGCTAAAACTGTAGCCAAAGTGCTAGGCAAGGAGCTTTATGAAGTAAGTTACATAGACAAAGACGGCGACTCTATGGCATGCGATGAGAGAACCAAAGCCTACAAGATAGCACAAGCTATGCTGACAAAAAAAGATACGATACTGCTATATGATGAAGCAGAGGATATATTTGATAGCGACCAAGGAAGTATGTTTGCTCGGTCAAGAAAACAAGACAACAAAGCATGGATAAACAATATGCTAGAGACAAACGACATACCTACCATATGGATAACCAACGATATAGACTCGATAGACAATGCTATCATAAGACGATTTGATATAAATATAAAAGTCCCAATACCAAACAAGTCCCAAAGAGTCAAGATATTGACCAAGTATTCACATGGCAAACTAGACAAAAAAACTATAGAGAAGTTTGCCACCCATGAACATATAGCTCCTTCTATCATAGGCTCTACAACCAAAGTAATAGAAAGCATCAAGCCAAAACAAACAGAAGTGATGTTTGAGCGGATACTAAACAACACTTTAAGTGCCCAAGGATACAAAAAGATACAAAAACACACATCAAGCGAACTGCCACAGATGTATGATACATCTTTTATCAACACCACAGCAGATATCCAACAAATAGCCACA
>JAOZJU010000065.1 GCA_029935705.1 Arcobacteraceae bacterium
AGGTATTTTTACTATTGTCATCTATATTTTCCTAAATATTTTTAATAAAAGAGTGTTTTTTATACTTCTTACTATCAATAAAATAAATAATTTAATATTTTTTTCTTTAAAAGATTTTATGTATTGAGATAAATAAGTTTCCCATAAATAAGATTTATTTTTTGATTTAATAATAATTTTAGATTTCAATAAAGATTCTATAAAATTACCTTGTTTTTTAAATTCTATAATTCCATTCTGTAAACTTTTATAATTATGAGCATCTGTTGCATAATAAAATGGTTTATTGTATTTTTGTGCTAAATCTACTGCTTTTTGATTATTCATATCATCAGTTCTTGCATTAAATATTTCTATCATATCTACTTCTTTTGCTATAACATCTATATTTTTATGTCCTTTATAAGGATGGGGAAACAATAATATACCATTTTGTTTTTTTACTTCATCTACAAAAAAATTAAACTTCATATTGATTATCTCATACTTAATTCCTAACGCAATTATATCTCCATATTCAGTATTATATTCAGCAGCTACTAAAACCTCTATATCCATACTGTTTTTTTCTATATATTGTTTCAGTTTAATACTTCCCTCTATATTATCATGGTCGGTAAGCACTAAAAAGTTTAATTTATTCTTTACTGCAAATACAACTATTTCTTCAATATTTAATATCGAATCATAAGAGTAACAAGAGTGAAAATGAATTAATCCTTTATACACTAAATTTACCTTTTATTCTTTTTATGGCACTATACAAAGACTCTTGAATCCTTGATAATGTTGGTAACGGATCACTTATCCAAATATTACTTTTTACTCTAGGATTTACAGTATCTAAGAGTATAGATGGAAGTGCTTTTAAATTAGATATAGCATGTTTTATCTCACCATCTAATAACCAATGATATTTTAATGGATGTTGATATTTCTCTTGATATTCAATTTCTTTCCCCTGATGTATATCTATTAAAGCTTTAGGAAAGTTTACTCCTGCTTCAAGTGCTAAATCCGTAGAACCCCAAAATTTAGGATTAATTTCCATCAGTATAGGAGTATCTTTATCATTTAACTTAAACTCTACCATGGCTACTCCATGCCAATTTAAACTATCAAGTAACATTTTCCCATATTTTTGAACCAATTCATTATTGTAACTTTTAGCACATACACTAGCTCCACCACTTACTGGATACTCTCTAACTCTTTTATGCTGAAAAGTTAAACCACATTCTCCCTTATTATAAACAGCAAAAAAAGCACAACCATCTCCTGTTATATATTCCTGAAGCATTGGTAACTCATCTGATTTTTTTAGATTATATTTATTACAAGTAGCTATATATTTTTCTTTTAACTCTTCTTTGTTATAAGCATAGTCAACTATATTTCCACCTACTTCAATTAATCCTTTTATAACACATGGAAATGTAATAATATTTTTAAAATTATCTAATTCATCTATACTTTTTGGATAAAATGTTTTAGCAATTGGAACACCTATTTTTTCAGCTAATTCATAAGTAGCTTTTTTAGAAAATGCAATATTTAATACATCATTATCAACTGTAATAATATTTATACCATTAACTTTTAAATATTGTTTCCAAGGAACTATTTTCATAAAAGAATCAGTTCCAACTAAGATAATTAATTCTATATTAAAATTTTGAAGAATATCTAAAAACTTTTTTTTTGTAACATCTTCATCTATTAAAATTTCTGTATTTGAATATTTTGAATAACTACATAATGATTTTTCTTTATAACTTAATATATATGGGTTTATATTCATTTTTCCTAATTCTCTAACTATTCCTAACGAATGCTTATATGTTGAATCTGTAACTAAAATATTCATAATTGTGCCTTTGCAAAAAGATTTAATATGTATAAATATATCAAATAATAAATACTTGATAATAAACTTAAAATTTGTAGCATAAAAATAAAACTATATTCTTTATAAATAAAAAAGATAGTTATTGTCATAATCAAATAAAAAATTTGTGAATATAAATAAATTTTTTGTTTTTCAAAAATTGTATCGATAATCATTACTGGTCTTACAAAAAACTGAATACAAAATAAAGGTATAACTATTTGTGCATAAACTCCAGCTATTCTCCACTCCTCCCCAAATACAAATGCAAATAAATCTTCAACAATAAAAAATAGTATTCCAAAAGATGGTACACCTATAATAATAAGTTTTTTTACTGTACTATTAAAACTGTTGATTGCTTTTCCTGTTGCTTGCTTCTCTTTTGTAGCTTCTTGAAAAAATACTTGTCCTATTGAACCACCTATTAGGGATGATGGCATTCCTAAAAGGCGTTGTACTAAGCTGTAAAATCCTAATGTACCTATACTAAAAAAAGAAGATATAAGTATATTTGTTAGATGAGTAGAAAGTGTATTTGATAAAATCGCCCACATAGAGAATTTTGGAAAATCTTTATATCTTTTTGCTAATGCAATTATTTTTATTTTTTTTATGTATCTAAATAGATTCATATTTTTAACATTGAGAAACAGTTTAGTATTTGAAGCTATCTGTGAAGCTATCTGCCCACTTACCAAACCAAAAGCACCTGCTTTTATAAAACCTATACTTAACTGGACAATTGCCATAACAATAGATTTATATACATTTGCCTTTGCTAAATCTTTATAATTTTTCATTCTGTTATTAAAATAGTTTAGAATATTAAAACACCCCATAAAAAAAACAGAAAGTGGAGTTAGGTAAAGCCATATACTTATACTTTCATTATTTAATAATATCACAAAATAATCATGAAATAGCATCACAAGCATTAGAAGGAGCAACGATATAACAGAAGTTATAATAAATCCAAGTGCTACAATATTTATAGCATCTT
>JAOZJU010000037.1 GCA_029935705.1 Arcobacteraceae bacterium
AACTATCTTTAGAACTATATATTTGCTGTTTGTGTTTCTTTTTGTGTGTTGTTTGATTGTTGTTTGGTCAATATTTATACAAAGAGAGAAACAAAAGAGATACAAGTTACAACTCGATGATGATATGCTATTTAAAAAATGATTTTAATCCAATTTGAACCTAAGATAGTGATATGATCTATTTGGTAACTTTTGACAACTAATAGACTGCACCAGTTTTGTCGCTTATAGTTATCGTGATATTGTTATCGTTTTTATCATATATAGTAAAGATGCAAGGGCTTTTAAGTTTATATTTGTCTGGTTCGTTTGGATTTGAGCTTAGTTTATTGTGAGGGTATCCATAGCTGTCAAAACTCATAGCCATAGGGACTGTGCTGGTGCTGTATGGTTTGCATTGTCGATTTGCTTTGATGTTGGTTACACCGTATTTTTTAGTAAGCAACACATAAGCACTCTCATCTTGTGATGCGACACAATCACTATTTGAATATAGGTATTTGTTTGTTATAGGATCAAGTGCTGTTTCTATTTTATCAATATAACCTTCATGATCACTATCTTTATATACTACAAAATAATACCCACCTACAGTTTGTTTGCAGTTTTGGATTTTAAATGTCCATCTACCCTTGAACCACAAACTGTCATTTTCATCAAATTTTCTGTGGTATTGGTCATCTATCATAGATAGATATCTTGTGTATTTTAAATATGTTGTGATTTTTTTCGATGCTTCATCTATATCATCGTGTGATGGTTTGTAGATAGTAACAGAAGTTATGATAGCTACTATTACTACTACAAAAAGAAGTTCATATAAAGAAAAGGCATTATGAAGCAAATATTTTCGCTCCATAAAACTCTCTAATTTTCTGGCAAACTATACAATATGTCATCCATTGGGTGTCTATACATAGGCATAGCAAGTCGTTTTTCATCCAATATGTGACCGATAAAACCTATGCTTCGTCCTAATATGAAAAATGCATTTAATGTTCCTGATTCTATAAACTCATCAATCTGTGTTTCAGAATATCCCAAAGCTCTCCACATATCAACCATAAGGATACCTATAGTTCCGTCTACATTTAAGATAAGGTTCTCTTTTTTGCTAGTTGTAAGCTCTTCTACAGTTCTAGCATAATCAAGCAAAGATGTTTTTGGAAAATGTTCTTTAGCATAATTCATCAATCCTGTTACTCTCAAATCTGGATTTTTGAGCGATTTGATTCTGTGTCCTATACCAGGTATTGGTACACCCTCTTTTTTCATATAGCTTAAAAACTCTTTTGGTGTCAAGTTGTTGTCGTTTGCATATTTAAAATATTTTGCGGCACCATCTATCGCCCCACCAAATCGAGGCCCTATAGTTAGTAGTCCAGTGACCAAACTTTCTACTACTGATTTGCCAGCACGAGCTGTCACTTTGGCATTGTGAGCACCGCTTACTGCTGGTCCGTGGTCTGCTACAGTTTTCATAACTGTTTCTATAAAATCAGTTGCCCATTTTGGATACTGTTTTTTGAACCAAAGCAAAGATACGACATCGCCAATTGTTTTTCCAGTCTCTGGAGTTGCTACACTTGATATAGGGAAACCAGCATATGTAGCCTCTTCTCCTCTGTCATCTGATATAGTACATATAAAGTTTTTTGATCTTCTATTTTCTGGTATTTTGTTTATCTCTGGTTCTATTATATCTTCGATAATACCTTCCCCATGAAGCTCTTTGTATGCCCCATTTATCACCTCTGGTAGGTCATTAAATGATTTTGGTACAAGTATACCAGCCTCTCTCATGGCAAGATTTTTTGCTTCTGCTGTTTCTGCATCGTCATTTGCACTAGCTCCTGCATGTCCAAACTGCACTCCACTATCATAGTGTTTAGCAATTGTGCCAATACACCATGCGATGACTGGTTTTTTGATTTGACCTTTTTTGACAGCTTCTATAAGCTTGTACTCTTCTGTGCCACCAACTTCACCAAGCAGTAGCATATATTTGACTTCTGGGTTTTTTTCCATTCGTAAAAGGTTGTCTATAAACACACTTCCTACAAATCTATCACCACCTATTGCAACACCCTCTGCTATACCATCGGCATTTAGCGATATTATATTTGCTAATTCGTTAAACAATCCACCACTTCGTGTAACTAAACCACACGAACCAACTCTATGAAGCTTTGAGTTTACTATATTTTCTATCGTTCCTCCAATATTTGCTACTTTAAATGCTCCTGGTTTTATTGCTCCTACTGTTGCAGGTCCTATTATCACTACTTTGTTTAATTTTGCATAAGCTATCATACCTCTTGCTAATCGCTCTGGTATACCCTCTGCTGTGATCATAATAGTGTTAAAGCCACCTATATCAATAGCTTCAATCGTCACATCATATGCTGTTCTAAATGATGCGAAGTTTAACAATACATCAGCTTGTGGTTGTGCTTTTTTTGCTTGAGCTGTATTTTTATAAAGTGGTATCATAATCTCATCATTGCCATAAAAGAACTTATCGAACTTATTTGATGAAGTTGGAGCAACTATCCCTGCTATTGAAGGTGTCTCTCTTTTTATAACATAGTCATAATCAAGCATTCTTTGGATTGCTGAACGATTGTTGTTCCAAAATATCGCCTGTGATTGTTTTGTAAATAGTTTTTCCATTTTATAAGTCCTTATCTAATGCTATTTTGACAATCTCTGTCAAGTGTGTTTCTGGTCCATATACTCGTATGTATAGTCCCATTTCGTTAGCTGCTTTTTTTATATCTCTTAAACCCTTTTCATAGTTTGGGCCACCTCGTCGGACAAATATCTTGATGCCTACTTTTTTCATCTTCTCTTTATATACTTCAAAAGCTTGAATGATACCAGTAAATGTTTTGGCTACATCTGTGAAGTTTGCTATAGCTCCGCCTATGATTAGAATCTTGTCTCTTCCTTGTGCATCATCTTTTCTTGTCATAAGATCCAATAAAGTTTCAGCATAAAATCTGGTCTCCCCAGTAGTTGGGCCTCCACTATATTCTCCATAGTTTGCTAAATCTTCAATACCAGCTAAGTCTGCTATAGTATCAGCATAAACTACAGATGCTCCACCACCTGCTACCATCGTCCATATTCTAGCTTCTGGCTTGAGTAGAGTAAGTTTTAAAGATGCACCTGTTTTTGCATCTGCTTCTTCTATCGCTTTAACTTCAGGTGATTTTGGCTCCATAGCAAATGGTGTAGGAAACTCTATGTCACCCCACTGTTCAACCATCATAAATCCAGCAGTATCATCAAGTTTTGCAACCATATCAAGAAGTTCTATCTTGTTTTTTTGCATAACAAATGGGTTTATCTCAAGATATGCGAAGTTTAGCTTTTTGTATGCTTCAAAAAAACCAATAGCAAAAGTAGCAAAGTTTTCTTTGTCTTTGTCTGCTATATCATTTGGGATATTTGCTTTTATTTTATTTTCTATCTCTTCTTGTGTGTCAGTGATAGCAAAGGCAACTTCAGTAACCTTATCTTTCCAACCCTCTTCAACTTCCATACCACCCTCTGCGGACATATATAGCATATCATGATCCCCAACACAAGTAGCAGATATATAATACTCCTCTTCTTGGTTGTGTGGTGTAAATGGCTCTACTATAAAGTGGCTTATATTGTCTACTTGTGGGCTACCTGTAGGAGTATCGCCATCAAAAGTAAAGTATACACTTTGAGGTTTTGATGCTTTTTCATCTATCCAGCTTGTCGCTTTTTTTAGACTAACATCACCTGGTTTTTTGTCTTTAAACAAAACCAAACCGTTTTTGCCTCTTTTACCAAACATCATATCTGGTTTTACAACCAATGGTTTGTTTTTGAGCCACTCTTTATCTTTTGCTTCATTTGAAAGCTGTTCGCTATTTTCGACTATTACGGTCTCATAAGCATAAGTAAACTCTGGGAAAAATTCGTCCCAGTGTTTTGCTAAAATTGACTTTGCATCATACTCTCGTATCGCTTTTTGTGCCATACTAACTCCTTTTAAATTTGCCTATTTTATCATAATCTCTTGAAAATAAGCAAAAAAAAAGAAAAAATTTTTGTATTTTTTAAATTTAAATAGCAAACGAGGCTTCAAATAGCTTCAAATATGATAGTTTGGTGCTTCGTTTGTGATAGTTACATCATGAACATGCGATTCTTTTAAACCTGCTTGAGTTATCTTGACAAACTGTGCATTCTCTTGAAAAGTCTTGATATCTTTGCATCCTAAATATCCCATAGATGACCTAAGTCCCCCTACGAACTGATGCAAAATCTCTGCTATCGTGCCTTTGTATGGCACCATACCCTCTATACCTTCTGGCACAAGTTTGTCTTTGGCGGTTCCTTCTTGAAAATATCTATCAGTGCTTCCTTTGCTCATAGCTCCCAAACTTCCCATGCCTCTATATGACTTAAACTTTCTGCCGTGTGAGAGTATCATATCTCCAGGAGATTCGTCGGTTCCTGCTAATGCACTTCCCATCATAACACAGTTTGCTCCGACAGCAAGAGCTTTGGCTACATCTCCGCTATATTTTATACCACCGTCTGCTATAATTGGTATGCCATATTTATGGCCTATTTGACTACATTCGTCTATAGCTGATATTTGTGGCACTCCAACACCTGCTACTATCCTTGTAGTACATATACTTCCTGGCCCTATGCCTACTTTTACTGCATCTGCTCCTGCTTTTATAAGTGCCTCAACAGCTTCTTTGGTAGCAACATTGCCAGCTATGAGATCTATATCAAAAGTTGATTTTATATCTTGTATAGTTTTTATGATACCAGCACTATGTCCATGAGCTGAGTCAAGAACAAGCACATCAACCCCTGCTTCTATCAGAGCTTTTGCTCTGTCAAGTTGCCCTACTCCTATGGCTGCACCTACAAGTAGTCTGCCATCTTTGTCCTTTGATGCATATGGGTGTTTTATATTTTTGTTTATATCTTTTATTGTTATCAAACCTTTTAAGATGCCATTGTGATCTACTATTGGAAGTTTTTCTATCTTGTGTTCGTGTATTATATCGATAGCTTTTTGTGGTGTAGTTTTTTCATCCCCTACGACAAGAGGCATCTTGGTCATAATTTGCTCAACTTTTTTTGTGAAGTTTTTTACAAATCTCATATCCCTGTTTGTCAATATGCCCAAAAGCTTATCCCTCTCATCTACAACTGGCACACCAGATATTTTGTATTTGGTCATGATATTTTTAACCTCCAACAAAGTTTGTTTTGGGTGGATAGTTATGGGGTCTATTATGATTCCGGTTTCACTCTTTTTTACTTTTTGAATCTGTCTGCACTGGTTTTTTATATCCATATTTTTGTGTATTATGCCTATGCCGCCTACTCTTGAGAGGGCTATAGCACTTTTATACTCTGTGACGGTATCCATAGCAGCTCCCACAAATGGGATATTTAGTTTTATATTTTTTGTAAGATTAGTTTTTATCGATACATCTTTTGGCAAAATATTTGAAAAAGCAGGTACTAAAAGAACATCTTCAAAAGTCAAAGCTTCACATCTTATTTTCATATATCTCTCCTTTGATAATTTACAATAGTTTCAAGAGAGTATGCCATATTGAACATAGTTTTTTCATCATATGCTTTGCTTATTAGTTGTAAACCTATTGGCATGCCATCTTCATCGTTTGCAACGGGCAAAGAGATAGCAGGCAAACCGCTTAGATTTACACTAATTGTATACATATCGCTAAGATACATATCGAGTGCTTTTTTAAATCCACCAAGTTTTGGGGCCGTTGTAGGTGCAACTGGACAGAGTATAACATCGGCATCTTCAAAAACTTTTTCAAAATCATCTTTGATAAGGTGTCTTACTTTTTGTGCTTTTATATAATATGCATCATAATAGCCACTACTTAAGACAAAAGAGCCCAGCATAATCCTCTTTTGTACCTCTTTGCCAAAACCTTGAGTTTTTGTATCTTCATATGTCTGTTGTAGATTTTGTGCCGAAACTCTACTGCCATATCTTATGCCATCGTATCTGCTCAAGTTTGCACTAGCTTCTGCTGTGGCTACTATATAGTATGTAGATATATGTTTTTTGGTATCCATAAGATTTTTATGCACTATTTTGTGTCCTGCTTGTTCTAGTAAAGCTATCGTATCCTTAAATGCTTTTTGCACTTGATCACTTGCATCGTTTATATAGTTGTCAATCACTGCTATAGTAAATTTTTGATTTTTATCTAATTGTGGTGCAATTTTTTCGTATTTGATATCGGCACTTGTGCTATCTTTTTTGTCATATCCGCTTATGATATCGTATAGTATAGCACTATCTTCAACATTTTGAGTGATAGGGCCACACTGATCAAGAGATGATGAGTAAGATGCTATACCATATCTGCTAACTCTACCATATGTAGGTTTCATACCTACGACACCACAATAACTCGCAGGCTGTCGTATGCTACCGCCTGTATCTGTGCCAAGTGCTGCTATAGCTTGACCACTTGCAACAGCACAAGCACTTCCGCCACTGCTTCCGCCAGCTGTTTTGGTAGGGTCTATTGGATTTTTAGTAGCTCCATAACATCCTGTAGTAGTCTCACTTCCCATAGCAAACTCATCCATATTTGCCCTGCCATATGCTACTAAACCTGCTTCTTCCATCTTGTCTATCACTGTTGCATTGTAAGGCGATACATAACCTTGCAAGATTTTACTACAACAACTCATATCTCTGTTTTTGACATTTATTATATCTTTTATAGCTATTGGCACTGCATTTTTAATCTTTTTTATCTCTTCGCCTTTTAGCTGTTCTACATAAGCACCCAACTCTTTTTTTGATTGTATATTGTTGTTTAACTGGTCGTATAGTTTATTTAAACCATCGCTGTCAAGCTTCATCGCCTCTTTTAGTGTCATCACTTATAGCTCCTTTTTTATTTTTACAACATCATCAAATGATAGTTCGTGTTTATCTTGAAAGAGATATTTTAGAAACTTTATCTCTGAGTATGTGAAACCTTTTGGTTGCTTGTCGCTTATTTTTATAGTTGTACCATTTGGGTCAATTTTTTTCAACTTGCCATCTATGATTTTACAAAAATATATCAATTGAAAATTTTCTTGATATGTTTTTTCTACTGCTACATAAAAGATACCACCTTCTATCTTTGAGCGCAATACCTTTTCCAAAGCTTCCACTTTTGTATCAAAAAAGAGTTTTTTAAACTGATCCTGATGGATATAGCCTACTATAATTTTGCCATATATTTCATAATACATATCTGTCTGTTTTGATTTTAAAAATCCAACATCTACTGCTGTATTTTTTCTTTTTTTGATGCTGTTTATTATCCATCTCATAGTTGAAAAGTATTTGAAACTTGTAGTTTGAATATCGTATATCTGCTTTAATTTTTTGTGTTGATATCTCTTAAATGGTTTTTTGTTGTGTTTTTTGTTTTCTTTTATTTTGCTCAAAATTTTTGTTACATTTAAAACATCTGTAGTCCATATAGTACAATAATCAGGAAACAGATGTGTTCCCATAGCCTCTTTGGTGACTACAATAAGACATTTGATCTCTATTTTTGGAAAAAGTATCTTAAGTAAAGAGACCTTTTTTTTGAGTCTCTTTTTCAAACTCAAAGTATTTTTCACTACTGTGCTTTCTACAAAAAATAGAGCATCTTTAGTCATAAACATAGCATCAAATTCGCTTATATCTTTGTAACCAGACTTAAATACTATTTGTGATTTTGGGTCTATCAAAAAACCGTTTTTGATATTTTGTGTATTGTCTTGGTGAGGACCTTTTAGTATAAATTTGGTTATATAATCATTTGTCAAACTATATCTTATGAGATGTTCATATATGATATTTTCATATACTGCTCCTATGAAACTACTATACGGACCTATAAACTCTGAGGATTCTTTGTCTATCTTTTTGTCTATAAGTGAAAGTATATGTCTTGTTTTATACTCATAATAATACAAGTTGTCATCCAATACATCAAGATTTAAACTCTTTATTTCATCTGTGATTTTAAGATTTGGATCGTTATAAGACATACTATTCCCACTCAATTGTAGCAGGTGGTTTTGAGCTAATATCATATACTACTCTGTTTATACCATCTACTTCGTTTATTATTCTACGGCTAATTACCTCAAGGATATCATGTGGGATTTTTGCATATGTGGCGGTCATACCATCTATAGCATTGACTACTCTTATGCATATAGTATTGTCATAAGTTCTGTTGTCTCCCATCACTCCAACCGAATGGACATTTAAAAGTACAGCAAATGCCTGCCAAGTTTTATCATACCATCCGCTTGATTTTAACTCTTCAAGAAGCACCGTATCGCTTTGTCTTAATATATTTAGACCAAGTTTATCTACAGCTCCCATGATTCGTATAGCCAAACCAGGTCCAGGAAATGGGTGGCGATTTATCATATATGCTGGAAGTCCCAACTCAAGACCTATCTGCCTTGCTTCATCTTTAAACACCTCTTTAAGAGGCTCTATGAGTTCAAACTTCATCCACGATGGCAAACCACCAACATTGTGGTGCGATTTTATAGTTTTGCTAGGGCCTTTTGTGCTAAGCGATTCTATGATATCTGTATACAAAGTGCCTTGAGCCAAAAATTTTATATTGTCGTGTTTTTTTGCCTCATTGCTAAACACCTCTATAAATGTTTCGCCTATGATTTTTCGTTTTTTCTCTGGGTCGGTTATATCTTTAAGTTTGTCTAAAAACATAGATGAAGCATCTACAGTGATAAGGTTTATGCCAAGTTGTTTAAACATATTTTGAACATCTACGACCTCATTTGCTCTTAACAAACCATTGTCTACAAATACAGCTACGAGGTTCTCTCCTATTGCTTCGTGCAACATAGTAGCAACCACCGAACTATCTACTCCACCACTTACACCGCATAGCACTTTATCTTGTCCTACTATTTGTTTGATATTTTGTATTGATTGTTTGGCGAAGCTTCCCATAGTCCAGTTTTTTTCACATTTGCATATATGTTTGGCAAAATTTTGAAGTATTTTTTTGCCATACAAAGAGTGAGTAACCTCAGCATGAAACTGTATGGCATATATATTTTTCTCTTCGTTTTTTATCATAGCATATGGTGAATTTTTGCTTGATGCTAACACTACAAAATCATCTGGTAGTTTTGTGACCACATCGCTATGTGACATCCAAACTGTTTGTGTAGGTGGGATATCGAGCAGCAGAGTATCTTCTAAGAGTCTGTTTATGGTTGTTTTGCCATATTCGTGGTGATTTGATAACATAACCTCACCACCAAAACTATCTACAATTAGTTGCATACCATAACATATGCCCAAGATTGGCAAAGAGATTTCAAATAGTTCTTTGTCTATCTTGTAAGCATCTTTTTCATATACAGAAGCAGGTCCGCCACTTAGTATTATGCCTTTTGGTTGAAGCTTTTTTATCTCATCTATAGAACTATTGTATGGGACGATAATAGCATAGTATCCTAAGTTTCTAAGTGTTTTTGCTATGAGCTGAGTATATTGACTTCCAAAATCTAACACTACAATTGATATTTTATTCAAAACAATTCCTTTTTGAGGGGCAATTTTATAAACAATGATTGTTTCGTATATTTTCCCTTAATTATTATACCCAAAAAAACTTAAAGCCACCTGTTGAAAACTTTATAGTGAATAGAAATAGTGATTTTGCTTATGGTAGATTGTAGCTACTTAAGTTAAGCAAGATATGTTAAAATCGGTAATGTTTTTAAAACACAAAGAGTTTATACAAAAATATATACCACTAAACTCTATATCGTAGGATCATTATAGTTCCAAATAGTTCTGTATATCCTCTTTGATGCTCTGTTTTATCCTATTTGGTTGCACTACTTTAAGATAGGGTATCCAATACTTCACGACAGGTAGTATCTCCATATCGCTTGTGATAGATACTTCAAGCTTCATACTGCCATCTTCATAAGTTTTGATGATTTGCTGTGTGGGAAGTGGTCGCCGAACAAAAAATTTGGCTATATATTTGTGTGCTACAAGCGATACTTTGTATGGTTTTTTGTCTTGATTGAACCATATAGACAATGAGTTTTCAAGCAGTTTGTCTATAGATGGTATAGCTTCAAAATGTTTCTGTGTGGGTCGTATATTTGATAAGTTTTTGAGATAATATTTCTTGACTTTTTGACCTTTTTTTGCTACAAGATACCAAAACCCCTCATAGTTTACTATCTTTAGTGGGTCTATGGTGCTATCGTATCTGTCATCTTTGTCGCCATAAGTGCATACGATACTATTTTGCTCTTTGATCGCTTTTTCCAATATAGCTATGTCGTGTATATGGTCGCTAATATCCTCTATGTTTAGCTTAGTATATATGGGTGGGTTGGTTTCATTTTTGAGTTTGTCAAGTAGGACTTTTGACCTTGTAGCAAACTTGCCACCTATGGAGCTGGTGATCTTTTCTATGATTTGTAGCACTATCGTATCTTCTAACTCTCTGGTCTTTTCTATCTTAAAGCCGTCCATCATCTTCCACTTTCTATTGTCTTGATATATAGGATATAGACAAACCAATCGTTCGTTGAAGTCTCGCTGGATAGTCCTAGTAGATACCACAAACTCATCTGCTAACTCTTTGACACTCAAACTCTCGCCATCGTTTAAGCGACTAAGGATGATACGAAGCCTTGTGAGTGTCTTGTCGTAGTCTAGTTTTTTACTCATATTTTATCCTTCTTGGCATGTGTCATCATAGCTAAAAAATCTTGTGATCCATAGGTGATTTTCTAGTATAGACCACATCTTGTAGCTCTATGGGGCTGTCTATTGTGGCTCGAAGTTTTTGATATATCTTGACCATAGCCCATGTATC
>JAOZJU010000066.1 GCA_029935705.1 Arcobacteraceae bacterium
CTGCTTTTTTAGAAAAACCAGCATAAAATAGGTTTGGCAGATGCGATTGTAGGGATAAAGTTTTAAATCATAGATAATATTTTTGATACTATAGTGCCTCTTCATCCTCTTCATCTGTTCGTATTCTTATAGTTTTGGATATATCATATATAAATATCTTGCCATCGCCGATTTTGCCTGTTTTTGCATATTTTTTTATCGCATCTACTACTTTTTTGGCATATTTTTCACTACTTACTACTATCTCTATCTTGATTTTTGGTACGAACTCTACGATATATTCGGCACCTCTGTAGATTTCATTGTGTCCTTGTTGTCTGCCATAACCTTTAACTTCACTTACAGTCATACCCTCTATACCCTCTTGAAGTAGGGCGGTTTTTACACTTTCAAGTTTGTGTGGTTTTATAATCGCTTCAATTTTTTTCATATATTATCCTTGGTTAAATACTTTTTCTGCATGGATAGATTCATCCAAACCTAACTCTTCTATATCATCATCTACTCTAGCTCCTTGTGTGATAGTTTTAGCTATATAATACACCACCACAGTTCCTACTAAAGTCCACAGTCCAACTATCACTACAGATTCCAACTGAACTATAAACTGTCCAACTCTATCGCCACTTGCTTTAAGCGGACTCTCCCACAAAAGTTTTTTGTCGTTTAGTGCTAAAAATGCTGTAGCCAATGCCCCCCAAAGACCAGACAAAAAGTGAATACCAAATGCATCTAAAGAGTCATCATATTTGAACTTTTTCTTAAGATATACGACACCATAAAATGCTACAACAGAACCTACAGTCCCAAGCACAAGTGAGCCACCTACACCTATAAATCCAGCAGCAGGAGTGATAGCTACAAGTCCAGCAACTATACCAGATGCAATACCCAACAAAGTAGGTCTTTTGTATACAAACCACTCTAAAAGCATCCAAGTTATAGCACCAACAGAAGTAGCCACAGTAGTTGTCAAGAGTGCCAAGCCAGCTATGGCATTTGCACCATAAGCTGAACCACCATTAAATCCATACCAACCAAACCATAAAAGACCAGCACCTAAAGTAGTAAATAGTATACTAAATGGCTTCATAGCCGAAAGCGGATAGTTTGTTCGTTTGCCTACAAGTATAGCCAACACAAGTCCTGCTAAACCACCATTCATATGAACTACAGTTCCACCAGCAAAATCAAGTGCTCCAGCATCAAAAAGATAAGCACCATCTCCACCCCAAACCATATGTGCTATAGGAGCATAAACTATAATTTGCCACAATATGACTATGATAAGCCATGTAGAAAACTTCATTCGCCCAATAACTGAACCAGAGGCTATAGCTATAGCAATAGCCGCAAATGTCCCTTGAAATACTACAAATACATAAGTAGGGTAACTTCCACTTATGTCACTCCACTCTATGCCACTTAAAAAAAGATGATCAAAACCACCAAATATATTTTGAATAAGCTGATTTTCATTTACTCCAAATGCTATAGAGTATCCAGCTATTATCCAAACTAAAAATGCCACAACAAAAGCACCTATAACCATAGCATAGGTATTTAGAACATTTTTAGACCTTGTCATACCGCCATAAAACAGTGCTAAACCGACAGGTGTCATTAGAAGCACCAATGCAGTTGAGATCATCATCCAAGCAGTATCTCCTGTATCGATACTGTTGTCAGCAAGCATTGATATAGGTGCCATATTGATTAAAAATAATAAACTTTTTAATTTTATTTTCATTAATATCCTTTAGATATATCATAGCGAATTAATCTTAAGCTTACAATACTCATAAAAAAAATCTCAAAATTTTATATATCTTTGGTAAATTTAAAGAGATTTCAAAAAGCTTAAGAGAACTCTTTAAGCATAAATATGCTAAAATGCTAAAATTTTGAAAAATATAAAAAACTCATCTACAAAAAGGGAAAAAATGAAAAAACTTATAACATATCAGTCATCAAAGGTGATGGCATAGGAGTTGAGATAGTAAATTAAGCTATAAAAGTATTGGAAAAAGTAGGAAAACTGTACAATGTTGAGTTTTTGTTTTCTGAATTTTTGATGGGTGGTATAGCATATGACAAAACAGGCGATCCGCTACCACAAGCTACTATAGATGGTGTTGTGAAAAGCGATGCATGTTTGTTTGGTGCTATAGGCGGAGAGAAGTGGGACAATCTACCACGAGACAAAAGACCAGAAAGCGGACTTTTGCGATTTAGAAAAGAGCTTGAGGTGTTTGCAAACTTAAGACCATATGAATCACGGTGTAGTAAAGTTCAAAGACAAAGATGGACATAGAGATTTTTTGGAGATTTTCTAACAAAATTAACATATGTGAATGACAAATTTGATTAGATATGTTAAAATATAAAAAAAGGATAAAATATGAACAAATTAATTTTAGCAGCCATAGTATTGACTACAAGTATGTCAGCAGGAGATATCACGGTCAAAGTGAAAAATATCTTGAATACCAAAGGCAAGTTGGATATAGGTCTATACAACAAAGACGATGATAGTTTCGGCGATAGAGAGAAAAACTTCAAAGGGGCAGAAGTAGTCATCAAAGGCAAAACAGTAGTCTATAAATTTACAGATGTGCCAGATGGGACTTATGCTGTAGCTGTGATACACGACGAAAACAAAAACAACAAACTAGATAAAAACTTTTTTGGTATTCCAAAAGAGGGCTATGGATTTAGCAACAATATTCGTCCTATGTTTAGAGGGGCAAATTTTACAGAATCGAAGTTTAAACTAAAAGGCGATAAAAAAATAACCATAAAGATGGGCTACTA
>JAOZJU010000038.1 GCA_029935705.1 Arcobacteraceae bacterium
AGATTTGAGATAGAAGACGAATCAAACTCTACAGAAAAAATAAAATTTAACACCATAGGTATAGTATTGGAGCAAAAACTATTTGGCTGGTTTAATATGTCTATAGGAACAGTAGGATATTTTGACTATGGTCCAGACGAGCAAAATGTCGTAGGATTGGTATCGAACTTGGGTTGGGAACCTAGCTATACTGGATGGTTTAAGCCATTTGTAACTTTTAGAAATGATCTCATCTTTGATACCGATGAAACCAAAAGCATAAGCAGTATAAGTCTGGGTATGAAAATAAGTTTCTAAATATGAGAGTTTTAATAACAGGTGCAACTAGTGGCATAGGTTATGAATTTGCCCTAACTTATGCTAAAGAAGGCAAAAATCTAGTTTTAGTAGCAAGAGATAGCAAAAAATTAAAAAATATAAAACTTGATTTTAAAAAAAAAGTATAATATAAAAGTAGATATTATACCTTTGGATTTATCTAGTATTGATGCGACAAAGAAGCTTATATCGATACTGGGCGATACAAATATAAATATAGTGATAAACAATGCAGGTATCGGTGATTATGGTAAATTTGTAGAAAACGATATAGACAAGATAGTATCTATGATAAACTTAAATATCACAACTTTGACACAGATTACACACCATTTTGCTAAAGTTATGTCAAAAAATGGCGGTGGCAAGATACTAAATGTAGCTTCTACCGCATCTTTTCAGCCAGTGCCGACTTTCGCTGTATATTCTGCTACCAAAGCATATGTGTTGAGCTTTAGCGAGGCTATCAATTATGAACTCAAAGATAGTGGAGTTCAAGTTTGTGCATTGTGTCCTGGACCTACGGCTACAAATTTTGACAAAGTAGCAAACGCTACAGATGTTGCACATCTATCCAAAGGTGCTATGAGTTCGCAAGATGTGGCAAAAGCTGGAATAAGACAACTACAAAACAATGATATGACTTATGTCGTAGGATTTAAAAATAGACTTTTAGCATTTGCTTCAAGTATAAATCCATTTAGAAAATTGACATTGACAATATCTGCCAATATCATGAAATAAAGGAAAAATATGGAACTAATACCCATGACAATATATACGGTGCTATTCGTTGTAGCAATAGTGCTGCCACTGCTTGGCAAAAAGCCGTTTACATACTATGTATCAAAAGGTGCTTACCCCAAAGCCATAAGCCAAAGCGATGTATTTTTACGGATAAACAATATCATCAGCTTCATCTGGGCAGGCATATTTGCCACTGCCTTTGTGTTGGTGCAAATACGATATAGTCCATATAGTGCTGACAATATGCTTATATCAAATGCTATGGCATTTTTGCCACAGTTTATCATAGGTATTCCTGTATCTATATATTTTCCTGTGTGGTATTTGAAGCAGCCAAACTCTAAAATACGATTTGATAGCATGAAAGATGCCTTTAGTGCTATGCCATATGGTATCAACAAAGAGTTTGCCCAAGGTGTAGATGTGGTAGTTCAGTTTGAACTTAGTGGAGATGAAGCTGGAGAGTCTTATATCATCATCAAAGATCAAAAATGCACCCACACTATAGGACGACACGAAAATCCCACAGCGACTATACAAGCCGATAGTAAATTGTGGTTGGATATCACAAATGGTGATGTAGATGGCACTTATGCATTTTTAAACAAACAATACAAACTAAGCGGAGATGGCTCTATCATGCTAAACTTTGAGAAAATCTTTGATACAAGAGCAAAGTTTGAGACTATTGCTAATAGACCACAAGACTATGATTACAAGACTATATCATCTAAACAAATCAAAAATATTGTAGTGTTTGATGGTGGAGCAAGAGCCAAAAAATTTAGCAAAACTACACTCATGGTAGATAAATTTGTAGCAGGTGCTAAAAGTGCAGGTGCAAATGTAGAAGAGTTTAAACTCTCAAAATTAGATATTCACCGATGCGATGGATGCTATATGTGCTGGACCAAAACACCAGGGCAGTGTGTCCACAAAGATATCATGACAGAACTGCGAGAAAAATACAGAAAAGCTGACTTAGTAGTGTTTGCTTCTCCGCTTTATATATTTAATGTTACAGGCACTATGAAAACTTTTATGGATAGATTGCTACCAATTATACAACCATATATGCTACTAGATGAAAAAGATGGACACATATCTCACCCTGATAGATTTCCACAACATGGCGAACAAGGTTTTGTAGTATTTAGCGCTAGTGGATTTCCAGATATTGACAATAATTTTGACGGTCTTAAGGGTATGTATAGGGCATGGGATAGTCACAATGAAAATTCTAATATGATGGGCGAGTTCTTTTTGCCAGCGGCCGAAGTGATAGTCCAGCCTGTTTATAAAAGCAGAAGAGAGATAGTCCAAAATGCTTGTTTTGATGCAGGAGTTCAAGCAGTCAAAGAGGGCAAGATAGACTATAAATATATGAGTGCAGTATCAAATCCACAAGTAAACAACAAAACTTTTCAAAACCAAGCCAATCTTTTTTGGGCTACATTGGATGGCAAAAGCCCTTACACCAAAGAGGTGCCAAAAATTTAAGTCTCTTTATGAATAGAACCCTATGATTAAATACCAGGCTCATAGAAGGAGCAGTTTTTCACAGAAACTTTTCACTTCGTGAAACCGCCTCGGCTACTTTTGAAGGACTAACTGGTTAATTCAAGAATTTTTACGGACTTTTTTCGTAAAAATTTCCCTTCCCTGTGGGCTTTAGGATGCTTCTTCTTGTATGAAATAATTTGTGAAAAACTTTTCCTAAACTTTTCGTGTTTATTTTATACAAAATTTACACTTCTATGGACAATAGAAGCTTTTGAGACTATCCTTTAAGCATAAATATGCTAAAATACTAATATTTTAAAAATGTAGAAAAGTCAAATGATATCATTGTATTATAAATATCTGCAAAAAGGAAAAAAATGAAGAAAACTTATAACATATCAGTCATCAAAGGTGATGGTATAGGAGTTGAGATAGTAAATGAAGCTATAAAAGTATTGGAAAAAGTAGGAAAACTGTACAATGTTGAGTTTTTGTTTTCTGAATTTTTGATGGGTGGTATAGCATATGACAAAACAGGCGATCCGCTACCACAAGCTACTATAGATGGTGTTGTGAAAAGCGATGCATGTTTGTTTGGTGCTATAGGCGGAGAGAAGTGGGACAATCTACCACGAGACAAAAGACCAGAAAGCGGACTTTTGCGATTTAGAAAAGAGCTTGAGGTGTTTGCAAACTTAAGACCAGCTGTAGTTTATGATGAGCTTATCGATGCTAGTAGTTTAAAACCACAAGTTATAAAAGGTGTAGATATCATGGTGGTTCGTGAGTTAATTGGTGGTATATATTTTGGCGAACCAAAAGGCAAGAGTGAGACCAAAGGCTGGAATACTATGGTATATACCAAAGATGAGATCACAAGGATAGCACATGTGGCATTTAAGTTAGCAAGAAAACGAACCAAAAAATTATGTTCTGTAGATAAAGCAAATGTGTTAGATGTATCACAACTATGGAGAGATACAGTTATAGATATATCCAAAGAGTATAAAGATGTAGAGCTTACACATATGTATGTAGACAACTGTGCTATGCAACTTGTAGCAAACCCAAGACAATTTGATGTGATACTTACTGGCAATATATTTGGCGATATATTAAGTGACGAGGCTAGTATGTTGTGTGGTTCTATAGGTTTGCTTCCATCTGCTTCGACAGGAACAAATACCGCTATATACGAGCCGATACACGGTTCTGCTCCAGATATAGCTGGGCTATCAATAGCTAATCCCATAGCTACAATCGCAAGTGCATCTATGATGTTAAGATATAGTTTAGATGAACCACAATTAGCTTCTATAATAGATGATGCAATCAAACAAACCTTAAAAGATGGTTATAGAACCAAAGATATAGGTGCATACGATGCAAAAGAGGTATTGAGCACTTCACAAATGGGCGATAAGATAGTATCAAATATCAAATAATATGCTCAAAAAATTCAAGAGAATTTTAACTATTGGATGATTTGGTTTGATGCAATTTTTCTCTTAATTTTTCATATATCATACTTCAAATAATCGATAAGCTATAAATATTTGTAGTTTATACAGTCGCCCTTTATTTAAGAAAAATATAGTATAATAACCTATGAATAAAATTATTAGAAAATTGTTGTATCTGTCATTTTTGGTATCTCTATCTTATGGTGCCTCTTTAGATAGTGGCGAAAAAGTATTTAGAGCATATTGTTGGGGTTGTCACCACGAAACATCTGTGGCATTTGGTCCTAGCTTTTCACAAATAGCCTCTAAAAGAACCAAAGGAGAGATCCAAGGATATATAGTAGCACCAAAATCTATGTTTGAACAATTTGGACACAAAAGAACAGTTATGCCGTCATTTGGCGATACATTGACACAAGATGAGATAAACAAAATCACCAAATTTATCCTTTCGTTTAAAGGCAAATAGCATGTTTAGACTTTCAAATCTCATAAGTAGCACAATAGAAAACAAAAAATCAAGAGTTTTAGATGGTTCTATAATGATATGGAACTTTACAAATCGTTGTAACCTTTTGTGTCATCACTGCTACAGCAAAGCAGATGCAAACGGAACTGATAGTTTGAGTTTCAAACAAATATCTGATACTATTCCTAGTATGGTAGATGCTGGAGTTCGTTTTGTGATTTTTAGTGGTGGCGAGCCACTTATACGAAAAGATATATTTGATATAGCAGATGTTATGAAAAAAGCAGGAATTATGACATATCTTTCTACAAATGGTATGTATATCAATGAAAAAAACAGCAAACAAATAGTAAATAGATTTGACTATATCGGTGTGAGTATAGATGGAGTTGAAGAGACTCATGATTATTTTAGAGCCCAAAAGGGTTCATACAAAAAAGCTATAGAGGGTATCAAACATATACAAGATGCTGGAGGCAATGCTGGCATACGATTTACTCTAACCAATGAAACCAAAGATAGCTTTTATGCTATGTTTGATTTGGTTGAAGAGCTAAAAGCAGACAAGCTATATATATCGCATCTTGTCTATTCTGGTAGAGGACTTGACAATCTTAAGATAGATATATCAAAACAGGAGCGAAGAAAATTTGTAGAGTTTATCATAGATAAAGCTTTTGAGTATTATCATAATAATAAAAACCTAGATATAGTTACTGGCAATATGGAGATGGATGCTGTTTTATTGTTAAAAAGATTTGAAAAAGATTATCCACAATATGTAGATGATTTGACCAAAAGATTAAAATCGTGGGGTGGAAATAGTGCAGGTGATAGGCTGGGAAATATGGACTGGATAGGCAATGTAAAGCCAGATCCATTTTTCCCAAAATATATAGGCAACTATTTGCAAGATGATTTTAAAGATATTTGGAGTGGCAAAAGTAGTGATATAGTAAAAAAATTAAGAGAGAAACCAAGACAAATAGGTGGCAAGTGTAGTAGCTGTAGATACATAGATATATGCAATGGCGGAAGCAGAAGTAGGGCATATGCTATATATGACGACCTTTGGGCAGAAGACCCATCGTGTTATTTAACAAAACAAGAAGTAGGAGAAAAAGTTGAAAGTTAAAAGTAAAATAATAGTTGGGTTGTTTTTGATGATGACACCACTATTTGGATATGAGAAGTATTTTGTAGTTGAACGAGAATCATCATCAATAGCTGTGATAAAAGATGGCAAAAAGATATCAACGATAAAAAATATGCACAATATGAATCACGGTGTAGTAAAGTTCAAAGACAAAGATGGATATGTGATAAGTCGTGATGGATATGTGATAAAGTTTGACCCCATAAGTGAAAATATCATAGCACAATACAAAACAAGCAAAAGTGCTATAGGTTTTGTCATAGGCGAACACTATGTAGCAGTAGCAAACTACGATGACAAAAGTGTAGATATACTCAACAGAGATCTAAAACCACTCCAAAAAATAAAAACAGGCTCTAAAAATGTAGGCATAAAAATATATAAAAACTATCTCATATTTTCACAAATGGACAACGACAAAATATCTGTATATGTAAATGTAGGCGGTATTCATGGCGACCAAAACAACACACAAGTTGTATTTAAACCTTTTCGTTCGTTTGAGAATGTTGGCAAACTACCGTTTGATGCTATGATACAAGACAACAAATATATAGCTGGATTTTTTATATCAAAACATTTTGGCACGGTTGATTTGGACAATATGACTTATAAAAAGGTCAAGATATTTTTAGATGAAAAAAGACAAATGGTACTAAAAGTTCCGCATTTTGGATTTTGGTCTATAGGTGGGCAAAGAGTATTTGTCCCAGCAGTTGGAGACAATAAAGTTATGGTATATGATATGAATTTTAAATTTATCAAAAATATCAAAACAGAAGGTATGCCAGTATTTACATCTTTGAGTCCAGACAAAAAACACTTAGCCGTCACATATAGTGGCAAAAAATTTCCAGTAGTACAGATCATAGATACAAAAAGTTTAAAAATCATAAAAAGGTTTGAGTTTGATGGCAAAGTGCTTCATATAAGATGGTCAAAAACAAAATCAGAGCTATATATATCTGTCAATGATACAAACAAAGTAGCGATCATAGATACAAAAAATTGGACAAAAATCAAAGAGGTGCCAAATGTCAAAAAGCCATCTGGAATATTTATATATGAAGTAACAAATGACAAATAAAAAGAGTAAAAATAGTTCTACAGTTTATCTGTTGGGAGCTGGTCCTGGTGATATAGAGCTTATGACAATAAAATCACTCAAGCTTATCAAAAAAGCTCAGATAATCATATACGATAGGTTGGCAAATCCAGATATCTTAAAAGAGGCACCAAAAGATTGTGAGTTTGTAGATGTAGGCAAAACAGATGGCAAACATCCAGTAAAACAGCCAGAGATAAATGAGATAATATACCAATCATCTTTAAAATACAAAAATGTAGTTCGACTTAAAGGTGGAGACCCTTTTGTGTTTGGTAGAGGTGGCGAAGAGGCTATCTATCTTAAAGAAAGAGGCATCAAGTTTGATATAGTGCCAGGTATCACATCGGCCATAAGTGTGCCAGCTTATGCAGGTATTCCTGTAACTCAAAGGGGAGTTGTAAGTTCATTTAGAGTGATCACAGGACACGAAGCACCAGGCAAAGCTACATCACAAATAGATTGGAGCTCTTTTGCTACAGATGAGACATTGGTGTTTTTGATGGGGTTGCACAACATCAAGATAATCACATCGAAACTTATAGCTATAGGCAAAAGCAAGGATTATCCAGTAGCAGTCATAAGCAAAGGAACCACAAAAGATCAAAAAGTAGTAGTGGGAACTTTAGAAAATATAGCCAAAAAAGCAAAAAACTTAGACACACCAGCACTTATAGTTGTGGGCAAAGTTGTATCTTTAAGAGAAGATTTAAGATGGTTTGACTAATTTTATGGAAGATATATTTAAAAAATACATAAAAGCAGTAGGAACAGGACCAAAACATAACTATGATTTGACAAAAGAGCAGATGATGGAAGCTATGGATATGATACTTGCAAAACAGGCATATCCAGAGCAAATAAGTGCTTTTTTGTTAGGCTGGAGGCTAAAACCAGAGACTATAGAGGAGTTTTTTGGTGTTTTAAAAAGTTTTGACAACTATATACAAAGAGTTACGATAAAAGATTCTATAGAGTTGGGTTATCCATATGATGGCAAAAGAAACAATCCATATCTATTTTCTCTTATGGCAAAAGAGTTACAACCATATGATTTAAATATAGTTGTATCAGGGGATAAACTTCAAGCTGGTAAAAATGGAGTAACAGTAAAAGATATTTTTAACAATATCACCAAAACTCAAAATCTACACTTTTTTGATAGATCTGATATATTTAAAGAGATAAGTAATTTGACAGATATTAGGAGAAAATTGGGCATAAGAACTGGACTAAATGTAGCTGAAAGACTTATAAATCCTGCAAACTCTTTATATGCGGTCACAGGGGTGTTTCACAAACCTTTTATGCAAAAATATGCCCAAATCTTTGGTGATAGATACAAAAAACTTGTGATAATCAAAGGCAATGAAGGCACTCAAGAGATATATAGCAAGTGTCAGTATTGGGTCATCGAAAATGGCAACACAACACTACACACCATAGACCCAAAAGATTTTGGCATAAACTACACAAAATCATGGGATAAGATATCTCTAAAAGAGTCACTTGATATACTAAACAATCCAAGCGATGAGTTGATTAAGATAGCAAAACTAAACAGTGCTATGATGTTGTATATATCAAATAAAACTAAAAGTGTAAAAGAAGCATACGAACTATTGTCTTAAGGGCACCTCTAAATTGTTGATATACTCTTTTGCTTTTTTATCTAAAAATTGCATCCTCTCTTTGCCTTTTGGCATAGTTTTTCTGTAGTTTTTCATCTTGTCAAGAAACTCACCTATACTATTTGGTATCATATCTTGCAAAAATTTTCTTAAATATTTTGCAACTGCTGGAGAGCTTCCACTTGTGGATACTGCTATGGTCAAATCATCTTTTTTGATATACGACGGAAAAATAAAATCACAAAAATCAACACTATCAACACTATTTACAAGACATCGTGGGAGCAATTTTGCTTGGTCGTATATGCTTTTTTGTAACTTGATATCATCTACTGCTACTACAATTATATTAAACTTCTCTATATCTTTTGTCTCATATCTTCGCTTTTTGTATGATAAGCTGTATTTGTCAATCATAAGCATCATAGCATCATTTAACTCTAAAGCAATTATCTCAATATTTGTTGTAAAATCAAGCAGATGTTTTAGTTTTTCACTTGCTATTTCTCCTCCACCTACTAGAAGTATCTTTGTTTTGTCCAATTTGATAAAAGCTGGAAAATATGCCATTTTATGCCTTTTTATTTTATTATACCCAAATATAATTATAACTCACCTTTAAGCTTTTTGTTTGATAGAATCTATACTATAACTCATCAAGAGTTTTTTGTGCCAAAGTAGATATATTTATCGCTTCACAAGAGTTCTATAGGTTGATATGATTTACTAAACTTTCTGTAGGATTGTTGTGAAAGCATAGCGGCGACGAAGTGATCACTCTCTTTAAGAAAGTCCTACCCCCAGAAGAAATTTGAGTTATTTTTTATCTTTTAAAGATTATTGGATATAATCACAAAAAGAGTAAATATGACCAAAGAGATATTGTATAGAATACAAAAAAATTTTCCACTTTCGCCAAGACCATTTAAAGATATAGCAGATGAGTTAAATATAAGCGAAAATGATGTGATAGATATAATCAAATCACAAAAATCATAAAAAATCATCCGCCAAACATCGGCGATATTTGATACAAAAAGTTTAGGATACAAATCAAATGAACCAAATTGAAATACTACTAACAATATTATTAATCTTAAACAATAGTTATGGGCATTTAGCACTCCAAAACAGTAATATAACAGCCTCAAAAAATACTATATTATGAAACAAGTTTTATTTAATACAATATCTATTCTTATAATATTATTTTTAGCCACAATAACTTATCTATATATCATATCCTCAACCAATACAAATAAACCCAAACCAATATCTAATATAACAACAAATAGTATAGACAAGCCCATGACTTTAGATAAAAATATATCTATATCAAACAATACAACAATAGATATAAAAAATAAGGATTATCAAACAGATACCTTTAAAATAGATATTGTTAAAAATAGATTTGTAGATGATCCATCATATAAGATATTGGATGATATAAGCAACACAAATACAAAGTGTATTAAACTAAAAAAAGTCCATATAGATGATGATAGTTTTAAAAAGTCTAAACTGTTTGATAGTTTAATAGATAGTTGTATCACCTCAAAACTTCTAAAACAGCTACTTCAAATCATCTCAAACTACTATATATCCCAAGGATTGTTAACAACCAAACCATACTTACTGCCACAAGATATATATGATGGTATAGTTGATATAGAGATAAGCAAAGGTATAATTGAAGATATAATCCATAAAGAGACAAATAAAACAAGTGCTAAGATATTTATGGCATTTGTGGACCAAATAAATAAACAGCTAAACATAAGAAACCTTGAAACATCTTTGGAGATGATAAATAGACCATGAGAATAATAAAATATTTAACAATAAGTTTAATACTATTTATATTTAGTGGTTGTTCTTTTATTTCACCTATAAGGTATGTAGAAAAAAATGAAATTATAGAAAATAAATATGTCGCATTTCAAGCACCTACTATAAATTGGCATATTTTTAAAGATTATAAAACTTGGAAAAAAATAGATAATCAAATTAATCTTTATAATGATACTCCAAAAGGTGCAACATTTACTATAACAATACATACTGACCCCTTAAAATATAAATTAAAGAATTTTGATGATAAT
>JAOZJU010000014.1:0-31993 GCA_029935705.1 Arcobacteraceae bacterium
TTGAGCGGAATAAACCGCATGTAAATATAGGAACGATAGGGCATGTTGATCATGGTAAAACTACTTTGACAGCAGCTATAACAGCAGTGCTAGCAGTAAAAGGCGAGACTAAACTTATGGATTATGATGCGATAGATAATGCACCAGAAGAGAGAGAAAGAGGTATCACTATTGCTACAAGTCATGTAGAATATGAGACAGAAACAAGACATTATGCTCATGTGGATTGTCCAGGACATGCTGACTATATCAAAAATATGGTAACAGGTGCAGCACAGATGGACGGAGCCATACTTGTAATAGCTTCTACAGATGGACCAATGGCACAAACAAGAGAGCATATATTGCTTTCAAAACAAGTTGGTGTCCCATACATAGTAGTATTTTTAAACAAAGAAGATCAACTTGACGATGAAGACAAAGAAGAGATGTTGGAGTTAGTTGAGATGGAAGTTCGTGAACTTTTAAGTGAATATGAGTTTCCAGGTGATGATACTCCTATCATCGCTGGTTCTGCATTTAAAGCACTTGAAGAAGCAAAAACTGGAACTTTGGGTGAATGGTCTGAAAAAATAGTTAAACTTATGAGTGAAGTAGATAGATATGTACCTACACCACAAAGAGAAACTGAGAAGCCATTTTTGATGCCTGTTGAGGATGTATTTTCTATATCAGGTCGTGGAACAGTGGTTACTGGTGCTATATCTCAAGGTCAAATAAAATTAGGCGAAAAAATAGAGATAGTAGGTATCAAAGATACTCAAGAAACAACTGTAACTGGTATAGAGATGTTTAGAAAAGAGATGGAATATGCTGAAGCTGGTGACAATGCCGGAATACTTTTAAGAGGTATAGAAAAAGAAGCGGTTCAAAGAGGACAAGTACTTACAGCTCCTGGATCAATCACTCCTCATACTCAATTTAAGTGTGAAGTCTATATACTTTCAAAAGAGGAAGGTGGTAGACATACTCCATTTTTCAACAACTACAGACCACAATTTTATGTAAGAACTACAGATGTAACTGGAGCAATTACTTTAAAAGAGGGTACTGAGATGGTTATGCCTGGAGACAATGTAGAGTTGACTGTTGAACTTGTAGCTCCAGTAGCACTTGAAAAAGGAACAAAGTTTGCTATACGAGAAGGTGGACGAACTGTTGGTGCTGGTGTAGTATCCGAAATAATCAAGTAGGAAACTATGGCAGATAGAATAAAGATAGGCTTAAAGTGTGAGGAGTGTGGTGATATCAACTACACAACTTGGAAAAATCCAAAAACACACACTGAAAAGTTTTCTGTAAAAAAGTATTCACCAAGATTAAAAAAACACACAATACACAAAGAGATTAAACTAAAGTCATAGTTTCTCTCAAAGAGGCTATATATATTTGTATAGTCTCTTGTAGATGGGTCGCTTGTGACGATGGGTACTTGATAGTTGGTTGTCAGTTTTGACAACCAGTATTTAGTAGTTCTATTTTGTATATAGACCAATAGCTCCAATGGTAGAGCACTGGATTCCAAATCCAGGTGTTGGGGGTTCGAGTCCCTCTTGGTCTGCCATGGTTATTGTTTTGTGTTAAGTTTTTATAAACAATCATAAAAAACTTAATACAAAATAGAAACAAACAATAAAAAAGGAAAAATATGAGAAATTATGGTTTATACTATAGACAAGCGAAAGATGAACTACACAAAGTCATATTTCCAATAAAAGAGCAGATAAAAAGTGCATATATATCAGTAGTCGTAGTGGTTGCTGCGATATCACTATTTCTTGCACTTATTGATTTGATTATGTCAGCAACTCTATCTGCAATCATATAAGGTATAGTATGAGTCAAAAATGGTATGCTATACAGACACATTCAGGTAGTGAAAAGTCAGTCAAAAATGCTCTTTTGTTATTAAAAGAGAGATTAGAAGAGGGCAAAATAGATGATATACTAGTGCCAACAGAAGATCTCATAGAGGTCAAAAACGGCAAAAAAATAGTAATAGAAAAACCACTATACTCAGCATATGTGTTTGCAAAACTTGATCTTGACACTCAACTTTGGCATACGATACAATCTATGCCAAAAGTAGGTAGATTTATAGGTGAATCAAAACAGCCAACACCACTTAGCGATAAAGATATACAATCAATCATGGATAAAGTGCAAAATAGAAGTGCTCCAAGACCTAAAGTTGAGTTTAATAGCGGCGAAACAGTGCGAATCAAAGAGGGTTCATTTGCAAATTTCAATGGTATTGTTGAAAGCTTTGATCTTACATCTGGTATATTGAAGTTAAATGTTTCTATATTTGGCAGAAACACACCTGTGACTATATCATATTTGCATGTAGAGCTTATAGATTAAAAATATAAAAGCACCTTTAAATACAAAACTAAGCATATAGTATATATTTAGTTTTGTATTTAAACAGCTTAAAATAAAAAAAGGAATAAAGATGGCAAAAAAGAAAATATCTGGTATATTAAAACTTCAAATACCAGCAGGACAAGCAAACCCTTCACCACCAGTGGGACCAGCACTAGGTCAAAGAGGCATAAATATTATGGAGTTTTGTAAAGCATTTAACGACAAAACAAAAGATAAATCAGGATTTAAAATACCTGTAGAGATAACAGTATATGCGGATAAAAGTTTTACATTTGTCACTAAACAACCGCCTATGAGCGACTTGATAAAAAAAGTAGCAAAAATAAAAAAAGGTTCAGACAATCCACTTACTACAAAAATAGCGACACTTACATCTGCTCAAATAGATGAGATAGTTGATATGAAGATAGAGGATTTGAACACAAGTGACAAAGAAGTAGCTAGAAAGATAGTGATGGGTTCATGCAAAAGCATGGGAGTATCGGTATAACATTAGAAAACCACAATTTGGTGGTAGCAAAAAAATTGCGAGGAAAATATGAATAAAAGATATAAAGCATTGTTGGAAAAAGTAGACAACAGCAAAAATTATGGTCTACAAGAAGCTGTAAAAAAGGTAAAAGAGTTAAAGTCAGCAAAATTTGATGAGACAGTTGAGCTCTCTTTAAATCTAAATGTAGACCCAAGGCATTCGGATCAGATGATACGAGGTTCTGTTGTTTTGCCAGCTGGCACTGGAAAAACAGTAAAAGTAGCAGTAATGGCAAAAGGTGTCAAAGAGGATGAAGCAAAAGATGCAGGAGCTGATATAGTAGGAAATGATGACTTAGTAGAATCAATCAAAGCTGGAAATATTGACTTTGATGTACTTATAGCAACTCCAGATACTATGGGCTTAGTAGGAAAAATAGGTAGAATACTTGGACCAAAAGGTCTTATGCCAAACCCAAAAGTAGGCACAGTAACTATGGATATTAAAAAAGCAGTAAGTGATGCAAAAGGCGGACAAGTAGCATTTAAAGTTGACAAAAAAGGCAACTTGCAAGCTGGTATTGGAAAAGTATCTTTTGATGAAAATTCACTTTTAGAAAATCTAAATACATTTTTAGCAACTATCAATAAACTCAAGCCTTCAACAGCAAAAGGTAGATATATAACAACTGCTACTATGTCGCTGACTATGAGTCCGCCAGTTAAGATAGATACAACTGAAGCTATGGATATAAAATAGCTTAATCTTAAAACTTATGACAGTAGGTCAAAGGCAACTTTGATAATTTCCTACCGAAGTTTAGTTTTGAAAGGAGGAAAATATGACAAAAAATGAGAAAAATGAAATAATCGTAGAACTTTCGAAAGAGTTTGAAAACTCAAATGCTATAGTAGTCGCTGATTATAAAGGCACTACACACAAACAGTTAGAAGAGTTAAGAACGATGGCAAAACAAAATGAAGTTACTGTTAGAGTAGCTAAAAATAGTTTGGTAAACTTAGCTTTAGAAAAAGCAAAACTCGAAAAGTTGGAGTTGATACAAACAAATATATTTTTGTGGAGTGAAGATCAAATATCTGCTTGTAAAGTAGCAGATAAGTTTTCTACTGAGTACAAAGATAGTTTTTTTATAAAAACTGGTACAATTGAAAAGAAGACAGCATCGTTGGAGACTATTGAGGCATTTGCTAAATTGCCTAGCCGTGATGAGCTACTTGGTATGCTAGCAGCAACATGGATGGCACCGTTAACAAACTGGACAATTGGTTTAGATGCTTTAAGAAAAAGCAAAGAAGAATCAGCATAAAATTAAAAATTAAAAATTAAAATAAAAAAGGATAAAAAATGGCAGTAAAAAAAGAGGATGTATTAGAATATATATCAAATCTAAGTGTATTAGAGTTATCAGAACTTGTAAAAGAGTTTGAAGAGAAATTTGGTGTATCGGCTCAACCAGTAGCAGTAGCAGCAGTAGGTGGATCAGCAGAAGCAGCTGAAGAGAAAACTGAATTTGATGTTATCTTAAAAGATCCAGGAGCAAAAAAGATCAATGTAATCAAAGCAGTTAGAGCAATCACTGGTTTGGGACTTAAAGAAGCAAAAGCTATGGCAGAAGAAGCAGGAGCTAAAGTCAAAGAGGGTGCAAGTAAAGAGGATGCTGAAAAAGCAAAAAAAGAGCTTGAAGATGCTGGCGCAACTGTAGAGTTAGCTTAATAACAATCAAATCTATAACAATAAAACTTCAATACTTTATGCAAATAGAGTGTTGTTTTATTGTTTGTAACAAATTGATACTCTAAATAATCCTAAGTGATTAATTAGATAGAAATACCACAATAAACATAATTTACACAGATTGCAGTTTAAGGCGAGTTTTAACAAACCTTATTTTATATTTTCTATAAAGAATCACCATGATTGCTTTTGGATAAGAAGCTTGTAAAACTGTTTGTTGTGATCTATCTCTTGTTTGAGAGTTCAATTTTAAACACCTCTAAAAATAGATATAAAAAAATATAAGAACAATCTTCTTATTGATTTACTACTATATCTATTTTTAGAGGTAAAATAAAGTCAAAAGGGTCAAAATGTCAAATTCTTTAAAATCAGGTAATAGATTAAGGATTAATTTCCAAGAACAAAATAATAGTTTAGATATTCAAAATCTTCTTCAACTTCAAAAGGATAGTTTTGAAAGTTTTTTACAATATAAACAAAAAGATAGAAGCAAATCGGGTATAGACAAAGTATTTCGTTCTATATTTCCAATAGATGATATTCAAAATAGAATCAAATTGGAGTTTTTAGGGACTGAAATAGTTCCAGGTAAGTATACTCCAAGTGAAGCAATAGTTAAAGATTCTACTTATAGTGTTGGTGTGAAGATAAAAATAAGATTAACTTTATGGAACATAGATGAAAATACAGGTGAAAGATTGGGTGTAAAAGACTCAAAAGAGCAATCATTGTTGATAAAAGATGTTCCTATGATTACTGACAAGGTGTCATTTATCGTAAATGGTGTAGAGAGAGTTGTAGTATCTCAACTTTTAGGATCACCAGGTGTGATATTTAAAGAAGAGGAATCAACAACCGTATCAAACAAGTTGATATATAGCACAAAAATTATACCCTCAAGAGGCAATTGGTTATACTTTGAGTATGATTCAAAAGATATTATAAATGCTAGAATAAACAAAAGAAGAAAATTTCCAGTAACTATATTTTTAAGAGCACTTGGATACAACAAAGAAGATATTGTAAAATTATTTTACCCTATTCAAACAATCAAAATAAAAAACAATAAATTTTTAACAAAATTTGACCCAAAACTTTATTCTGGTAAACTTGATTATGATATAATTGACGATAAGGGCAAAGTGATCATAACCGCTGGCAAAAGATTGACAAGCAGAAAATCTAAAGCTTTGCTTGAAAGTGGTTTGGAGTATATAGAGTATCCAATAGAAATACTGATGGATAGACACATTGCAAGTGAGATATATGATAAAAATACAGGCGAAGTTTTGTATGAGTGTTTAGCAAAACTTGATGATATCAAACTAAAAAATATACTTGACCAAAAAATTAAAGAGATAACAATAGCAAATGATTTAGCTGTAGGTGTAGATAGATCAATCATAAATGCTTTTATGGCAGATGAGGAGCCTCTAAAGCTACTCAAACAAACACAAGAAACAGATGATGAAAATGAACTATGTGCTATAAGAATATACAAGATCATGAAATCTGGTGAACCAGTAGTAGCAGATGTAGCAGTGGAGTTTGTGCAAAATCTTTTTTTCAATCCAGATAGATATGATTTGTCAAAAGTTGGACGAATCAAGATGAACCAAAAACTTGAGATAAATGTACCTGAATATATAAACACTCTTACCAAACAAGATATACTTAAAACTATCAAATATCTTATAAAAGTCAAAGCTGGACAAGGTCATATAGATGATAGAGACCATCTTGGAAACAGAAGAGTCAAAGCTGTAGGAGAACTACTCGCAAATAGTTTGCAAACTGGTATGATGAATATGCAAAAAATCATCAAAGACAGAATGACCACACTTACAGGACCTTTAGATGATTTGTTGCCTCAAGAGCTTATCAATACAAAGATGATAACATCAACAATCACAGAGTTTTTTACTACAGGACAGTTGTCTCAATTTATGGATCAAACAAATCCATTGTCTGAGATTATCCACAAAAGAAGATTGTCAGCATTAGGTGAAGGCGGGTTGGTTAAAGAGAGAGCTGGTTTTGAAGTTCGTGATGTTCACCCTACACACTATGGGCGAATATGTCCCGTAGAGACTCCAGAGGGGCAAAATATTGGTCTTATCAATACTCTTTCAACCTATTCAAAAGTTAATTCACTTGGATTTTTAGAAGCACCTTACAAAAAAGTTGTAGATGGAAAAGTTACAGATGATATTGAGTATTTTACAGCTATTCAAGAGACTGGAAAGATTATAGCACCAGGTTCTGTAAAACTTGATAAAAACAATAAAATCAAAGAGAAACTTGTAGAAACAAGAAAAGATGGTGAAATTTTATTGTCACAAAATGATGATGTCGATCTTATGGATATAAACAACCAGATGATTATGGGTATAGGAGCATCTCTTATACCATTTTTAGAACACGATGATGCAAACAGAGCTTTGATGGGTTCAAATATGCAAAGACAAGCAGTGCCACTACTTAAACCAACCGCACCAATAGTAGGAACTGGTTTAGAAAAGACAATCACAAGAGATTCAGCAGAATCAATAAAAGCAAAAAGGGCAGGCAAAGTTGTGCTTGTAGATGCTTCATCTGTCTATATAAAAGGTCAAGATGAAGATAGTGTTTATGTGGATTATTATGAAGTAAATAAAAATATAAGAACAAACAACAACACAGTTTTCGCCCAAAGAGTAGCTGTAAAAGAGGGTCAAGATGTCCAAAAAGATGAGATTATTATAGATGGTCCATCTATGGACAATGGAGAGTTAGCATTAGGTATCAATGCCAACATAGCCTTTATGCCTTGGAATGGTTACAACTATGAAGATGCTATTGTTTTATCTGAGAAACTTATCAAAGAGGATGCTTTGACCTCTGTGCATATGAGCATACATGAGTGTGTAGCCCAAGAGTTAAAACACGGAGACGAAGAGATTACAAAAGATCTGCCATCTGTAAAATTGGAAAACCTAAAACATCTTGATAGTGCTGGCATAATCAAAGTAGGAACTTATGTAAAACCAGGCATGGTGCTTGTAGGAAAAGTTACTCCAAAAGGTGAGATAAGACCAACTCCAGAAGAGAGACTACTAAGAGCAATTTTTGGAGAAAAAGCAGGACATGTTTTAAACAAATCATTGTATGCCCCATCTTCACTCAAAGGTGTAGTTGTAGATGTAAAAGTATTTACAAAAAAAGGACACAAAAGAGATGCTAGAATTCAACAAATAATTCAAAACGAAAAAGATAAAATAGAACAAAAACATCACGACAGAATTTTGATGCTAGACAATGAAGAGCTAACACAACTTAACAATCTAATAAAAGATTCAAAACTACCAACAAGTTTGGATTTAGGAGATAAAAAGTTTAAAAAAGGAGATACTATTCCGCTTGAAGTATTGGAAGATATAAACAGATTTGCCATGAAAAGAGTAGTTGGCTGTTTTTCACAAAAAGTGCAAAATGATTATGAAAATATCAAACAAAACTTTATAAAACAAAAAGAGAGCTTAAGAGTTCAGCTCGAACGAAAGCTGGATATAATTGAAAATGATGACTCTTTAAAACCAGGAGTTATAAAACTTGTAAAAGTTTATATTGCTACAAAAAGAAAAATCAAAGTAGGGGATAAACTCGCAGGTAGGCACGGAAATAAAGGAATTGTCTCAAATATAGTGCCAGAAGTAGATATGCCATATATGAAAAATGGCAATACTGTAGATGTGATATTAAATCCTCTTGGTGTGCCATCTCGTATGAATATAGGGCAGATACTTGAGGTGCATTTGGGTCTTGTAGGTATAAAATTGGGAGAACAAATTGAAGAGATTTTTCAAACAAAAAAGAAACAATGGATAGATGAACTAAGAGAAAAAATCATAAGCATAGTTAAACTCACAAAGATAAAAAAAACTATTGATTTTGTAGAAAAATGTAGCGATGACGATATTTTAAAGTTTGCAAAAGATTGGTCAAATGGTGTAAAGTTTGCTACTCCTATATTTGAAGGTATAACTCAAGAACAGATGAGTGAGTTGTTTCTTATGTCAAATATTGACAAAGATGCAAAAACAGTATTGTATGATGGAAAAACTGGTGAAAAAATCAAAGAAAGAGTAACAGTGGGCAATATGTATATACTAAAACTTCATCACTTAGTAGATGAAAAAGTGCATGCAAGAAGCACTGGACCATACTCTTTAGTAACACAACAACCAGTTGGTGGTAAAGCACTTTTTGGTGGTCAAAGATTTGGTGAGATGGAAGTATGGGCTTTGGAAGCTTATGGTGCTTCTGTAGCACTAAAAGAGATGCTTACGATAAAATCAGACGACATAGATGGACGAAGTGAAGCATACAAAGCTATCACAAAAGGTGAAAATTTACCAAAATCAGGTGTTCCTGAGACATTTTTTGTCTTAAGTAAAGAGCTTCAAGCATTGGGACTTGATGTTGAAATTTATAAAGAAGTGGAGGCTGAAAATGAATAGCAAAGAGTTACAATTGAAACCAATTGAGGTCCATGAACTTGATAGACCAAGAGATTTTGATGCATTTCAACTAAAATTGGCAAGTCCTGAGAAGATATTATCATGGAGTAAAGGCGAGGTTAAAAAGCCAGAAACTATAAACTACAGAACCCTAAAACCAGAAAGAGATGGTCTGTTTTGTGCTAAGATATTCGGTCCTATAAAAAACTATGAGTGTATCTGTGGCAAATATAAAAAGATGCGATACAAAGGTGTAGCGTGTGAAAAGTGTGGAGTTGAAGTAATATCAGCAAAAGTTAGAAGACATAGAATGGGTCATATTGATCTAGTCTCACCAGTAGCACATACTTGGATGATATCTTCACTTCCTAGTCGTATAGGAACACTACTTGGTATCAAACTTAAAGATTTAGAAAGAGTATTGTATTTTGAAGCATATATTGTAGAATCTTCTGGTGAAGCATATTATGATTTGGAAAATAAAAAACCAGTTAAAAAACATGATATACTAACAGAAGAGCAGTATCGTTCACTAAATGAGTATTTTGCTCACACAGGTTTCGAAGCTGGAATGGGTGGTGAATCTATTCAAAAAATGTTATCACAGATTGATATCATAGAGCTTTTAAAATTTTTAGAAGAAGAGCTTCAAAATACAAAATCTGAAGCAAAGAAAAAAACTCTTATCAAACGATTAAAAATTGTAGAAAATTTTGCAAGCACTGATAGCAAACCAGAATGGATGGTATTAAATGTTTTGCCAGTCCTTCCACCAGATCTTCGTCCACTTGTTGCACTTGATGGTGGCAATTTTGCTGTATCTGATATAAATGACCTTTATAGAAGAGTTATAAACAGAAACAATAGGCTAAAAAGGTTGATGGAGCTTGATGCACCAGAGATTATAGTCAAAAATGAAAAACGAATGTTGCAAGAAGCTGTTGATGCTTTGTTTGACAATACAAAAACAGCAAATACAGCAATAGGAGCAAACAAAAGAGCCTTAAAATCACTTTCAGAGATAATCAAAGGCAAACAAGGGCGATTTAGACAAAATTTATTAGGAAAAAGAGTTGATTTCTCTGGTAGATCAGTCATAGTAGTAGGTCCTAACTTAAAGATGGAGGAGTGTGGCATACCAAAAGTTATGGCTATTGAACTTTTTAAGCCACATCTTATAGCAAGACTTGCAGAAAAAGGTTATGCAACAACAATAAAATCAGTAAAAAGATTGATAGAATCAAAAGCAAACTCTGTATGGGAGACACTCGATGAGATAGTTGACAATTATCCTGTATTGTTAAATAGAGCACCAACACTACACAAATTGTCTATCCAAGCATTTCATCCAAAACTTATAGATGGCAATGCAATTCAGCTTCACCCACTTGTGTGTTCTGCTTTTAATGCCGATTTTGATGGTGACCAAATGGCAGTGCATGTGCCACTATCTCAAGAAGCTATAGCAGAAGCAAAGATATTGATGATGAGCTCATTAAATGTACTTTTGCCAGCATCTGGTAGAGCAATAGCTGTACCATCACAAGATATGATACTGGGGCTTTACTACTTGACACTTGAAAAAGATGGCGAAGTTGGCGAAAATAAACTAATCTCAAACAAAGATGAACTATTTGCAGCACTTCAAAGCGGTAAAGTAACTATAAATACAAAGATACGAACACTCGATGAGAATAAAATTATACACACCACAGTCGGAAGATTGGTAGTAAAAGATATACTACCTGATTTTGTTCCAAATAGTTTATGGAATAAGATTCTTAAAAAGAAAGAGATAGGAGAGTTGGTTGATTATATATACAAATATGGTGGATATGCTTTAACTCCAGAATTTTTGGACAATCTTAAAAACTTAGGTTTTAAATATGCTACTCTTACAGGTATCTCTATCTCTATAGATGATATAAATGTCCCAGAGTCAAAAAAACAAGTAATACAAGCATCAAAAAAACAGGTTATAAAGGTTCAAAATCAGTTTAATCAAGGTTTATTGACACAAACAGAAAGATATCAAAAGATTATTGATATATGGACAATGGCAAACAATGATCTAGCAAAACAGATGATGGATCTGGTCAAAAAAGATAAAGATGGTTTTAACTCAATATATATGATGTCAGATTCAGGTGCAAGAGGTAGTTCAGCACAAATAAGACAATTAGCTGGTATGAGAGGCTTGATGGCAAAACCAGATGGTAGTATCATAGAAACCCCTATCGTATCAAACTTTAAAGAGGGTTTAAATGTATTGGAATACTTTATCTCAACACACGGTGCGAGAAAAGGTTTGGCAGATACAGCACTAAAAACTGCAAATGCTGGTTATCTTACAAGAAAATTAGTAGATGTATCACAAAATGTCAAGATAGTAACACACGATTGTGGTTCTCATGAAGGCATAGAGATATCAAGCATAACTCATGGACATGAACTTATCGAAAGTTTTGAAGATAGAATGGATGGACGAGTTGTTGCAAAAGATATAATCGACCCAATATCTGGCGATATACTATATGCAGAAGGGACACTTTTAGATGAGCAAGATGCAATAAAAGTGGTAGAAGCTGGTGTTAAATCTATATTTATAAGAACTATCTTAACATGTAAAGCAAAAGATGGTTTGTGTGCTAAATGTTATGGAATAAATCTAAGCGAACAAAAGATGCCATCAATTGGTGAAGCAGTGGGTATATTGGCAGCTCAATCAATTGGCGAGCCAGGAACTCAACTAACACTTAGAACATTTCATGTGGGTGGAACAGCAAGTGCTACACAAAGTGAAAGAGATTTGAAAGCTTCATCTGAAGGTTTTATTAGGTTTTATAATATTGAGACAATAGAAAATAAAAACAAACAAAAAATAGTAATAAACAGACGAAATGCAGCAGTATTGCTTGTAGAACCAAAAGTAAATGCTCCTTTTGATGGTAGAGTAACAGTCACAAATACTCACGATGAAACAATAGTTACTATAAAAGGCAAAAATGAGTCAAAAAGTTATAGCTTTAGAAAATCAGATGTTGCAAAACCTACTGAGTTAGCAGGAATAAGTGGAAAATTTGATGGTAAAATATTTATGCCATATAGCGGTAAAAGCTGTAATATAAAAGCACACGATTCAATCGTAGAGATCATAAAAGATGGTTGGAATATACCATCAAGGATACCATATGCGAGCGAATTGTTTGTTGAAGATTCAACACCGATATCAAAAACAATCACAAGTCAAGCAGATGGTGTGATAAAATATTATCAACTTCTTGGCGACAATATAGTGCCACGAGAAAGTCTAAAAAAAGGTGATGAAGTGACTCAAAAAGGATTGTTTGCTATTATTGTAGATGACAACGATCAAGAAGCAATTCGACGATATATAGCAAGAGAGTCTATACTTCAGTGCAACAACAACGAAGTTGTAACCAAAGAGACAATCATAGCAAAATCAAAAACAGATGACCATGTGATGATAGCATCTTGGGATCCATATTCGGAACCTACTATAGCAACTACAAAAGGAAAAGTTAAATTTGAAGATATAGATACAGGAATAACTGTAAATGAAGTAGCAGATGAACTTACAGGAACTATGAAACTTGCTGTAAATGAATATTTTCCTGCAGATATGAAGCCATCTATCATAGTCAAATCTGGAAAACAAGAGACAAGATATCTGCTTGAACCAAATGCAGTTATATCTGTAGTAGATGGTCAAGATGTAGATGTAGCAGATATATTATGTAAAACAGCAAAAGCAGTAACAAAATCATCAGATATTACAGGAGGTTTGCCTCGAGTATCTGAACTATTTGAAGCAAGAAGGGCTAAAAATATCGCAGTTCTTGCAAAAACAGATGGTATTGTGCAGTTTGGGAAACCATTAAGAGGAAAACCACGAATATATATCACTGATGAGTTTGACAACCAAGAAGAGCATATTATAGACAAGGATAAAACTATATTAGTAAAAGAGGGCGAATTTGTTCATGCTGGCGAAGTGCTTACAAATGGAGAAAAATCAAGTCATGATATATTAAAAGTGCTCGGCGAAAAACAACTAAATAACTTTATAGTTAGTGAAGTTCAAAAGATATATAGGTCACAAGGAGTTAATATAGCGGATAAGCATATTGAAGTTATACTCTCTCAAATGCTAAGGCAAGTCTCTATAGCTGATAAAGGAGATACCAAATTTTTAGTAGGAGATATGATTTCAAAGAAAAAATTTCTAATAGAAAACAGCAAAATAATAAAAATGGGAGGCAAGCCTGCTATTGCTGAGACTATACTACTAGGAATCACAAGAGCAGCTGTCACATCTGATTCTATCATATCTGCTGCATCTTTTCAAGAAACGACAAAAGTCCTAACTGAAGCAGCAATTAGTTCAAAGATAGATATGCTTGAAAATTTAAAAGAAAATATAGTCATAGGTAGAACCGTGCCAGTTGGAACAGGACTATATAAAGACAAAAAAGTGATACTGACAAAAGTTGAACAAAATTAAAAATTGATTTTATGCATATTTTACTAATAATATACATAATAACAACATCTGTATCAGGAGAAATTTTTGATATACCTAAAACAACTATTCAAAATATGAAAAAACAGGGCAGTTACAAAACTAACTGCCCTGTTTCATATAAAGATCTAAAAATAGTTGTTGTTGATTATCTTGATTTTGACAACAATATAAAAAAAGGCAGTTTGATAGTCCATAAAAAGATAAGCAAAAAAGTCCAAATGATATTTGACGAACTTTTAAAGATAGGCTACAATATCGAACGAATAGAGCCTATATATAACTATCAAGCAGATGATTATATATCTATCAAACACAATAACAGTTCGGCATTTAATTGTAGAAAAATAGCCACAACTAACAAATGGTCAAATCATGCATATGGTCTAGCTATAGATATAAATCCACTGCAAAATCCTTTTGTATCCAAAGATGGTAAAGTTACACATAAAGGATCTGTTAATTATATACAAAGGCACAAAAATAAAAAAACTCTCCACGACAAAGCTATGATAGATAAAGATAGCCATGTCGTAAAAATATTTCAAAAATATGGATTTAAGTGGGGCGGAAACTGGAAAAGTGTCAAGGATTATCAACACTTTGAACACCCTAAATTTTATAAGTAATGATTATTTAACTATCTAATAAAACTACTACAGATAGTTAAGATAAAAAGTTCAAAAAAGTTTAAGCTACTTTTGATCTTCCTCTTTAAACTTTAATTTTGCATCTTCTAGTTTATCTTGAGCTTGATTTAAAAGCTTCAATCCCTTTTTATGAAACTCAATTGATTTTTCTATTGTGATATCTGGGTCGGATAACTTTTTCAAATACTCTTTTGCTTGTTCTAACTTTTTTTCAAAACTAACTTCACTCATCTAATAACTCCTTAATATATTCTCCATATTTATCAACCTCCACCAAAAATGCATCATGTCCATAGTCGCTATCTATCATCTTGTATGTTGTTTGATTTTGTTTGCCAATATGTGTCATAATATCATATATCTGCTCCATCTCATATGGAAAAAATAGCATATCCCCACTAAAAGATAGAAGATGTAGTTTGGCTTTTATTTTGTCCAAAGCTTGTTCTAAACTATCATCACCTCTTGCGGCATTAAATATATTCATAGTTTTGACAATAAAAAGATAACTAAGTGGATCAAAATTTAATGGAAAATTATAACCATTGTATTCAAGATATCGTTCAACTTCAAATCTTCCAAAAAGTTCATACAAACCATCGTTATCTACATATCTGTTGCCAAATTTTTTTGCCATACTATGCGGGCTTAGATATGATATGTGCCCTGCAATTCTGCCTACAGACAAACCATCTAAACCATTTTTTTGAATCTCTTGTGTATCATAATCGCCATTTTTAAATCTCGGATCATTTCTTATGGCTTCCATGCCAATTTTATTAAAAGCGATAGCCCACGGTCTTGTATATGCAGTTGTAGCAAGAGCAAATATATGTTTTGAAAAAGATGGATATTCTATAGCATAACAGATAGCTTGCATACCGCCCATACTGCCTCCTATAACTGCATGAACATTTGTTATTTGCAATGAATCCAAAAGTTTCATCTGTGCTTGAACAATATCGCTAATTGTAAGCACTGGAAATTTTAGTCCATATCGTTTATTTGTAGCAGGATCTATACTCAATGGCGATGTAGAACCATAACACGAACCAATATTATTCATACAGATACAAAAATATTTTTCTGTATCTATATATTTTTTGTCACCTATAAGATTGTCCCACCAACCTGCTTTTCTGTCACCCTCATATCTTCCTGCGGCATGGTGTGAACCACTTAATGCATGGGTGATTATGATGATGTTGTCTTTGTTTTTATTTATTTTACCATATGTCTCATAAACAATATCAAACTGCCTTAAAACTCTACCACTTTCGAGATATATTGGTGTATCAAATGATGCTTTTTTGGTATTGACAAGCAAAATTTAAGAGATAACCTTTTTTAAACTATCTAAAATATCATCAATATTTTCTAAACCAACAGACAATCTTATCAAACCATCACTTATGCCTACAGCTTCAAGCTCGTTTTTTGACAATTGTTGATGTGTCGTTGAAGCAGGGTGTGTTATGATTGATTTGCTATCGCCTATATTTACGACTATACTAAAAAGCTCAATATTATCTACTATATCTTTTGCTTTTTCAAAATCTGCCACACAAAAACTTAACAATCCGCTAAAATTGTTTTCATTGAAATATTTTTTGCTGTTTTTATGGTTTTTGTCATTTTCTAATCCCGGATAATTGACACTTTCAACATCTTTACAGTTAGTTAAAAATTTTGCTACTTGCATCGCATTTTGACTGTGTTGTCTTACTCTTAAAGATAAACTCTCTATGGTATTTGTCATAAGCCAACTGTTCATAGGACTTGCTGTAATACCAATATCTCTTAATATACATAGCACAACTCTCGTAGCAAATGGTGGAAATGGCAACTGACAATAAACCAAACCATCATAAGATAGATCTGGAGTATTAAAGTGGGTATATCGTGGATTGTTTTTAAGTTTCTTAGCACAATTTTCACTATCAACGATAGCACCACCCAATGCAGTGCCTTGACCGTTGATATATTTGCTAGTGCTATGGACTACTATATCACAACCAAGTTTGATAGGATTGCACAAAATTGGGGTAGCTACAGTATTGTCTACTACAGTTATCACCCCTTTTTTATCTGCTATTTTTACAATTTTTTCAAAATCTGGCACTACTAAGTTTGGGTTTGACAATGACTCAAAAAGCACAAGACGAGTTTTGTCATCTATCAAGCTTTCAAGTTCATCTGCAAAATTTGGGTCAAATTTTTTAGTAACGATACCAAACCTTTTGATAGTGTGGTCTGTAAGTGTAGTAGTGCCACCATAAACTTTATCTGCTACTATTATATTGTCGCCAACCTCACAAAGATTCATGATAGTTCCAAATATGCTCGCCATACCACTTGATGTAGATACACAAGCAGTTCCACCCTCTAAAGATGCTAATCTTTTTTCAAATACTGCATTTGTAGGGTTGGTTAATCTTGTATAGATATTTCCCATCTTTTTAAGTGCAAACAGATCAGCCGCATCTTGTGTGTCATCAAACTCATATGCAGTGCTTAAATATATAGGCGGTGCCATGGTTTTTTGACTATCTTTTTCATAACCACTATGGATAGACAAACTTTCTTTTCTCATCTGTTTTGCCTTATTGGTTTACTATTGTGTTTCGTTGATTGCTTTTGCTATCTACCCATATATTTGGAGTGCTTCCACCAGGAGTTAAAAATATCTTAGCATCTTTGTTTGTTTTTAGTGCTTCGTTAAATTTACCTTGCACTTCAATTTGTTGCATCTGTAGAAGTTTTGGAGTCAATGAGTTTGCTACAAGTATATTTGCTTTTGCCTGAGCTTTAGCTTCAATAGTAACAGCATCTGCTCGTCCTTGTGCTTCAATTCGGTTTTTGTTTGCTTCACCCTCTGCTAAAGCTGCTTTTTTTTCTGCTTCTTGTTTAGCTCTTTGAACCTCATATTTTACTCTTTCGGCTTCTTGATTTGCTATTTGAACTTTCTCGATCTGTTCTTTGATTTTAGTTGGCAATACTATCTCTCTTAGTTGTACAGACTCTATAGTCACTGGTTTGTTTTTTAGTGCTTCTATCTTAGCTCGTATGCCATCTTCGATAAGAACTGCTATCTCGTTTCGTTTTATCGGCAAAACTTCTGCATTGAATCTACCTACAACATTTCGCACTATATTTCGCACTACTGGATTGACTATCTTCTCTTCCCAAGCAAGACCCCAAGTCGCTATAGTTTCTGGTGCTCCATGAGGGGCAAGTTTGTATTGAACTGTAAGCTCTATAGATACTGGCAAACCTCTGGCATCTAATATATTTATAGCTTGGTGTGTTTTGATACCACTATCACTAGCAGTTGTCTCTTCTACCTCTTTGTAGTTTATCAATCTTACTTTTGTATCTACAGTTATAACTTTTTGAATTACTGGAATATACAGATGAAACCCAGGTTGAAGTGGCAATGTCTCATACTTACCTGTAGTTACTTTAATACCCACTTCACCTGATTCTATGATGACAAAAGGTTTAGCAAAAATCAAAAGCACAAAAAGTGCTATAACTATATATACAACTCCTCCCATATTGTTAAGTTTGTTAAAAAACTCTGGTGCTTTAAATGGTGGTTCGTAACCCCCGCTGTTGTTGTCTTGTTGTCTATTTTTAAAATAGTCATTGTCTATTGGCATATTTTTCTCCTTTTTTTATGTGAACTCTAAAGCTCCTATCTTACACTATCAAACCTTCATAGAGTGATATTTACAAAGAGAGGTTTTTGAATTATTTTTTAATCTCTACTTTGAAATACCTTGGAAATTTGTCTTGAATTTCGTTTGGTATATACAATGGAAAAGCTTTGGTTATGAACTCTTTAGTTGTCTCATAGCAGTTATTGTCGCCTTGTGTTTTGTGGATATACTCAAAATTACCATCTTTTAGTATGGTTAGTTTAACTTTACAGCCATCTTTGATGTTATTGTTACTGTCTGCTTTGAGAACATTTTTTTGAATTATCTTTTGTAAAGCAGTATAATAGCTATAAACTGTAGTATAGTTGCCATCTTTTAAACTGATATTTACACCATTTGTCTCATCTGTAGGCTTTGGTTTGATAGTTTTATTTGATTCTATCTCATCTGTAGGCTCTGATTTGATAGTTTTATTTGATTCTATCTCATCTGTAGGCTCTGATTTGATAGTTTTATTTGATTCTATCTCATCTGTAGGCAAGTTCTTTATCTTGATGTTTTTATCTATAGTATCAACTTGTGTGTTGGTTGTTTGTTCTGTTTTAAGCACTACATCGTCGTTGTTTTTTTCGTCTATTGTAGCAATAGATGTTTGAGTCGTAGGTTCATCCATAGTAGAGTTATCAAGCTTATCATCTATTTGATTGGCTTCATTTTGTTTAGTTGTAGTATTTTCATCTGTTTGAATAGTCCCATTTTGCTCAGCAGAAGTAGTATTTTCATCTGTTTGAATAGTCCCATTTTGCTCAGTTGTAGTATTTTCATCTGTTTGAATAGTCCCATTTTGCTCAGTTGTAGTATTTTCATCTATTTGAATAGTCTCATTTTGCTCTTGAGTTGGTATCTCGTTCTCTTTTTGGGCTGTTTGTGTCGTAGAGATTATTTTATTGGTGTCAAAATAGTTACCATCAATATAGTCTTTGATGAGAAAATGATATATAAGGTATAACGATACGATAAGAATTATAAATAATATAACATTTTCTAAAGAGTTTCTGCTCCTGCCTTTCATCTTGTAACCTTTTAATAATTTTAGATATAATACCGAAAAATACTTAAACAATATAAGAAATAGGAGAAAATATGAAATATATTGCACCATTTAAACAAAATAGCAAAAAAATTATGCTACTAGGAGCTGGCGAGCTTGGCAAAGAGGTGATTATAGAGGCATCAAGATTGGGCTTGGAGACAATATCTGTGGATTCGTATAAAGATGCTCCTGGTTCTCTCGTGGCAAATAGAAGTTTTGTGATAGATATGAAAGACAAAAACAAACTTCTTGATATCATCAAAACACAAAAACCAGATATCGTGTTGCCTGAGATTGAGGCTATAAATATAGAAGCTATAATAGAAGCGGAGCTTTTAGGGTTTAATATAATACCAAATGCAAATGCCATAAACCTTACAATGAACAGAAAAAATATAAGAGTATTTGCTTGTGAAAAGTTGGGGTTAAAAGCAAGTGCTTATAAGTTTATAAAAAGTTTAGATGAGCTTAAAGTCGCTTGTGAAGATATAGGTTTCCCTTGTGTTATCAAACCAGTGATGAGCAGTAGCGGTCACGGACAAACTGTAGCAAAAAGTAGTGATGATATAGAAAACTCTTGGAATATAGCCAAAGAGGCCAGAGGGGATAGCAGTGAGCTGATTGTTGAAGAGTTTGTCAAGTTTGATTATGAGATTACACTATTGACTGTTAGAAATGATTATGGCACAGTTTTTTGCGAACCTATAGGCCATATTCAAAAAGATGGGGATTATATATTTTCTTGGCAACCTTGCGATATGAGTACAAAAGCAAAAGAAAAATCAAAACTCATAGCCAAAAAAATTACAGATGGTCTTGGCGGATGTGGCATATTTGGTGTGGAGCTATTTGTAAAAGCAGATGAGGTCTATTTTAGTGAAGTAAGCCCCCGCCCACACGATACTGGTATGGTAACTATGATCACTCAATCACAAAGTCAGTTTGCTTTACATATAAGGGCAGTGCTTGGTTTGCCTCTGGATTTTGTGACATATGGAGCAGGGGCAAGTGGTGCTATAAAAGCTTTAGAATTATCTTCAAACCCTGTTTTAGATATAGATGATAGCTGTTTTGATAAAAACAGTTTCATACGAGTATTTGGCAAACCAAACTCAAAGATAGGTAGGCGAATGGCAGTAGCTTTGTCATACAGCAAAGATAGTTACAAAGATGCTTTAAAAAAAGTTAAAGAGATTGTCAAGAAGTTTCAAGATGGTATTTAAAAACACTCTAAAAAATATCAAGACATATGAAGCGGGCAAACCTATAGAGCTGTTGGTGCGAAAATATGGCATACTACCAAAGGATATTATCAAATTAGCATCAAATGAAAATCCATACGGCACGAGCAAAAAAGTTTTGGATAGTTTAAAGCAAAACATAAGCACCGTATCGGTATATCCAGATGATAGTATGTATGAACTAAAAGATGCCTTATCTTTAGAGCATGAGGTTCAAGCAAACAATATCATAGTAGGAGCAGGAAGCGATCAGATAATAGAGTTCATCATAAACAGCATATGCGACAAAAACAGCAAGATACTTATGAGCAAGACAACTTTTGCTATGTATGAGATATATGGCAAGATAGCAGGAGCTACTATACTAAAAACCAAAAGTGGTAGACACATATTAGATGAGTTTGTAGTCCAATATAAAAAACACAAACCAGATATAATATTTTTGTGTATGCCAAACAATCCTTTGGGGGAGTCTCTTGACAAAGATGATATATATATGTTTTTGGAGACTATAGACAAAAACACCACAGTGGTGATAGATGGAGCATATCAGGAGTTTGCAAAATACAAAAACAAAAACAAACATATACCACCTAAGGATTTGATAGAAAAATATCCAAACACAATATATCTTGGCACATTTTCCAAAGCCTATGGTTTGGGAGGTTTAAGAGTAGGATATGGCATATCAAATCCAAACACAATTGAAGTTTTGCACAAACTTCGCCCACCATTTAACATAACAACTTTATCTCTTCGTGCTGCTATAGAGGCTCTAAAGGATAAAGAGTTTGTTCAAGATAGTATAAAAAACAACTTCAAGCAGATGAAACGATATGAGCAGTTTGCTGATAAAAAAGGACTAAAATATATAGAGAGTTGGACCAATTTTATATTTATATATTTAGAAAAAAACTCCAAAGATCTAGCTCAAAAACTATTGGAAAAAGGTATCATAGTTCGCGATATGACAAGCTATGGACTCAATGCGATTCGTATAACTATAGGCACAAAATCACAAAACGACATTGTATTAGAGCAGTTAGAGGCCTTATGCTAAAACCAGCAGATAAAAAAAGCGACCACCACAAAAATATAGCACACGGGTTTTTTCTCTCAATTGGTACGACAATAGCAGAGCCACACACTATATTGCCACTAATAGTAAACTTTTTTGGTGGCGGTCCTATAATCATAGGGCTATTTTCATCGCTTTTAAGAGGGGGAGCTATCATTATACAGATGTATGCTGCATTTCATGCACAAACATATCCTAAGATGCTACGATATTTTCGACGAGTTTTATTGGCAAGATTTTTGTCGTGGTTTTTTATAGGTGTAGGTATATTGTATCTTGGCAACTCAAATCACAACTTAACATTGTGGCTAATAGGTGTGGGACTTTTCATATTTTCATTTTCTGCTGGTTTTGGTGCTATATATTTTCGTGAGATATTAGCAAAACTTTTTAGCCATAAGTTTCGAGGCAAAACTATGTCTATGAGACAATTTTTCTCTGGACTTGGGGCTTTGATGAGTGGGCTTGTAGCTGGATATATTTTGCAAACTTATGAAGCTCCTTTTAGTTTTGGTATTCTTTTTGTGGCTTCATCGCTTCTTATGGGTTTGGGTTATATCGCTATAGCTACAGTGGATGAACCTATCAAGACAAATTTGCGGAAAAAAGAGCAAAGCTTTAAACTTTTTTTGAAAAACAGCGGCAAGATGTTAGCAGATGATAGAGAACTAAAAATACATATAGCCACATACACTCTTGCATTTTCATATCTTTTTGCTCTGCCATTTGTCATCGTAGATGCTAGTAGTCGTTTTGAGCTTGATGGTGCTACTATAGGACTACTTATCACTTCACAAATGACAGGAGCGATGATTAGCAATATCTTGTGGGCAAAATTAAGCTCAAGAAGTTTAAACAAACTCATATCAAATATCACAATAGTTATGTCTATATTTGCTATTGTTTTAAGTCTATTTGCTGTATCGTTGTGGTGGTATTTTGTAATATTTTTTATAATAGGAGCTAGCATGGATGGCAATCGTATCAGCTCGGGCAATATGATACTGCTCATAGCTCCTGAAGATAAGCGACCCATATATACAGCACTTAAAACAAATATCATCTCATTGGGGATGTTTTTTTCTATATTTGGCGGAGTTATTTTGAATTTTACAAGTTATAATTTTTTGTATATATTTACAATTATTTTGTTGTTTGTGGCACTTTATTTTTCTAAGAAACAAATAGATGATAGTATAGGTGAAAATAGAGCCAAATAGGATCGACTCTTAAATTTTTATAAAATACTACTTAAGAGACTGTGAAGTTGATATTGAAGATTGTTAAATAGACAATCAAGAGAAAAAATCCAAATTTCCAACAAAGTGCAACAATAATGAAGAGTTTATCTATTTTATGATAGAATATGGAAACTTTTCAATCAAAAGGATAACAATATGAAACGAAGAACTTTTTTACGACTAAGTAGCATAGTAGCTACTTATTTTTTGGGTGCAAATAGTGCCAATGCAAAAACAACAAAACCAACAAACAAGATAGAATATCTGCCATTGATTATTCCGCCACTATTAGAAGGTGTCAAAATTAAAAATATATATCATTATAATCTTACGATACAAAAAGCCAAACACAAATTTTTTGACAACAAATTGACAGATACATATGCTATCAATGGCACATATTTGGCACCTACAATAAAACTTATTGATGGGCAAAATGTATCAATAAACTATACAAATAAACTTGAAGAAACAACAACCATGCACGGACATGGAATGCACTTGCCTGCAGATATGGATGGTGGTCCTCATCAAAAAATAAAACCAAACAGAAGTTGGTCTGCAAAATACAAAGTCAATCAAAGAGCATGCACTAACTGGTATCACCCTCATGCCGAAGGCATAACAGCTAAGCATGTATATAAAGGTTTAGCAGGGTTTATTATTGTAGAAGACAAAAACAGCCAGAGTCTGGATTTGCCAAAAGAATACGGCATAGATGATATCCCTTTAGTCTTGCAAGATAGATTTTTCGATACAAAAGCACAACTATACTATAGACCAAATATGATGCAAATTATGATGGGATATAGAGGAAACATATTTGTCACAAATGGAGTTTTAAATCCTTATGTTAGTGTAAGTGCCAAAGAGATTCGCTTTAGGCTTTTGAACGGTTCGAACTCTACTGTTTATGATTTGGCTTTCAATGACCACAGAAAATTTAAACAAATTGCAACAGACAATTCATTTCTTGAAAAACCAGTTACTATCAACTCTTTGTTGTTAAGTCCAGGAGAAAGAGCCGAGATAATAGTGGATCTTACTAACTCTTTTGATAGTTATCTGTATTTGTATGATACAAGACAGAGAAAACCTTTTTTGAAAATAGAAGTAAACAAAAAACCCAACAAAAAAACCACTACTCCAAAACGATTAACCTATCTTGATAGATATTCACTCAAACAAGTAACCAACACAAGAAGATTTACTCTTTCGATGCGAATGAGAGGTGTATATATCAACAACAAACAGATGGATATGAAAAGAATTGATGAGATCGTGCCGTTGAACCAAGTAGAGATATGGGAGGTCGAAAATAAAAAAATGATGATGATGGGAATGGAACACAATTTTCATATCCATGGAACATATTTTACAATTTTAGAAAGAAATGGAAGTGCTAAAAATGTGTTAGAAAACGAAAAGGGCTATAAGGATACAGTCTATCTAGCTCCTGGAGACAAAGTAAAACTTATGATTAAGATGATTGATTATAAAAGCAAACTCAATCCATATATGTATCATTGTCATTTCTTAGAGCACGAAGATGCAGGAATGATGGGACAATTTTTAGTCGTTTGAAATATATAATCAACCCCACACTCTATATCAAGATTGAACAAAGGTAAAATATGAAAAAAAAGCTCACCAAAAAAGATTTTGTTTTTTTGGCTTTGTTTGCTGTATTGTTCTATATCTCTATAAATATAGCACTCAAATATGATTATATTGAAGCTCCTGTGATGGTGTTGTTGGTGCTTTTTTCATATAGAAGCTTTATTTTAAAAGAAGATACAAGTTTGTTTGCTAAGATATTTTTAGTTTTGATACTATTGGTTTATCTATTTTCACCACTTATAACTCAACTAAATTTTGAGTATCTTTTTATACAACAAACAGAGTTTGAAAAGATATCATTTTTATTCTCTTTGTTGTTTACTTTTATATCTTGGAATATTTGACAAACTCTTTTACTATCTTTTTTCAACAAGTTCAGATATTCTATTTGTGAGCATAGAAAAAATTTTATAAATTTTTGACAAATTTTAGCCACATTTGAAGTTTTTTGGGTATAATAGTTATATTGGATTCCTTTTTTTGGGTTTTTGATTGTGCTGTTTACTCTAAAAATAAAAAAGTTTTTAGTATTTTAAAGCTAATATAACTATATTGTCAACTATTTTGACAGTTTGTAAATAGCTTAACTGTAAAAGGATGTTTATGAAAAGATTATTTTTTGTATTTATATTTATGATGTTGTTGATTTTTATATCTTGTGGCGGAAGTAGCGGAAGCTCTTCGAGCAATGGAGGCTCTTCAAGTAGCGACGACCAGAGTAAAGCTGGTAAAAATGTGTTTATCACAGAGATATATTACAATCCATTTAAGGATGCTACAAAAGGCGAATTTATAGAGCTTTATAACGATGAGGATAGTGCTATAGATATAAATGGTTGGAAGTTTACAAGTGGAATTGAGCACAATTTTACTACATCTACAACTATACCCAGCAAGGGGTTTATCATCTTACAAAAAGATGACGGCAACTATTCAGGTGCTATCACATGGAGTGCTGGAAAACTCTCAAATAGTGGCGAAAAGATTAGACTCGCAGATGAAAACAACGACACCATAGATGAGGTTGAGTATGACGACAAAGAACCTTGGCCTACAGAAGCAAATGGAGATGGACCATCTCTTGAGCTAAAAAAAGACAAATATAGCTCAACAGAAAATGATAGTGGAGCAAATTGGCAGGATTCTACTGCATTTGGAGGCAGTCCTGGGACAACAGGAGCTTCTAGTACAACTGCACCAGATCTAAAAAATTATGAAAAAGAGGTCTCATATATAGTTGGCGATACAAACAAGACTATTAGATTTGACAATCAAGGCGGTATGGCCACAAGCTGTGAGACCACTGATACATTGCCAAATGGAATAACACTATCTTTAAGTGCAGGAACTTGTCAGCTGGATATAGGCAGCATAACTACTGCAAAAACAAAAAGTACATACAATATCAAAGCTATCAACAGTGTTGGCGAAACAGTTGCCACTATAAGCATAGAGGTTTTAAGTGCAACTAAAAATGTGTTTATCACAGAGATATATTACAATCCATCTGATAGTGCTACAAAAGGTGAATTTATAGAGCTTTATAACGATGAGGATAATGCTATAGATATAAATGGTTGGAAGTTTACAAGTGGAATTGAGCACAATTTTACTACATCTACAACTATACCCAGCAAGGGGTTTATCATCTTACAAAAAGATGACGGCAACTATTCAGGTGCTATCACATGGAGTGCTGGAAAACTCTCAAATAGTGGCGAAAAGATTAGACTCGCAGATGAAAACAACGACACCATAGATGAGGTTGAGTATGACGACAAAGAACCTTGGCCTACAGAAGCAAATGGAGATGGACCATCTCTTGAGCTAAAAAAAGACAAATATAGCTCAACAGAAAATGATAGTGGAGCAAATTGGCAGGATTCTACTGCATTTGGAGGCAGTCCTGGGACAACAGGAGCTTCTAGTACAACTGCACCAGATCTAAAAAATTATGAAAAAGAGGTCTCATATATAGTTGGCGATACAAACAAGACTATTAGATTTGACAATCAAGGCGGTATGGCCACAAGCTGTGAGACCACTGATACATTGCCAAATGGAATAACACTATCTTTAAGTGCAGGAACTTGTCAGCTGGATATAGGCAGCATAACTACTGCAAAAACAAAAAGTACATACAATATCAAAGCTATCAACAGTGTTGGCGAAACAGTTGCCACTATAAGCATAGAGGTTTTAAGTGCAACTAAAAATGTGTTTATCACAGAGATATATTACAATCCATCTGATAGTGCTACAAAAGGTGAATTTATAGAGCTTTATAACGATGAGGATAGTGCTGTAGATATAAATGGTTGGAAGTTTACAAGTGGAATTGAGCACAATTTTACTACACCTAGAACTATACCCAGCAAGGGGGTTATTATCTTGCAAAAAGATGACGACTATTCAGGTGCTATCACATGGAGCGATGGAAAACTCTCAAATGGTGGCGAAAAGATTAAGCTTGTAGATGAAAACAACGACACCGTAGATGAAGTTGAGTATGACGACAAAGCACCTTGGCCTACAGAAGCAGATGGAGATGGACCATCTCTTGAGCTAATAAAAGCTAATTTTGATAAAAATAGCAATGACAGTGGAGCAAATTGGAAAAAATCAACAGCCGATGGCGGTAGCCCTGGAGATATAAGTGGGCATTAGGAATCTAAAATATGTTTGATTTTTTAACAGTTCAAACTATATCAGAAAATGCTACAATAGTCACACTGATATATATAAATCTTTTGGCCTTTACACTATCTGTAATCGTAGCATGGGTTTATGAAAAGACATATAGAGGATTGTCATATTCGAGAAACTATGTGCAAACTCTTGTGCTAATCGCCATAGTATCCTCAACAGTTATGCAGTCAGTTGGCGATAGTTTAGCTAGAGGACTTGGTATCATGGCAGCTATGGCAGTGATACGATTTAGAACAAACTTTAAAGATGCGAGAGATATTGTCTTTATGTTTGCAGCACTTAGTATCGGAGTAGCCACTGGAGTTCATGGGTTTGGCATAGCTGTTATTGGGACATTGAGCTTTTGTCTTGCTGCTATGGTTTTGTATTATTCACCATTTGGGAGTAGATCAATATTTGATGGTATGCTAAGATTTAGCTTGTCTATCAAGGAGCATGATGATAGTAAATATATAGAAAATTTATTAAGACAAAATTGCAAAAACTTTGCACTAATCACCCTAAAAGAGTTGAACAATGGCGAAATACTTGAGTATGCATACCAGATCAAACTAAAAAATAGTATATCTCCAGATAGTTTTGTATCAAACTTTAAAGATATCAAAAATATATCAAATATCACATTTTTACTTCAAGAAGCTTCTGTAGAGTTATGATAAAACGAAGACCTTATATTCTTGTTTTGCTTTGGGCATTGGCTATATTTTCAGTTTTGGCTATCACTTACTCCTATACAGGAAAGACAAATATATTTTTTGGATTGGCAAGTAGTAGCAAAGTAAAAACAGTCTCATACGACACAACAGTTGTGGTTGAAAATATCTTTCTAAACGAAGGAGAATCATTTGATGCTGGAGATACAATAGCGATATTTAATAACCTCAAATTGGAACAAGAGTTAGAGACAATAAAAACAAAAATACTACAGATAAACACAAAAACAGAGATAGAGATACTCAAACTTAAAAATGATCAAATAAGACAAACATCACTACTTGACAATAAAATTGAACTATCTAAATCAAAATACAAAATAAACAAAAGCATACTAAACTCAAACCACATATGGCAAAAAAACAACTATCTGTCAAAAAGTATAAAGATATTGAAACATGAGTTAGATAGTTTAAACAAACTCTATGACAATAGTATCAACTCTATCAAGCAACAAAACAAGCAGATCGTAGATGAGTTAGAACTTAAATACAAAAGATTAAAGACAAAACAAAACAATCTTAAGCTTATAGCTCCTTTTGATGGCATAGTATCTAAAATATATTTTAAAAATACCGAAGAGGTTCCGGCATTTGAACCTATCATTATGATACAAAGCCACGATATAGATATAGTAAATGCTTTTATTGATGAAAAGCTCACTCACGATCTTAAGATAGATCAAAAAGTAAAAATCTCAACTTTGACAAACAACAAGAGCACTGTAGTAGGCAAAGTGCTAACAATAGGCGAGGCTATCGTAGAGTATCCCCAAAGACTGAAAAAAAACCTGCTTTTGAAAACTTGGGGTCATCAGATACTTATATCTTTGCCTAAACATCACAATATCTCTTTTGGTCAAAAAGTAAAAATAGAAGAGTTTTCTGGTGACAATCTGCTTGGGTTTTCACTTTTTGCAAACGAAAAAACCACTTTAACAAACAAAAAACAGAAGATAAGATCAACAAAACCCATAGAAGCATCCTCTGTCATATACGATAAGATGAGAAATAATTTTATAGTCGTAACCGATGAACTAACAGACGGAAAAACAAAACTTGCCATCATGAACAAAGATGGCAAAGTTCAACGATGGCAAGATATCGATATAGTTATGGACGACATAGAAGCGATAGACAAATCAGATCAATTTATATTTGTATCAAGCTCTCTTAGTGCAACAAAAAGCAACAAATATAAAAAAAAGAGGCAACTTCTTACAAAACTTTCAAAAGATTTTAAGGTGTTAAATTCTATAAATCTATTTGAATTGTTAAAAAACAGCAACAGTGAGGAACCATTGTTGAGTTTTATAAAAAACTCTATAGATGAGAAAACTATTGATATTGAGAGTATGATATATTTTAAAGATAGGTTGATTTTGGGGTTTAAGTCTCCATTTGGAAAAGATGGCGAGGTCTATTTGGTAGATATAGGTCATATAGATGATATTTTTGATAAAAATATAACACAACACCAGATAAAACTGTTTAAAAAATTAAAATTAAAGAAAAGAACAAAATTAAGCGATATGAAGATCAAAGAGAGTTCTCTATATTTTGTAGCAGTTGAGAAAAAATCAAAATCCAAAAAAGATAGCTACCTTTTTAAAACAGAATTAAACAGCGACAAAGTTGTAGTGTTGGCTCATTTTAAAAATGCCAAAGCTGAAGGTCTGTGTCAAGTTAAAAAAAGCAATAGATTTCTAATAGTATTTGATGGTGGTAAAAATGGTTCGTCATACACATATTTTGAAGAGTAGTATCTTTTTGAAACTCTTTTTTTTGTTGTTGATAACAACATATAGCTATGCAGATATAGTAGAGAATTTTTTAAAAACAGCTACGAAAGATAGTCAATATCAGTTGCTGGTTAAACAATACCAACAAAAAACAATAAGTGAAAACAACTCATATATAGATGAGTTGGAATTAAGAAGCAATACAAATGAAAAAAATGAAAAAGATGGTTCTGTCACAAATGAAAATGAATTTAACTTAAGGATACGACCAAAGTCATGGTTTGAGATATCATATACAAACAAGATCCACAATAGATCTAAAACGATATTCAATATAGAAAAAAAGCTCTTACTAAGTCAAATAGTTTCAAACAGATACAAGCTTCTTATAAATAGAAAATTTTATATACAGATAATTGCTAAACTTAAAAATATATTGACACTATATAAAAGAAAAGAGGTTTCTTTGAACAAACTATCGTCATTGCCCAATTTTAACATTGGGCTGTTTGTCAAAAATAGGCAAAAAATAATAGAGTATCAAAAAAAACTAAACGAAGTGATACTTAAAAACAATAACACCAAACAGATGATACAAAATATTGCAAATATTGAATATATCGATATAGCCAAACTTAAATTTTTGAAAATAAACAACAAACTATTTGAAGATATAAAAAAATTAAAGCAAACAAAAAACAACTTAAATATAAAACTTGAAAAAGATATTCTTTCTCTAAAAAATTACACTCTTTTAGCCCAAAAAAATCGTAAAAATGCTATATTTAACTATCTTCAATTTGGATATAAGCCAGACACCAAAGAGAGGTCATTTGGTATTGGTGTCAAGATACCATTTTTTGCTGGTTTGACATCTAAACAAATAAACACACAATCTGAGATAATCAAATCCAAAATAAGATTACAAACCATAACACAACAGCAAAATATAGATATCAACAACATCAAAGAGAAGCTTGTTTATCATTTTAACAATATAAAACTATTTCAAAACAAAAATATGAAAGTTTTGTATAAAAAATATATAAAAAGTAACAATATCGATGCTTTGACAGTATTGGATATCAAAGAAAATCTTTTGATCTATGAGTTATACAAACTTGAAAATAAGCAAAGTTTTTTTATAGAATATATCAATATATTAGAAAAAACAGGCAGATTTATTGATGCTCCTTTTAAAAACCAGATTAAAGGATAGTTGTGGAAGGTTTTAACTCTATACAAAGATATGAGATAAAATACACTATTCCAAATCATCTCATAGATGATATAATCTCATTTGTCAAACCATATTGTAAAATGGACAAAAATACAAAAATCAGCGAAGGGTTTTATACAGTAAATAGTTTGTATTATGATAGTATGAATTATACTCTATTTAATCAAAGAATAAATGGAAAAAACAATAGATACAATGTAAGAGCAAGATTTTACAATAAAAAATCTGGACAAATAGTTAATCATCTTGAACTAAAACAAAAAAATGGCCTAATAAGCACTAAATATAGAGTAACTCTAAAGAAAAAAAACTATCCAAAATGTCTAACTTCATTGAAAAAACGCACATTAGCCAAAAAAAAATCAGCAAAAAAAAATCTAGATATGATAAGAACTGCAGTACAATGCTACAATCTTGAGCCAAAACTTTTGTGTCAATATGACAGAATGGCATTTGTTTCGGTTGTTAATGATTATGCAAGAGTTACTATAGATAAAAATCTAAAAGCAGCCTTATGCACAAACTATATACCAAAAGATGAATACAAAAATTTTGTAAATTATGGAAGTGATTCGTCGTTTGATATGGGAAACGATAGTGGAAACAGTGCGGTATTGGAACTAAAATGCTATCCTACTCAAGTGCCTTTGTGGTTTATAGATATGGTAAAAAAGTTTGAACTTATAAATAGACCATTTTCAAAATATGTATTTGGCCTAAGAGCTTGTTTGGGACAAACTAAATTAAATTTTCCAATTGATGACAGACAAGACAATCTGTCTGTATTTTAATAGCTACAAACACTTATTAGCTATCTTAATTTACTATTTTTAGTAAAATATATATTTTTTTAATCTGCCAAAGTTAACTTTATAGCAAAATACACCCCACACTTTTGGATATGTGGGGTAATTTATTGTCAAAAATTTTAAGGAGTCGTTATAGTCGTCCAGTTTAGAGTTGTCTTATTGGTTATACCAATAAAGCTATTGCCAGATATATCTTCTATAGCACCACTATCTATTAAAAGATAATACCCAGTGCTATTTAACAGATCATTAGCAGGATTGACAGTTAAAGTAGTCGTACCTGTACCTGTCACTAAACCACTTGTTATATCAATAGTTTCAACTACACTATCATCAGATGTTTTATGTATGACAATATTACCACTATTGACTGCTACTGCTTCATCAAATACCAAAACTATGTTACTATCTATTGCTACATCTGTGGAGTCATCTGTAGGAGTAGATGAGCTAAGTGTAGGAGCGGTTGTATCAGCTACTGTTATAGTCGTCCAGTTTAGAGTTGTCTTATTGGTTATACCAATAAAGCTATTGC
>JAOZJU010000014.1:32093-34539 GCA_029935705.1 Arcobacteraceae bacterium
ATCTGTGGAGTCATCTGTAGGAGTAGATGAGCTAAGTGTAGGAGCGGTTGTATCATTGGTATCGGCAAAAATAGCCCTTAAAGTGGTATTTGCTGTCATAGTCAAAGTGATAGTATCGTTGGTGTCAGTAGATGCACCCTCCCATCTCATAAATTTTTGTCCGCTCTGTGGGACAGCTTTGATTTGCATAGGGATATCTTTATACCACAAACCACTAAAACTATTTTGTTGAGGTATAGATACAGTGCTTACTACAACCTTTCCTTTGGCATGCTGCGGATTTTCAATAGTGAGTGTCGCTGTTCCACTTGTATCATCTGTGCCAGCAGTGCCACCATTGCCCCATCTATCCATGATCTGTTGTCGCACAAAATCAGGCCTATCGTTTGCAAAATCTCGCATTACTTGAATTTTGCTATCCCAGGTTGTTAAGCTCTTGCCATTTAGATTCCACTTGTTCATATGTTTTTGCATTTCTGGTTCTATGACTGATTTCATACTATTTATTGTGTCAATCACAATTGTTGGATCAAATGTAGTATTGATATGACCTGCCATTTTTTGAATAAATAAATATCTTGCGGTTTCATTTTTCAATATGTTGCTAAATAGACCTAAGTGTTCTATTGCCAAATTAATTGAATTGATTGAAGGATGGCCAAAACCAGCATCTGTATCATACATCAACCATCGCCACTTGCCAATTTCTGTTTTTGGTCGCCAATAGCGAATATTGTTGCCAGGCCAATCGCCATTTCTAAAATAAATTTGTGACAACATATAGTTGAGAAATTGATTCACATCCATTTGTGTTTGGATATAATCATATGCCGAAGTTTGTGTCATGTCATTTTTATTTATATAATCTAGCATAGCAACATAATGGCTCTTGTCTCCTTTTCTAACAAAACCTTGATACTCCAATAAATCTATCTCATTATCATCGTAGTTATAATTTTGTTTAATAAAACTATCATCCATTTTTTCTCTTAAATTGTGGATGCCCCAATATGCTCCATTTAAAAAAACTATCGTTGGTGTGTATGCTTGAGTATCAATATCCATCTGGTTTGCTACAAGATTTTGCATCATTGCATCTCTATAGTAGGTGCTATAAAAATCATTACCAGAATTTCTAAGGATCAACTTATCAAATTTTGTAATATTTTTACTGTCAAAAATTTTATAATCAAAATCACCCTTTAGGGTTAATGATTTTATCGGATGCATTCTTGTACAACCACCCATAATTTCAATCTCTATATCTTCTTGAAATTTTAATGACTTATCACTCCCATAAAATTCAATATTTGCTGATCTTTCCCAGTTTTGATTCCAATTGTGTGGTGTTGATAGGCACCTTCCTGTTATTCCATTTGTACCCTTTACATAAATGCCAATTTGATCATCCCAAAGATTATCTGGATTTGATGTTAGCGAAATAACTGGCAAGGTTGAGCTTTCATCTATAAAATATGTATTAGTAGCTATTTTACTTGGTAACAAACCATTGCCGTATGCCTTGGCTCTTATTGCTGTAGTTGTGGCAACATTGATTGGTGCTGTATATTTTATTGAGTTTATAGTTGGAATAGACCCATCTGTGGTATAATAAATATCTGTAGCAGTTGTTGACAAACTAACACTTTGAGAGCCAGTATAAAACCCAGCAGATAAACTAAAAGTTGGCATCTGTGCTCTGTTCTCTTTATCTTCTATTCCAATAGTTATATTTGGAGCATTTGGAGTTGGTGTATCAAAAAACAGCAACTTATTAGAGGAATCCAATCCATAAGATACATTAGCTAATTGTTTTTTAAATTTAAATTTGTCAATCTCTTTTTGGTTTTTGTCATATAAAACTAAAGTTTCACCTTTTTTGCTTAGTTTGAAATTGGCATGATATTCTTCACTTCGTGTGTCCAAGCCATCTGCCCAAATTAGCATATAACCATTTGCTGGAATTATTGAATTTGCTGGAAAACTATATTTTGTTTTATCATCTTCAATACTAAAACCTGCAATATCAATAGGATAGTTTTTTGTATTTTTTAACTCAATCCAATCTGAAAAGGAGTAATAATCAGTATCAAAATTAGTATTGGTGTTTGATGCCAATATCTCGTTTATCAGTATATCACCATTGGCAACATATATTTCTACACTAACACGAGCAGTTGTAGTTACTAAACCATCACTTACTTGATAGAAAAAACTATCTGTCATTGGTAGAGCATCAACATTGGTATTGGCAGTATATTCAAAACTGCCATCACTATTTATCGTTAGTGTGCCAAGTGCAGGATCATCTATTTTTGAAAATTTAAGCTCATCTCCATCTAGATCAGAAACTTGTAATTGTCCTGAATATTTAATCCCAGCATTTACATTTATTTTTTGTGAGTTATCAACTGGATAGCGATTGAAATTGACTGTCACACTGGAA
>JAOZJU010000039.1 GCA_029935705.1 Arcobacteraceae bacterium
AGAAAATAAAAAATAAAAAAACAAAAAACATAATTATCGCTTTTGGCTTAAAAATCTTTTGTAAAAAACTACTGCTTCTATGAGTTATAGAGGTTTTGTAGAGATCTGTTTAGGTGGTTCTTAAATCTTTGTCTATATAAAAACTACCAAAAGGCAAAAGAGACAATATGCTATAATAAAATGTTTTAACATATGAGATATTTGCCTCCTTTTTTGCTAAAAATATCTGATAAAAAAATATTATGACCAAAATCCCATGTATAGCACCTACTACTTTTGTAGCTAAAGGTATCAAAAATATGTATTTTAAGGGCATAGCTGCAAATATCAGTATGATATAGGATATGCCCTCCATTTTATTTATAATTTGAAATTTTTTTAATTCACTCATTTTAACTCTATTTTTTAACATATTTTGTCAAGATAAATATCTTCACACCGTTTACTTTGCCTTGGATATGTGTGGGGTCATTTGAAACAAGCTGTATATTTTTGACACTTGTACCTTGCTTTGCTACAAAACCTGCCCCTTTTACTGGCAAATCTTTGATGATAGTTACTGTATCGCCAGATTCTAGTATATTTCCATTTGCATCTATACAGACCTCATCTTTCGATGGTATATCATCTGCCCATTTTTTAATATGCTCTTCCATATAGATCATATCACACTCATCTGTTTTGCCCAATAGTTTCAAAACTCTATAAGACAACACCTTGACAGCTTCTACCTCACTCCACATAGAGTTATCCAAACATCTCCAGTGGTTTTCATCTTTGGTAGGCTCATCTATAGATGAGATACAATTATCACACAGCAAGACAAACTCATCTTTTGGTTTGACCTGAAACTCTATCAAATTGTCACTGTTTTGACACAAAACACATATATCTTGACTACTATTTTTCAAACTGTAAAATCTCATCTATATGAAGCTCTTTGGCACCATCTGTATCTTCAGTGAGACTTTGACATCTTTGACAAGCAGTTCCTGCATCTGTCTTCTCCATGATATCCTCTACTGTTTTACAGCCATCTTTTATAGCTTCTTTTATCTGTAAAAGTGTCACACCCATACATTCACAAACTTCAAAATCATCTTCAAAATTTTCATACTCTTCTTTTTTCATTTTAACTCCTTTTTTTTATGCTAAAGTTGGGATAAACTATTTTGCATCACCAATATCAGCACTACTAAAAATACCAAACCTACACTTTTGTTGTAAAGTTTATTTGCCATGACAAATACCAACATAAACGACAATAAAACTGCCGTGACTATATCAAACATATAAGTAGCAAAATCCACATTTAGTGGATTTACAATCGCACTAATCCCAAGCACCATAGTAAAGTTCGCTACATTGCTTCCTATTATAGTGCCTATAGCCATATCGGCTCTGTTTTTAAGCGATGCCTTTATAGCTACGACCAACTCTGGTAAACTAGTGCCAAATGCCACGAGAAAGAGACCTATTATCCATTCGTTTACTCCAAAATCTGTAGCTATATTTTTAGCACTTATGACCGCTTGATTTGCACCACCTACAAGTGCTACAAAACCCAAAAGCAAAAACAAAATAGCACTAAACCATTTAAAATTTTCCTGATCTTTTTTTATTTTGTTTTCACTCTCTAATCGATGTGAATTTATCAAAAACATCACATATGCTACCATAAGCATTAGAAACAATATACCATCAATAGTGTTTAAAACTCCATCAAAACCCATAAGCATAAATACAAATATAGGAAAAAGCACCCATGATGAATCATGACCAAATAGATCTCTTGATGGTGAGATATTTTTTGCTATGACAAATGTAACACCAAGCACTAAAGATATATTAAAAATAGTGCTTCCTATGACATTTGCTACTGCTATATCTGCACTTCCTTTATAAGATGCACTGATACTCACAGCCATCTCAGGCAAACTTGTGCCAAGAGCTATAAGTGTAGCACCTATGATAAATGGCGATATATGAAAATGGTTTGCTATCTTTTCACCTTCATCTATGATAAAATCCGCACCATATATTAGCACCGCCATAGATACTACAAATATACCAATATCTATCATATATCGCTCCTTGATATTAAACTTTTAGGCAGACCAAACTGATCAATTAGCTCCATCTCTTTTTCTCTAAACTCGCCCTTATCTACTTCGTGGTCATATCCTATAAGATGAAGCACACCATGAACAAACATCAAGCATAGTTCATCTGTCATATTGTGTGAAAATTTTTTGCTATTTTTTATCATAAGATCCAAACATATATATATAGTGCCAGCTATTGGTATATCTTTATATGCGAAGCTTAAAACATCTGTGGCTTTGTTTATATCTCTATATTTGTAGTTTATATCTTGTATCTTTTTATCGCTTATCAATACCACTTCAATATCTTTTTTAGTAAGGTTTTTTGATATATTTTCAAGCAGTTTTATATCTATATCCCATTTGATATCTGTGTCATTTGTTATCTTTATCATTTTGGTTTTGTTTTAGTCTCAAACTTAAATCATCGAGCAAATTTTTATCTATGGCACTTGGTGCTTGAGCTAACAAACATTGTGCTTTTTGTGTTTTTGGAAATGCTATCACATCTCTTATGCTACTTGAATTTGTAAGTAACATTATCAATCTATCAAGCCCTATAGCAAAACCGCCATGTGGTGGTGCTCCATATTCAAGGGCATTGAGCAAAAATCCAAACTTATCTTCTGCTTCCTTGGCATCTATATTCATAAGAGAGAAAACTTTCTTTTGAATATCTTTTTTGTGTATTCTCATACTTCCACCGCCGAGCTCTACACCATTTAGGACTATATCGTAAGCTATAGACTCTATATCCTCTATATCATCAATATTGTCAAGAGTTTTTGGCATAGTAAAAGGATGATGAAGTGCTTTTACTTTGCCCTCTTCTACTTCAAACATAGGAAAATCAACAACCCAAAGAAACTTATAGATATCGTTTGGCACTATATCCATAAGCTGTGATAGATGAACTCTTAGTCTGCCCATATAATCCCAAACAAGCTTTTTCTCGCCAGCTCCAAAAAAGACAATATCGCCTACTTGCAGATTGGTCGTTTTGATGATATTTTCCAAATCTGTTTGAGTAAAAAATTTTGTCAAAGGTCCCTTTAGGCCATCCTCTTTTAGCTGAAAATATCCCAACCCATTTGCTCCAAATTTTCTAACAAACTCTTCAAAACCTTTCATCTGTCGTTTTGAAAATATTTTGTCGCCACCTGGACATCGCAAAGCTTTGATACGGTTTGCTTTTCTATCTTTAGCAATAGTGCTAAATATCTCATTGGTGCTATTTTTAAATATATCTGCTACATCGACCATAGCCATATCAAACCTTATATCTGGTTTGTCGGTTCCGTATTTTTCCATAGCTTGGCTATAAGTAATTTGTGGGAAGTTTTTATCTATATCTATGTTGGCTGTTTTAAATATATCGTATATAAGCTCTTGAGCTATGTTCAACACATCATTTTGGTTGCAAAAACTCATCTCTACATCTATTTGTGTAAACTCTGGTTGTCTATCGGCACGAAGGTCTTCATCTCTAAAACATTTTGCTATTTGATAATACCTATCAAACCCACTTATCATAAGAAGCTGTTTAAATAGCTGTGGAGATTGAGGCAAGGCATAAAACTCACCACCATGGACACGGCTAGGCACCAAATAATCCCTAGCTCCCTCTGGAGTTGATTTGGTTAAAATAGGTGTATCTATATCCACAAATCCAAGTCTATCAAGAGTGTTTCTCGCCGTTAAAGTAACTTTGTGGCGAAGTTTAAATATCTTTGCCATCTTAGCAGAACGAAGTTGCAAAAATCTATTTTTTAGTTTTATCTCTTCATTTACTTTAGTATCATTTATATCAAATGGCATAGGTTTTGAACTGTTCTCTATCTTTAAACTATCTACGACTATCTCTATCTTGCCTGTTTTTAGTTTCTCATTTTCAAGTCCAACACCTCGTGGGCGAACCACACCAGTAGCTTCAAGCACAAACTCATCTCTAACTTTATTTGCTATTTCCCACGAAGTTTTGCTATCTTTTGGATCGCATACAAGTTGGACAACTTCACCCTTGTCTCTTAAATCTATAAATATAAGTCCTCCATGGTCTCGCCTGTTATTTACCCAGCCAGATACTTGAACTCTTTTTCCTATATAACTCTCATCAATAAGCTCACAATAATCTCTTTTCATCAAACCCCTTTTTATATGTTATTATATCTAAAAAGTTTAAAACAAGCTTATGTTTTGTTTTAAAGCCATCTTTTTATCTAATAACTCAACTATATCTTGGTAGTCAAAACCAACGATATAGTTTATGTTGCAAGATAAACTTATTTGCGACAAGATATCTTTGTTGGTTTTTTGGATGATATTTATCGTGCCATATTTGTAGTTTGATTTTAAAAACTCTATTTGTGGTTTGATTATTTGGTTGTCGCTATTTGCTATTATTAGATGGTTTGATTTGCCAAACTCTACTATATTTAGAAAACTATCTACAAATATAGGAGCAAAATATCTAAACTTTTTTATATTTAAGATATTTTCATCTATATTTATATCTTCATATTTATCACAAAACGATACTATATTTAGAAAATTTTCAAGATATAGTCTTGGTAACATAATTTTATAATTTTTTTCTTGAAAATTGAAACTTATATCAAATATTGAGTGTATTTGAAGCTCTGTTGGTTTTATTTGTTTTTTTTCGTTTAAGATTTTGCAAAGAGGAAATATATTTTTCAAATAGTGTCTATTTTGACTGATATAGACGATATTGTTTGTGTTGTTGTTTATGATATCAAAATCATATCTTATATCATCTTTTAAAAATTTAACAATATCTTTAGATACTAAAATATCTCTAAATAGTTCATATGTAATCTTGTCACAAAAATATGCTTTTGTATCTTGAGTGCTCAATAAAAATCGTTTTAACGATACTGTGGCATCTTTTATATCTTCAACTATTATCCAAGCTATATCGTTGTCTTGTTTGATATATCTGTCATCTAAAAAATCAGCTATTATGACAAAAGCACCAAAGGATATAGCCTCTTTGATTTTGCTCTTATCAAAACATATATAAGTATCGCCATATTTTATCTTTTTTGGATCTATATGATAAGATGAAGTGGAACTAATAGTGGGATTGTTTAGCAGTTTGCCATCTATTATATTGCATATTGTCTCTATTTGCATCTTAAAAATTACAATTTATGATATTTTAGTGCCTGGTTTTTTCTTTTTGTCTGGTCTTATAAGAGATAATCCATCTTCATCTTTAGATGCCAGAAGCATACCCTCACTTAACAAGCCCATAAGTTTTGCTGGTTTTAAGTTTGATACTACACACACTTGAGTATCTATAAGTTCATCTATCTTATAATGCTCTTTTATGCCTGCTACTATTTGTCTGCTATTTTTCTCGCCTATATCAACCTCTATCTTATATAGTTTAGATGACTTTTTGATATCTTCTACACTAACTATTGTAGCTACTTTGATAGTGCTATTAAAAAAACTATCTATAGATATGAGGTTTGTCTCTTCTATTGTAGTTAGTTTTTTTATCGTTGGTTTTATCTCATCTTGTTTTGTTTCGCTTTTAATATCTTCAATTCGTGGAAACAACTGGTCTATCTTTTTTATAGTAAATCTATCTATGAGTTTGTGATTTGTTATGCTATTTTCAAACTGATTATTATCTATATCGATACCAAGAGAGAGTGCTATTTGCTCTACTTTATGTGGCATCACACACTCTAACAACAATGCAACTTTTGCCATGATGTTAGCCACAAGCGAGACTATAGCCATAGCTTCATCTCTTTTGCCATTTTTCATCAAACTCCAAGGTTCATAGTCTCCTATGGCTTTGTTTGCTATAGTGATGATAAGCCATATACCTTCAAGATATCTGCTAATTTGCATAGAAAAAATATCTTTTTCTAAACCATTTATGATATTTTTAACCTCATCTAACTCTTTTTGGTGATATTTTTCAACATATTTTGAGTTTAATTCAAAATCAAAATACTTTCCACTCATACCTTGAATTCTGTTTAAAAGATTGCCCAAGTCATTGCCCAAATCGCTATTTATCCTCTCTGTCAAAGCTCTTGTAGAAAAGTCTCCATCTTGACCAAATGGAACCTCTCTTAATATAAAATACCGAAACTCATCAAGTCCATATAGATCTACTATCTCTCTTGGATTTACTACATTGCCTTTGGATTTGCTCATCTTTGAACCATCTTTTGTCCACCACCCATGAGCTGCTATATGTTTTGGTAGTGGCATATCAAGGCTCATCAAAAATGCTGGCCAAAATATTGAATGAAATCTTAATATATCTTTACCAACTATTTGCACATTTGCAGGCCAAAACTTCATATCTTTTTCATCACTTCCATATCCCAAAGCAGTGATATAGTTCATCAAAGCATCAAGCCATACATAGACTACATGCTCTGGTTCGTTCATATCTTGTGGAAGTTTTACACCCCAATTAAAACTTGTCCTAGTGATTGACAGATCATTTAATCCAGCTTTTACGAAGTTGATTATCTCTTTTGTTTTTGCTTTTGGCAAGATAAATTCTGGATTGTTTTCAAAAAGTTTCAAAAGTTTATCTTGGTAGTTTGATAGTCTGAAAAAATAACTCTCCTCTTTTACTACATTTGTAGGTCTTTTACAATCAGGGCAACCCTCTTCATCTATGAGTTGAGTTTTTGTCCAAAATGTCTCACAACCTACACAATAATTGCCCTCATAGTTGCCTTTGTATATATCCCCTTTTTCAAACATCTTCTCAAATGCTTTTTGCACACCTATTTTATGCTCTTTGTCTGTCGTTCGTATAAATCTGTCGTATGATATATCAAAATCATCCCAAAGTTCTTTAAATTTGCTACTAACTATATCTGCATACTCTTGTGGTGTTTTGCCATTTTGAATAGCACTATGTTCTATCTTTTGTCCATGCTCATCTGTGCCTGTTAAAAAATAGACATCTTGTCCTCTTATTTTACTATATCTCGCAAGCATATCAGCTATGATAGTAGTATATGCATGACCTATATGTGGTATATCATTTACATAATAAATTGGAGTTGTGACATATATATATTTGCATTTTTCTTTCAATTTTGTCCCTTATTTTTCAAAAAGTATTTTTTCTATACCTATTTTTTTTACTTTATCATCAAACTGTCTTGAAGCATCGTTTAGAGCATTTGCTCTTGAAGAGGATGACCTGCCTATTGTGTTTATGGTATTGGTTGAAAGCAATTTACCACCACTTCTTGCAAGTATGGTTGAGCTTACTTTTGCTATATGCCATCCTCTTGCTCTTGAATATCGCACTTGATTGCTTATGTTTATACGGATATCTGGAGCCATTTTAGACAATCTATAGTTTTGGCTATTTAGTTGAGATGCTATGACATTATAAAAAAATATCTCATTTGAATCCAAAGATATTATAAGTTTTGATTTCAATCTATCTATCTTGTCTATATAGTTTTGATATTTTGTAAAATATGGCTCATAGTTAAAACGATTGTTTATAGCAAACAGCACAAAGCTTTTGTTTTTTGCTTTTGTGAGTTTTGGCTCTAATTTTATCAAAGCTTTTATCTGTCCCATCTTTGATCTTTTGATTATGTTGTTGTATTTTTGTTCTATAAAATTGTGCTCTTGGTCAAACTCTTTTTTCTTGATACGAAATAACTCTTCTCTATCTACTGACATCAAGACATATATAGATGTAGATATATTTTTGATATTTTTTATCTTTGCATTTGTAAATGTGATTTTTTTAGCTTCAGTGATAACCTGCTTGGAACTATCTTTAAGATAACCAGTGCTTGAAGAGTTTGTAGTAGTCGTCTCTATTTTTGATTTGACAGATACTATCAGATTTGCCGACATATCAGCTAAAGCATTGTTAATAGCCTCTTTTTTGTTTGTAGCTTCTCCTGTGCCGTATATCTGTGTCGTGTTGTTTTGTGGTGAGTTTAGATACCAGCTTGGCATCGCTTGTGAGGAGCTAGTAGCACCTCCACACCCTGAGAACAACAAAATTGCTATTGTCCATATCATAAATCTAATCATCAAAATCCTTTTTTACTAACTTGTTTTTAGATAAGTTATCTATAGTGTCGCTTATTAGCCAACTGTTTTTTTTGTTTATGTTGTTTGTAGCTTTTAGTATTGTTCCTGTTTTGCTTATATCACAACCTACTTTTCCACTTACTGGGTCTTTAAAACTCTCAAGATTTAACACAAAAAACTTGTCTGATTGTTTTATATTGCTATCTCTTCCCATATTTATCTGCACAGCAAAACGATCTCCATCTGTTTTGATCTGTCGTATATATCCAGTTTGTGAAAAATGTTTGCTTAACTCTGCTTTTAAAGATGGCAAAGCTTTGTTTATGCTATATTTTACAGCACCTACTAGCTCTTCATAGGTTGGTTTAGTGTTGCTTCTTATGCTTACTTTTTCTTCAACTTGTTTGCTAAACATAATTTTGCCTGTCTTGACATCAAGTATCTTTAGAGTTGTTCCTACTTCTATATCTGTGCCATCTGACAAAGCTGAGACCAGATGAATACCAGCACTTAACAGCAGTAAGTTATCGTTGTCACTATAAGCAGCTGCATTTAATAAACCGCCTGAGTATTGAGAGTAGTTTTGAAACTTATGTTTGACATAGTCAATAGAACCTGTGATGATAAAATTGACACCAGAAAGTTTGCCAAATTTGACTACTGTGTTACTATCGAGCAAGCCACTATCTTGGAGTTTAAGCTCTGTATCTATCTTATCCATATCAGATCGTGAGTACAACTCAACTGCTTTTGTGTTTAATAACATCTGCTCTATTTTTGGAATAAATGCCGATGCCAATCGTGGATCAACCACTTTGGTGTTGCCATGCTTGTCCGCTGAACCACTTATAGATATAAAACCAAGACCAACTTTTGTATGCGAACTGCTACTTTTCGTGTTTGCTCTACCAAATGTAGAGTTGTTTGTAAAGTTCACTACTGCTACTTTTTGTTTTTTCATCGTGTAATATTTTTTGCAACTTTCGGGAATTTTGAAACTTTTATTTATGGATTTTGTATATTTGTCTATATTTATATCTGTTTTTGATGCACACGATGCAAACAACAAAACAGCTACAAATAAACCAAAAATTTTATAAAGAAAAATATATCTCATAATTTTACCTACTATTCATCTGTTTTTTTGCTAAATCTTGTTCTATGATATTTTTTTTAGCTCTTTTGATGCCACTTGCTATCTCATCTACTATTTTGCCTTTGCTTAAAGCTTTTTTGTTTGCTTGATTGTATAAACTTAAAGCACCTCTATGATCACCCAATGCTTCTTTGGTTACTCCTAGATTGTATAATGCAACATAGCTACTATTTGATGTTTGTTTGTTAAGAGTAGTGAGCATATTGTGAGCTTCTTGCATCTGGTTTTTTTCTATTAGTTTTAGTCCTAGCTTAAGTAGTCCAGTTGATTTTGAGCTATAGTTTGTATCAGGATCATCAAGAAGTCCTACTGAAAAGTTTGTATAGCTTGGAGCTATATCAAGCAAAAGGTCATCTGCTACGGTTTTTGCAAGTTTAGAAGCCATCTGATACTTATCTGGTAGTATTTTGCTATCGTTTTCACAGTGATTTTTTTTATCTTTGGCACTATAATTTTTTGAAAATAGTATTTTTGAGTTTCGTACCTTTACTAATTTTACATTTGTAGACAGAGTATAGTTTTGAGTTTTACAAGCTATAGTTCTCGTATAATATTCTTTACAATAACTTTTCCCTTTTTTTGTTTTGGCATAAGATCTACAACTATCTGTTTTGACATCTTTACGATAATAACTATACGATGAACCTATATCTAAAACTCGTCCTAAAAGCAGAGTTTTTACTTGAGTTAAACCGCTTGATTTTGTATTGTCTATATCTACAAGACCTGAGTCATTTAGCTTTTTTTCATTTAATACAACATTTAAATCTTTTCTTGAAGCTACTTGAAAATATTTTTTGCCATCTATGGTGTGATTTACAACTTTTGAGCTTATGATATCGCTTTGACCTATACTATCGTTTTGAAATCTCAACACAGCTATAGATCTAATATCACTATCGTTTACTTTGCCAGCTTTTATTGCTTTTATGTTTGTCTTTTGGGCACATCCTGTGAATACAGTTAGAAACAAAACTACAGCCATAATATATCTAAGCATATTTTTCCTTTTTTACATTATACCACAAATTCTTTAACAAAGCCATAAATTTAAGTTTTTTTTTGTATAATAGACAACTTTAACTATGCGTCCATGGCTTAACTGGATATAGCACTGGGTTTCGGCCCCGGTGGTTGCG
>JAOZJU010000067.1 GCA_029935705.1 Arcobacteraceae bacterium
AGAATTACTTTGTTGTATTTTTCTTCATCTATACTATCTATAATTCCAACTTCATCTTTTCCAACACCTTCAAATCTTAGATTTATCCCAGCAAAAGCAAAGCTCATATTCACAAACTCTCGCACTGTTGTAGTTTCTCCTGTAGCTATTACCCAGTCTTCTGGTTCATCAGCTTGAAGGATTAACCACATCATTTGAACATAATCTTTTGCATGACCCCAATCTCTTTTTGCGTCAAGGTTTCCTAGATATAATTTATCTTGTAAACCCAATGATATTTTTGATGCTGCTCTTGTAATCTTTCTAGTTACAAAAGTTTCTCCTCTTACTGGACTTTCATGATTAAACAGGATTCCATTACAAGCAAACATACCATAAGCTTCTCTATAGTTTACTGTTATCCAGTATGCATACATCTTTGCTACTGCATAAGGACTTCTTGGATAAAAAGGTGTGGTTTCACTTTGTGGTGTCTCTTGTACTTTTCCATATAATTCACTTGTGCTTGCTTGATATATCTTTGTTTTTTTTGTAAGTCCTAAAAGTTTAACTGCTTCAAGTATTCTAAGTGTTCCAGTGCCATCGGCATTTGCTACATACTCAGGAGTTTCAAAAGATACAGCTACATGGCTCATGGCAGCTAGATTGTATATCTCATCTGGCTGAACCTCTTGTATAATACGAGTCAAGTTCATACTATCAGTCATATCGCCAAAGTGAAGATGTAGGTTTACATTTTTGTCATGTGGGTCTTGATATAAGTGGTCTATTCTATCTGTATTAAAAAGACTACTTCTTCTTTTGATACCATGTACTTCATAACCTTTTTTAAGTAAAAACTCCGCAAGATAGCTTCCATCTTGTCCTGTAATGCCAGTAATTAATGCTACTTTTTTTGCCATGTGTTCAACTCCTTTTGTAGTCATCTTCAAGTCGTTCTATGTCATCTTCACCTGTATAGCTTCCTACTTGTGCTTCTATTATAACTAAACTTTCTTTTGTTTTATTTAAAAGTCGGTGGATATCTCCTGCTTTTATATAGGTTGATTGGTTTTGCTTGAGTTCAAAGGTGTTGTCATTGATAGTGACTACAGCAGTGCCTGATACTACTATCCAGTGTTCGTTTCTGTGTTTGTGTCGCTGAAGTGAGAGTCGTTTGCCTGGTTTGACCTCTATTCGTTTGATCTTGTAGCCTTGCTTATCTTCGAGAACTGTGTAGCTTCCCCATGGTCTATAGCCAGTGAGGTGCATGTTGTGTAGTTGTGTTGTTTTTTTGACTTCATTTACTACTTGTTTTACTTTTTGAGAAGATCCCCTTTTTGATACTAGAAGTGCATCTCCTGTATCTACCATGATTAGATCTTCTACATCTACAGTTGCTATATATTTATCTTTTCCATATACAAGATTGTTTTTACTATTTATAGATATATGTTTGTCATTTTGTGTATTATTATTTTTATCTTTTGGAAGTTCATCAAATAGTGCATCAAAGCTACCTACATCTGACCAGTTTATATCTGATGGTACGACTTTTACAATACTTGATTTTTCCATTACTGCAAAATCGATACTATCTTCTGGAATATTGATCATATCATTATGAGCTATTCTAATTATTGCATCATCTTTTTTACTGTTATTGTGAGCAGTTAAAGATGCTTCGTAAATCTCTGGTGAATACTTTTTAAGTTCTTCTAAAAATACCCCAGCTTTAAACATAAACATACCAGAGTTCCAAAGGAACAATGATGAATGTTGAGTGTTGAATTTTAAATTTTCTTCTAAATATTTTGTAGCTGTGTTAAAATTAGGCTTTTCATGAAACAATTCAACATTAAAAATTCCTAATTCTTCATTTTCAAGCTTTGCTTGAATGTATCCAAATCCAGTTTCAGCAAATTTAGGCTTTATACCAAATGTTACAAGATTATTATCATTGGCTAATTGCTCTGCTTTAAGTAATACATCTTTATATTCATCTTCATCTTTTATTAAGTGATCAGATGGAGTAACTAGTACAATTTCATCTTTAGGTAATGCCATACATGCTAGTGCAATAGCAGGAGCTGTATTTCTACCTATCGGTTCTAATAAATATTTATTGTTAGTTTTATTAAGTTCCTCAAGTTGGTCTAATGCTAAAAAATATTGTTCAGTATTTGATACTATAAATTGACTATCACATATTTTACTATTTCGCTCCACTGTTAATTGGAATAGTGATTTATCATCGAATAGTTTTACAAACTGTTTAGGCATAAGGGTACGGCTAATTGGCCATAATCTTGTGCCGCTTCCTCCACATAAAACTATATTAGTCATTTCGTTTCTCCATAAAACTCTCTATACCACTTCACAAATTCACCAATCCCATCAGCTAACTTAGTATCTGGCTTATAATCAAAATCTTCAATTAATCCACTAACATCTGCATAAGTTGATTCTACCTCCCCATCTTGCATAGGCAAGAAGTTTTTAGTAGCCTCTTTTCCTATAGCTTTTTCTAAAGTTTCTATAAACTCCATTAAACTTACTGGGGCATTGTTTCCAATATTATATACTTTAAAATCACTAGGATTTAATATAACCTTTACTATACCATCTACTATATCGTCTACATAAGTAAAATCTCTACTCATATTCCCATGGTTAAATACTTTTATAGCTCTGTCATTAAGAATTGCATCTGTAAAAAGCATCGGTGCCATATCTGGTC
>JAOZJU010000040.1 GCA_029935705.1 Arcobacteraceae bacterium
GCGATAAGATAAGTGCCTTTAGAATTTCTTGTGTCAAGCGAAGCTTGATACAAGAAAAAATACCATAGACAATCTCTTTTAGTTTAATCTAAATGGAAAATTATCTATAGTAAACTTATATCTATACATCATATCAATATTGTGCTGTTGATATTCATATTTGTCATCACTAATTGTTGGTGCAAAATTTTGTATTATAAACAAATGTTTGTCATTTGATACTTCAAAAAAAACACCAACAGCCATGCCCCATCCTTTTGTATCTACATCAATTTTTTGATTATATTCTGGATGGGTATTATCAGTAACAATAAAATCACCTCTTAAATCTAAATAACCAGCCCCTACACCGATACCAAATTTTTGGCTCCAGGCTGTTTGACTTTTATTAAAATGATAAAATATCGTGGGAACAGCAAGAAGCGAGCTACCAGATATCGATGTTCCAATATCTTTAGGGTCATCCTCATCATTAATCTCCTGAGTGTCTATATCAAAGGTTGCTCCATCAAATTGAAAAAAATATCCAAACTGCCCATCACTAATATAGTTAGGTTCAGTTCTCAAACCAACAGATGGTGCTACTTTAAACTTGCTACTAAAAGTAGCAATATCATCAATAGCATCTTTGTCAGCTATACTAATATCTTTACTTGGAATATTTATACCAACCATCACATCAAGCGCAGATAGATTCGTGACACTTGCCATAAATATGGCAGAAGTTAAGCCAACTATCTTAAATAGATGTTTGCTTTTGCTTGTAAGGGTTTTCAAATAAGGACTACTACTCTCCACTCCGTTTATGGTATCGTTTGTAATATTTTGTATATTACATTTGTTTTGTTGCATAAATGCTCCTTTTAAAATTTGTCAAATGACGACAACAGCATTTTAACATATGCTTCTTAAACAAACCAAAAATTATACTAATCTTTATCTTTATCTATTTGTTCTATCTTCTGTATAATTTTTGTAGTAGATTTGCCATCTACAAAATCAACCAACTTTAAAGACCCAGCTATATCGCTACCTACTACATCTTTGCCTTTATAATCACCGCCTTTTACCAAAACATCTGGCTTGATACACTTTATGAGTTCATATGGTGTATCTTCATCAAACAACACAACTATATCTACACTTTTGAGTGCTGATAGTATATATGCTCTGTCATCTTGTGTATTGATGGGTCTGTTTTCTCCTTTTAGTTTTTTGACACTTTTATCGCTATTTAGCCCTACTATAAGAATATCACCAAATGATTTTGCAGTATGCAAATAGCTAACATGTCCTTTGTGAAGTATATCAAAACAACCATTTGTAAATACTATTTTTTTATTTTTATTTTTGTAGTTTTTGGTTATCTCTTTTATCTCTTGTGTAGTTTTTATATGACTATCTATACTGTTTTGATTTATAGTATCTTTGTATCGCTCTATCTCATCAATTGTAGCAGTAGCAGAACCTATTTTGCTCACAACCACACTAGCAGCAAGATTTGCAAACTGCAATGATGCTTTTATATCCATATCTTTTGCCAAACAGTATCCAAGACTTGCCAATACCGTATCGCCAGCTCCTGTCACATCATAAACCTCTCTTGCTACTGTAGGAGAACTATATACCTCATCTTTATCAAGCAAAACAACTATACCATCTTCACTCAATGTTATAAGTGGCACTTTGACTATATTCATCAAGTAGGTTAAACTCTTTTTTAATGATATATCATCTTTTATCTCTATATTGGTTGCTTTTACTGCTTCTTGGCGATTTGGTGTCAAAAGATAAGCACCACTATATTTTGAAAAATCATCGCCTTTTGGATCTACGAGCACTTTTTTGCCAATTTTATTGCTATAAGTTATGATATCTTTTGTTAAGTTATCTGTAAGCACTCCTTTACCATAATCACTTAGCAAAACTATATCATAATTTTTTAATATATGCTTAAACTCACTTAAAATTTTGTCAGCAGTTTTATTGGATATATCATCTTTGGACTCTTCGTCGTATCTCACTACTTGTTGGTGCGATGCTATTAGCCTACTTTTTTTAGATGTAGTTCTGTTTTTTTGTTTTATAAGTATATGTTTGACTGCTATATCATCAAGCTTGTTTTTGATTGTTTGTGCTACTGTATCATCTCCCACGACAGATATGGTCGCTACATCACAGCCAAATGCTCTAAGATTGTTTATGACATTGCCCGCACCTCCTAGTAGCTCATCTTGATGAGATATATCTACTATTTGTACTGGTGCCTCTGGTGATATTCTGTCTGTTTTGCCCCACAAGTAGTGGTCTATCATCATATCGCCTATGACCAATATCTTTGGATTGTTTTTCATATATTGTTTTTCCGCCTATATTAAAAATTGTATTTATGTTGATATATCTATATCACTATTTGTAACTTGTTTGCCATAACTATAGCTACCATATAAAACTCTATTGTGTTATTAGGTTTTTTGATTGTTTTAAAATAATCACAATTGTATTATATCAAATCAAACTAAATCCTTTTTTTTGATATATCCAATACCATCAAAAATGCAGCCACAATAGCTGGACCTATTATCATACCCCAAAAACCAAATGCCCCAAGCCCTGCTACGATAGAGAAAAATACTACAAGTTCATTTATATTTGTAGGGTTTTCGACTATGTTTTGATTTATATATTTTATGATGAGTGGTTTTATGATAGTATCTGCTATGATAGATATCACTATGATAGTATAGAGCGATATATATATGGCATTTTGAATATTGCCATCGATAAGTTGCAAAATAGCAAGTGGCAACCACATAATAATCCCACCTACAACTGGTATCAGTGAAGCAAAACCATACAAAATCCCAAACATCAAACCATCGTATCCAAACATAGAGACAAATGCCCCAAATAAAAATCCTTCAAAAATAGCAGTAGATATGATAGAGTAAAATACCACTCCCATGGTGTTTGATAGTTTAGAAAAAAGCTCTTTTTTTTCTATTTGTTCAAGTGGCAAAACTGTTTTTATATAAGATACTATCTCTTGACTATAAAAATTAAATATCGTATAAAATACCACGACCAATATCAAGTTCATTATAAATCCTACAGAACCTATTCCCATATATGATATAAATGAGATAATATTTTTAATTATTGATTTGATATCTATATTTGCTATTATCTGTTTAATATTTTGAGTAAATATTGAGTAGTTGTTGTTTATATCCGATATCAAAAAGTATACTTGATTGTATACAATAGTCAATCTATCTTCGTCTATCTGTTCAAGCATAGACAAAAGTTTAAGCAAAAAATACAACACTGGAGAGAAAAATAGCACAAAAATTGCCACAGTCATTATCAAACTAACAACTGTTTTGCTTTTTATTTTGACAAAAAGCATATCCTTGATAGAACTTGTAGATACAGCTAAAAGCACAGCAACAAACAAACTCAATAAAAATGGCTCAAAAAGCCTAAAAAGTAAAAATGCCAACCCAATGACAACAACCAACAAAAACATAGCTCTACTCATAAACACACCTTTTTCAAATTTGCTCTATTCATCTATCAACCTACTATTCAATGGATTGTTTTTGAACATCTCATAACTATCTATTTTTTCATCTTTTAAAAGATATAAAGATGTTTGATTTATATATATTATATCTTTATTGACCAATATCTGATAGACCGCTTCATATGGTATAGTCAATACTGATCCTATATTTTCTTTGCCAAAACCTGCTTCAAATGAAAAATCAATCCTATCGAGTATCGCTGATTGGATAGTCCAATTTCTAAGCTCAAGCAATAAAATAGTATCAAATTTTGCCATCAAACTTTTGGGTAGTTGTGGCTTGAACTCTATCAAATCTCTCTTGACATAGATAGATAACTCTTTTGTGATATCTAACATCAGATTCAATATCTCTCTTATCTGTCTTGCTTGAAGTAGTTGAAGTTTGTCGTTTAAAAATATATTGTTAGGTTTATCGTTCAAATTCATATCCTTTTATTTTATAAAAACCAACCATAGCATTTAACAAAGCAAACTCTTGGCAGTTTATTAGCATATCCACTGTAATATCACTAGGTGTTATCTTTTTTTTCTCTAACATCTTTGCTCTTTTTGTTCCTTTTAGTAGTGGCTTTTTTGGAGTAATCCAACCATTCTTGTATTTTATAGCTATATTTGCTTTTGATGTATCGCTTATTAGATTGTTTTTGACTATAATTATCTCATCGTTATCACCTTTTTGTAAAAAAAGTTTTTTTATATTTTCTCTATTTTCATACTTTTTGTCATATTCTATCATATCATCATAAATTAGCTTAAACGACTTGATATTTTGTTTTTTATATATAGCAAAATCAACACTCAAAACACCACTTTGGTCATAAACAAGCTTACATTTTAGCAATTTTTTGTTTGGTGGATATATATAATCCTCCAAGTTTAGATTTAAGCCTATAGTAGATGCCACCCTATCTTTATGGTATCTTAGATTAAATATCTTAAAATCTTCACACTTTATTGTCTCAAAATATCTTCTCATCTTAATATATCTTTTAGAAGTTTTAGCTCTTTTACTGCTTGAGTATTGTCGCTATGAATACACAAACTATCTGTTTGCAAATATAGCTTTTTTTGGTTTATGGACGATATATATCCATATTGTTTTAGAGTTTGAACTCTTTGTATCAGTTCTTTTTTGTCTTGTATGACTGCATCTTTATTGCTCCTTGGTAGCAAAAACCCATCATCTGTATAGTTTCTATCGACAAACACTTCAAATATCAATTCTGTATTAAATCTTTTTGCTATATTTTCATATCTTGTGTTGTTGCTTCGTGATAGCACCATAAGTTTTAGTTTGTTGTCATATTTTTGGATTGTTTGAAGCAAAGTTTTAAATATATTTTCATCATTCATCATATCGTTATACATAGCTCCATGTGGTTTGATATAGGAGATATTTGTGTTGTTGGTCAAACAAAAAGCACTTAAAGCTCCTATTTGATACAATGATATCTGCTCTAACTCTTTATTTGTATAACTCATATGTCGCCTACCAAAACCTATGAGGTCTTGATAAGATATATGAGCTCCTATTTGGACAAAATTATCCAAAGCCATCTTGACACTTTTTTGCATAGTGTTTGCATCTCCAGCATGAAAACCGCAAGCTATATTTGCCATATCTATATGTGGATATATCTTTTCATCGTTATTTAGTTCATATATCCCAAAACCTTCGCCTATGTCACAGTTTAGTCTAATCATACAAACATCCTTTTGTAAAATATCTTATAGAAGCAAAACCAATAGATTTGGTAGTTCTTATCTTTTTTATATATCCATCATCTACAATACCACCCAATGCTATGGTTGGTATATTGTGTATATTTACTACTCGTTTTAAATCTCTTAAACCCTTTTTTTTGCCTTTGTTTGGTGTATTAAATATTGGTGAATATGTTATTATGTCACACTTTTTTTTTATAGCATATCTTATCTCTTCTTTGTTGTGGCAACTTGCTACGACAAATAGCCCATATCTTTTTGCTTTTTTTATATCTGTTAGTTTGTTTGATGGAAGATGAACTCCATCAAATTTGAGTTTTTTTGCTATATAGATATCTGTATTTATCAAGATTTTGGATATTTTATTTTTTTTGCAAATAGTCAAAAATAGTTTTGATAGTTCAAACCTATTTTTGGATATTTTATCTCTAAAACACACCATATCTGCTCTATATTTTTTGATAGTTTTATCTAACGATACAGCAAACTTCTCTACTGTATCGCCATATATTTTTGGGTCTGTTATTTGGTATTTTAACATACCATTTTTAGTGTTCCTCTTCGCTCATCATGATAGAACCTGCTATATAGACATATGTAAGTATCATAAATATAAATGACTGCAATAGCCCAAAAGCAGTAAGCAAGAAAAATCCAGGAAGCGGTGCAACCCATGGGACAAGCATCAAAAGCACCATAAGAAACATATCGTCACCTTTTACTGAACCAAACAATCTAAACGATAGTGATATTACTCGTGAAAAGTGTGATATTATTTCTATAGGAAACATCAAAGGAGCAAGCACTGGCACTGGACCCATCATATGACCTAAATATTTTTTTGCTCCATTTTCTTTAAATCCAAGGTAATTATAATAAACAAATACCAATATAGCCAATGCCAATGTGAAGTTTATATTGCCAGTAACTGACTCAAAACCTGGTATTACTCCCATCATATTTGATACAAATATGATAAGACCAAGAGTTCCTATAAGTGGCATATATCTTTTGGCATTTTTTTCACCCATAGAATCAGCACCAATAGCTATAACTCCTTGAATATAACTCTCCATCACATTTTGTGTGCCAGTTGGCACCAATTGAAGTTTTCTTGTAGATAGTTTTGCTAAAATAAGCACAATTATCACCGTCAAAACAAGGTGCGAAAGTATGAGCCAAAACTGCCCATGACCACCAATAGTTCCCAATATCGTCCACAATCTACCTTCCATCATCTATCCTTTTATCTTTTTTGTTCGTCAAATCGTTTTGCGAAACCCTCTAAATTTTTCTTTTTCAAATCGCCATTGTATATAATCTCTTCTGGTTTTATATCGTTGTCATGCAACATTCGTGGCACTGCATCTGCATTTTCAAGTCTTTGCATATGCATATCCAACTCATCTTCGCTATATGCCATCTGCATTTGTGCTGATACCACATGTGGCAAAGACTCTATGACTTTCATCTTTTTAAGCTCTTCGCTCACTCCTTCGCCCTCTATTGTGACTATTATTCGCCCTTTTTCATCATGCAAATGATAATCACAAGCATCACAATCTTTTAAATCCTGAACCAATTGATCGAGATATTTTGGCACTGTTTGTACTACTACACTTGATATATTCATATTGATATCCTTTTTTTGTTTGTTCTATCTATAAACATTAGTTTATAATCCAATCTTTCATAGTTTGTCAAATCAATGTTGTGAAAACTCTTTTTATATTTACCAAAAATCTCTTGATTTAAAACCATCACTTAATACCCTTGCTGTGCAAAAAGTTTTCGCGAACTATTTTGTTTCTTTTCATCATCAACACTTTTGACAAGAGAAGATCTTATCTTCTCTTTCTTATCCGTTTCTTTGTTTCATGATATCTTCTGCTACATTTTTTGGCACTTCCATATACTGGTCAAATATCATGCTATATGTAGCTCTTCCTTGAGACATACTTCGTAAATCTGTCGAATATCCAAACATCTCAGCCAATGGCACGAGTGCTACGACCAGTTTCACACCAGCTCTATCGTCCATAGATTGTACCTGACCTCGTCGTTTGTTACAATCACCTATCACATCGCCCATATAATCTTCTGGTGTCTCAATCTCCACTCTCATCATAGGTTCAAGTATACAAGCACCTGCTTCTTTTTGTCTACAACCAGCTTTAAACCCCATAGAAGCAGCAAGTTTAAATGCCATCTCACTACTATCTACATCGTGATATGAACCATCATAAACAGTTATTCGTATATCTACGAGTGGATAACCTGCCAAAACTCCGCCTTGCATAGTCTCTTTACACCCTTTTTCAACTGCTGGTATAAACTCTTTTGGTATCGCTCCACCTTTTATTTCGTTGACAAATTCAAAACCTTGTTCGTTGGTCTCCTCTTTTGTCATAGGTTCAATTTTTAGAAATACATGACCATATTGACCTCGTCCACCTGATTGTTTTGCATATTTGTATTCTTGTTGGACACCGTTTTTTATAGTCTCTCTATATGCTACTTGTGGTGCTCCAACTTCAGCTTCTACACTAAACTCTCTTTTCATTCTATCGACCAATATCTCTAAGTGCAATTCACCCATACCAGATATGATAGTTTGACCGCTTTCTTCATCGGTAGCGACTCTAAAGCTTGGGTCCTCTTGTGCTAATTTACCCAATGCCACACCCATCTTCTCTTGATCTGCTTTGGTTTTTGGCTCCACTGCTACTGATATTACAGGCTCAGGGAAGTCCATTCGTTCAAGCAAAAGCGGCTCTTTTTCACTCGCAAGTGTATCACCAGTGACAGTTGATTTTAGTCCCACAACCGCACCTATCTCACCTGCATATAGTTCACTTACCTCTTCTCGTTTGTTTGAGTGCATCTTAAGTAGTCGTCCAATTCTCTCTTTTTTCATCTTAGTAGAGTTGTATACATAAGTTCCTGATTTTAGAACTCCTCTGTATATTCTTGTAAATGTAAGCTGACCTACAAATGGATCAGTCATAATTTTAAATGCCAATGCCGCAACCTCGCCATCGTCAGTAGATGGCACGATAACATCTTTGCCATCTTGTGTCTCACCTTTGATATCTTCAACCTCTAAAGGAGATGGCAAATAAAGTGCCACTGCATCAAGTAGAGTTTGAACTCCTTTGTTTTTAAAAGCAGTTCCACATGTCATAGGAGTGATAGACATATCAAGACAACTTTTTTTGAGACCTTTGATGATATCATCTTCGCTTAATTCACCGTTTTCAAAAAACTTCTCCATAAGCTCATCGTCAGCTTCTGCTGCTGATTCCATCATCTTTTCTCTATATGATTGTGCTTTTTCAAGCATATCTTCTGGTATATCTTCTACATGATAGTTTGAACCCATAGCGGCATCTTGATCCCATACTATAGCTTTCATTTGAACCAAATCAATAACACCAGTAAAATCCTCTTCTGCTCCTATTGGCAACTGAATTGGCACTGCGTTTGATTTCAATCTTTCATTTACTTGGCTCTCAACCATATAAAAATCAGCACCAGTTCTATCCATCTTGTTTACAAATATAATCCTAGGCACTCTATATTTGTTCGCTTGTCGCCATACTGTTTCACTTTGTGGCTGAACTCCGCCAACTGAACAAAATACAGCTACAGCACCATCTAGCACTCGCATACTTCGTTCTACTTCTATAGTAAAATCCACATGTCCTGGAGTGTCTATGATATTTATCATCAAATCGTCGTTTGTTTTTGGATGTTTCCAATGACAAGTTGTAGCTGCCGATGTTATCGTGATACCTCTTTCTTGTTCTTGTTCCATCCAGTCCATAGTCGCCGCACCATCGTGTACTTCACCTATTTTGTGTTCTACTCCTGTGTAGAATAAAATTCTCTCAGTTGTAGTGGTTTTCCCTGCATCTATGTGTGCTGCTATTCCTATATTTCTTAGTCTATTAAGTGGGGTTTTTCTTGCCATCTATTTTGTTCCTTTATAACTTTTTGACGATTTTACCATCTATAGTGAGCAAAAGCTTTGTTAGCTTCTGCCATTTTGTGGATATCTTCTTTTTTCTTAAAAGCATTTCCTCTTTCATTTGCTGCTTCGAAAAGTTCATTAGCAAGTCTCTCATCCATCGTTCTTTCATTTCGTTTTCTTGAGCTATCTATAAGCCATCTTAAAGCTAATGTTTGTCGCCTTTGGTCTCGAACCTCTACTGGAACTTGATATGTTGCCCCACCTACTCGTCTGCTTTTTACTTCAAGTAGTGGCTTGACATTGTCTATCGCTTTTTCAAATAGCTCTATGCCTTTCTCTTCGCCTCTACCATCTAAGTTAACGATAGCACCATACATAATTTTTTGGGCTATACTTTTTTTGCCATCTAACATAATAGTATTTATAAACTTTGTTACAATTTTACTACCATATATAGGATCAGGCATCACTTCTCTAACTGGAGCTTTTCTTCTTCTCATACTCTCTCCTTATTTCTTTGGCTTTTTAGTGCCGTATTTACTTCTTGCTACTGTTCTGTTTGCAACTCCAGCTGTATCAAGAGCACCTCGCACTATATGATACTTCACACCAGGTAAATCTTTTACTCGACCGCCACGAACTAACACTATACTATGTTCTTGCAAGTTGTGTCCCTCTCCACCTATGTATGATATAACTTCATAACCAGTAGTTAATCTCACTTTAGCAACTTTTCTTAGTGCTGAGTTTGGTTTTTTTGGAGTTGTTGTATAAACTCTTGTGCATACCCCTCGTCGTTGTGGGCATGAGTTCAAAGCTCTTGATTGTGATTTTTTCACAACTTTTTTTCGCTCTTTTCTTATCAATTGATTGATTG
>JAOZJU010000041.1:0-6472 GCA_029935705.1 Arcobacteraceae bacterium
TGTTGGTGAGATATATTTTGGGCTATTTGCCATAAGCTGAGTGTCACTTTTTTCATATATAGGAATAAGTTGCTTAAGTATCTTCATAGACTCTCTCATCTCTTGCATATAACACAAATACCTACCATAAGAGTCACCTCTATTGGATACAGGTATATCAAAATCAAGTTCATCGTATAGTTCATATGGCATCTCTTTTCTTAAATCCCATTTTACTCCACTGCCTCTTAATGTAATACCAGATACCGCCCAATCTTTTGCCATCTTTTTTGAGATGACTCCTACATTTTCAAGTCGCATTTTCCAGATTCTGTTTTTAGTCAACAGTCCTTCATATACAACTATCTGCTCATTTAAAGTATCTATAAATTTTTCTAAATTTTCCAACCAATTTTTTGGCAAATCAAGTGGCACACCGCCAATTCTTATGGAACTGTGAGTTAGTCTCGCACCACAGTAATCTTCCATAAGATCCATAGCAAACTCTCGTTCTCTAAAAGCATACAAAAATACACTCATAGCCCCTACATCAAGAGCATGAGTTGCTAACCAAAAAAGATGAGATATGATACGGTTAAGCTCCAAAAGCATAGTTCTTATAGCTTGAGCTCTTCTTGGGGCTTCTACACCTATTAGTTTCTCAACAGCCAATGCAAAACCATAGTTGTTTGAAGTAGCTGCTATATAATCCATACGGTCAGTTGTAGGCAAGAACTCATTGTATATCATATTTTCACCCATCTTTTCCATACCTCTATGTAAGTATCCTACATCTGGCACTGCTTTTACTACCTCTTCGCCTTGTAGTTCAAGTATAAGTCTTAATTGTCCGTGAGCTGATGGGTGTTGTGGCCCAAAATTTACAACCATTGTGTTGTCATCTCTATCAAACGATATATTTTCGAAAAATGGCTTAAGCCTGTTTGTTTGTTGCATAAACTCTCCTACTTTCTTTTGTCTAATATCTTAGATGGTTTTTTGTCAAATTTTGTCACAAGTAAAGAACCACCATCTTCTTGATACCTTATAGGAGTCTCTGGTTCGCCACTGGTTATATCTACACCTTTTGGCACTTCGTGACCCAATCTTGCAAATCTATTTGTGTCATATCTATCGACTTGTGCACTATCTCTTAGTTCTGCTCCTATTTTGTCTCTATTTTCTTTACCAAATATCTGGTCTACTTCATACCATGAAGCTTGTTCATCGCCAGTTAGTGGGTATCTTTTAAGAAGTGGATAATCATGCCAATCATCTGGCATAAGTATTCGTTTCATATATGGGTGATTTTTTATCTTTATGCCATACATATCAAACATCTCTCTCTCGCTCCAGTTTGCCATAGCAAATATATCATAAACAGATTGGATGGATTTCTCCTTTTGTAAAAAACATTTTAGCCTAACTCTTGCTCTTTTGGTTGTAGATAACAACTCATAAAAGATTTCAAAACCATCTTGGTCTTTGATATAATCAATAGCACTAAGCTCTATCATAAAATCATATGCACGAATATCTTTAAGATGCGATATTGCTTTTTTGTTGTTTTTGTGGTTTATGTATATCACTAAGTGTCCTGCTTGTATATAAGCATCTTGAACCTCTACAACATTTTGCAGACTATTTAAATCCATAGCAAATGTAGAGTTTGAAGATACAGTTAACTTTGGTAGTGTAGGAGACTTATAAAATCTATCTGTATGATAAGACTTTTTTTGTCTGTCTTGTTTGTTGATATATTTTCTCATTACAGTAGCCTTTTTGGTTTATTTGTCATACCGGCTTTGTTTCGCCGTATCTTTTGTTGTAGATGCATCAAAGCATATTGAAGCGACTCAGGTCGTGGAGCACAACCTGGCAGATATATATCCACAGGTATCACTCTATCTACTCCTTGAACTGTAGCATATGTGTTGAACATACCACCAGTATTTGCACAACTACCCATAGATATGACCCATTTTGGGTCAGGCATCTGGTCATATAGTCGCCTCATAAATTGAGCATGTTTTTTTGTCAAGGTTCCAGCGACAATCAAAACATCGCTTTGTCGTGGACTTGCCCTAAATATAGTGCCAAACCTATCAAAGTCAAAACGACTCGCTCCACTTGCCATCATCTCTATAGCACAACAAGCCAAACCATAAGTCATAGGCCACAAAGAGTTACTTCGTCCGAAATTTACCAGCTTGTCAATCGCAGTTAAAACTACTGGTGCTCCACCATCTTTTAGATAATCTACTTTATGCTGTGCCATGTTAAAGCTCCTTTTTTCCATGCATATATAAAACCAATTGTAAGAAGTAATATAAACAATATCATCTCAACAAATCCAAACCACCCAAGTGCTACAAAATCAACAGCCCAAGGAAACATAAATATAATCTCAACATCAAAAAGTATAAACAGCAAAGCCATGAGATAAAACTGAGCTGAAATACTGTTTGGTTGTTTAGTAACCTCAGGACCACACTCATATAAAGTAGTTTTTAACTTCTCTGTATCAAGTCTTGCTAATCTTCTACTAACAACTCTTGACAAGACTGTTGTAGCAACAAATGCTCCAAATGTGACAACAAACATCACAAATACTCCAAAATATGGATGGGCTATATCAACTGGTGTCATATTTTACTCCTTTTATAAAAGATTGAAATTTAATCAAATTTTACTACTATAGCAAAATTTGATTAAATTTCATCTATATTTCGCAAGAAACGATACAATTTGTCAAAATATCTGGTTTTTTTATCTCTATTTTGATATCTTTGATTCTAAAACTGTTCAATAACTCTTTTTTTGTCTGTATAACAGCATCTTCCAATAGTTTAAATTTTTGTTTTTTTATAAAATTTTTTATTTTGGTTACTACTTTTGTATAATCAACCACCTCGCTATCTTTTTCATAAAGATAACCAAACGATATATTTACAACTATATTTTGCTTTTTATCTCTTTCTTGTGGCAAAATACCTATAATAGTTTTGAATTTTAGTTTTTTTATATGTATAGTGACGATAGTTATACCTTTAACTCTTCATTTTTAAACAATCGTATGATATTTGGTATATGTTTATAAAAAATTATAAATGCTATGATATATAATGGTGCATTTGAATCTATAGATAAACCGTCGTTTAGTATTATTGTAGATACAACGATAGCTATCAATCCACTCAATGAACTAATGGATGAAATTTTAAGCACTTTTGCTACAAAGATCCATACAACAGCACCTATAACTGTAGGTATTGGTATAAGAACCAAAAACACACCCAAAGCAGTAGCAACTCCTTTTCCGCCTTCAAATACCATAAAGATACTATAACAATGCCCAAGCACACTCAATATAGCTATAGCCCACAAGGTTTCCAAAGGCATCTGAAGATAGATAGCAACCAACAGCACTAAAGCACCCTTGAAACTGTCCAATAAGATAGTAGCTATGCCTAATTTTTTTGCTAATGTAGGGTCTACTTGTTTTACTACTCTTAAAACATTTGTAGCTCCTATACTTTTGCTTCCTTCTTGGTTTATATCAATTTTGGCATAATACTTTGCCAAGATGAGACCAAAAGGAATAGAGCCAGCAAGGTATGCTATGATATAAAATAGTAAGTTACTGTTGGTGAAAAAATCCATCAAATTCTCCAAATTTTTCACTATTATACTAAATAAAAGTTAAATTTAGTATAATAGTCTCTATGAAATGGTTAATTCTTTTAAATTTAGTATTTTTCTCTTTGTTTGCTGATCTTCTAACAGACACAAAAGATAGCTTTATATCCAACAAAGAGTATGGACAAATGCTATACTTTTATCCTCGTGGTATAGGGTGCAACAGATGTCACGGAGATAACGGCAAAGGCAAACTTATATCAATATATAAAGATAACAACAAAACAAAGATACTAAAAGCTGGGGATATTACGGTATATGATTTTAAGAGGTTTAAAAAAGGAGTCAACAAAAAAAACAATTCAAAATCTATCATGCCTGAGTATTTTTTGACAGATGATGAACTAAGATCAATATATCTGTATCTTTCGCCACAAAAAATAGATAAACCAAACAAATAACTCTTTTTTGCCTCTTAAGAGGTGCCATATCATTTCAAAACTACTTTTTTGTGTAAGTTTATATACTCTTGATTTAATGATTTGACAAATATATCATAAGAGGTATTGTTCTCTTTATAAACTCTAATATCATAGTTTTTTGGATTGTATTTTGGTTTCATTTTGTATTTTATGATATATTGTTCTACTGTGTCTATATGAAGTTTACTTTGGATATAGTGGTATTTAAAACTATCCATATTTGAACTTATAAGTTTGTTTTCTATCGTAGTTAAACCAATGGCACCAAATATATATACAAGAATGATAGTGACAAAAAGAGCAAATGATTTTTTCAAAATATCCAACTTTTGCAGATATTGTATCTCCTTTTTATGCAGATATTTATATAATATATTTGAGATATTTTTTTGATATTAAATTGTGTAACACCATCTAACAAAACTTTGCCATCGTATCTTAAGAAAAAAGCTTTCTTGCTTTTTGGTATATGTGATAGTTTTAACTCAATATCCACCCCACTTGAGAGCTGTTTTTCTAAAAATATCCTTGTGCTGTCTAAGTCTATTTTTGCTATATTGTAGTTAAAATTTTTTTCGTTTATTTTGTAAAGTTTTAAGATAAATTTAGATGAACCTACAACTATAAAAGATAATATAATAGTCGCTACTAATACCTCTAAAAGAACTACACTATCTTTCAAGGCAAACTCGTTTTGCTTAAATATATACCATCTTTATCGTATATAAAATCATTTTTATGGTTTTGATAGTAGTGGTTTTCTATTTCGTTAAGTTGATTGTATTTGTCATAAGATGTTTGATGTGTAAAAAAGTTTGACAATACTGAACTCATAGTAAAAAGTAGTAAAGATGCTACAATAACCTCTAAAATAGTAAAACTATTTTTATCTCTTTTTTCTGTTGTTTTTCTCTTCAATTCCACCAAAATCAAATCTTCTTTTAAGTTCATCTCGTATAAGATGAGGCGATATATCTTTGCTGCATAAAGCTACTAAAGTATGATAGACCAAATCAGCACATTCGTATACTATCTCTTGTTTGTTGTCATCTTTGATAGCAAAAGTAAACTCACTAGCCTCTTCAACAATTTTTTTTAGCATACTGTTTTGTTCGCCTTTGAGAAGTTTGGCGGTATATGAAGTGGTTGTGTTTTCAAATTTTTTGGATTTTATCGTATCAAAAAGTGTATCTATGATACTGTATATCTTTGTGGTGTCTATTTGTTTATCTTTTAAGCTTTGGTTTGTCAACATATCGTTAAAAAAACAACTTTTAGCTCCTGTATGACATGCTACACCTTTTTGGATAACTTTGACCAATATAGTATCCATATCACAATCAAGTTTTATAGATACAATCTTTTGTGTAAAACCACTGACCTCACCTTTTTGCCATATTCTGTTTTTTGAACGACTAAAAAAGTGAGTATAAGATGTATCAAGAGAGAGTTGCAAAGCTTCTTTGTCCATATATGCCAACATCAAAACTTCATTTGTATCGTTGTCTTGAACGACTACTGGCACAAGTCCATTTTGCTTTTGAAAATCAACTTTTTGTATCATCTATTTTATATCAAGTTTCTTTTTAACCGCATCGGTCAAACTCTTGAATGACTCAGGATTTTCTATAGCCATATTTGACAATATTTTTCTATCTAATTCTATCTCAAGTAGTTTAAGACCGTGTATAAATTGTGAGTATTTAAGCCCATTTAATTTACATCCAGCATTTATTCGTATTATCCAAAGTTTTCTAAAGTCTCTTTTTTTCTGTCGCCTATCTCTATAGGCATATACAAGTGAGTGTTCAACTTGTTCTTTTGCTTTTCTAAAATGTTTTCTTCTACCGCTGTAGAATCCTTTTGCAAGTTTGAGAATCTTTTTGTGTCTTTTTCTCCTGACTGTTCCTGTTTTTACTCTTGGCATATTTTTCCTTATCTTGACCTAAATGACTTTTGTCATTTGGTGTTAGTTATCTAATCTTGACTACAAATATGTAGTGGGACACTTACTCTACAGTTGGCATAGCATTCGTTTGACTGCTCGCTTATTTGTATCGTCGACAGTTTGTGGGTTTCGCAAATTTCGTTTTCTTTTTTGTGACATCTTGGTTAAGATGTGACTTCTAAAAGCACTACCTCTTTTGATTTGGCCATTTTTTTTGACCTTAAATCGTTTTTTCGCTCCACTTACGGACTTCATCTTTGGCATACAACTCCTTTCATAAAATAAATTTAGCCATTATATCATAAACCCCTTAAATGTAAGCTTATAACTATATTTAAAATAAAATTGAGATTTTCCAGAGAGTTTTGTTGATTGTAAAACTGTTCAAAAGTTACAAAATAGGGGTTTTAAAGGTAACTTTAAG
>JAOZJU010000041.1:6572-9672 GCA_029935705.1 Arcobacteraceae bacterium
TGATTGTAAAACTGTTCAAAAGTTACAAAATAGGGGTTTTAAAGGTAACTTTAAGTAAAACAATAGTATAATGTCAACAGAAAAAAGGAGAAATTATGAATAAAATTTTCAAATATATTTTATCGGCGATTATTGTATTGACTATGTGGTCATGTGGCGAAACAGGTAGTGGAAATAGTACAACTGCAACACAACCACAACCAACTCAAAGTGAAACCAACAACAAAACAATAGATGCAAGATATTTTGCACTACCTACTATACCAAAAGAGGTTCAACAAAGCAAGAATATGGCGAGGCAAATTGGAAATAGTTCGGCTGAAGTGGATGAAAAAGAACTTATAAAAACCAAAGAGCATATAGCAGGTTGGGTATATTATACCGACAAAAACAGCACACGATGGTATATATCGTCGCTATTTGACAAGACAGAGTTTTATGGTGATATCTACTCTCTTATGAAGATAGTAGATGGTGTAGCAGGTTGGGCAACTGTAGCTAAAGATGCTGTTGATATAGAAGTAGATGATGAGTATATATATCTTTATGCAGATGAAGATCTACAAAGCGATACAAATACTACTTATTGGGATGCTGGCTATAAAAAATATGTAACAAACGACAGAATATTAGGTGATAGGCAAATGATACAAGGAGATGAAGTGATAGGCAAATGGTATTTCTTTTATATGCCAGAAACATCATCTTGGTATATTAGCACAACTTTTGAGTATGAAGATAAAATGGGAATAACTTGGACTACAGTTCATAAGTTTTCATATGATGACAAGGGTGAATACAAGTGGATACCAGTATTAGATGAGGGTGACAATTATACAACTGATATTTGGGATGATGATGGAGTTATCAAAATAAATTTTGTAACAAAAGAGTAACTCACACACAACTTTAGCACCTTTGAGCTATATTTTAAACCTCTAAAGGTGCTTTTATAATCTTTTGATATAATCACAAAAAGGATTATATCATGAAGCTTCAAGAACTACAAAATATAGACATATCAAACAAAAAAGTATTTATAAGATGTGATTTTAATGTGCCAGTAGATGAGTATGGAAATATCAAAGATGATAGACGAATCAAATCAGCATTAAGCACAATCAACTATTGTTTGGACAACGATTGTGCTATAGTATTAGCTTCACACTTTGGAAGACCAAAAGATGGATATGAGAAAAAATTTAGCTTAGAACCAATAGCAAAAAGATTGCACAAACTTCTTAATATGAAAGTGACATTAGCACCAAATGTGATATGTGACGAGACAGTAGCAATAGCAAAAAATCTAAAAAGTGGCGAGGTTATGTTGCTTGAAAATATGAGATTTGAAAAAGGTGAGACATCAAACGATGAAAACTTTAGTAAAACATTGTCAAGCTTATCAGATATTTTTATAAACGATGCTTTTGGAGTATCACATAGAGCTCATGCATCTGTAGCTGGCATTGCTAAATATTTTGATATAAACTCAAAAGCCGCTGGATTTTTATTGTTAAGAGAAATTGAGTTTTTTTATCATATCATAGAGGAACCAAAAAGACCATTTGTAAGTATTGTAGGTGGTAGTAAAGTAAGTGGCAAACTCGAAGCACTACACAATCTTATCAAAAAAGTAGACAAGATAATCATAGGTGGCGGTATGGCATTTACATTTCTAAAAGCTATAGGTTATGAAGTTGGCAACTCTCTTGTAGAGGATGATTTGATACAAGATGCAAAAGATATTATCCAAGAAGCTAAAGAGCTTGGAGTTAAGCTTTATTTACCTGTAGATGTCATAGTAGCAGAGAGGCTTGATAGCGAGGCAAAAGCTAAAAATAGCACAATCCAAGAGATACCAAAACAGTGGATGGGACTTGATATAGGACCAGCTACATCGTTGTTGTATGAACAGGTGCTAAAAGATGCAAATACAATACTTTGGAATGGGCCTATGGGAGTATATGAGATGGATAAATTCTCAAAAGGGAGTTTTAAACTTTCACATCAGGTTGCGAAAAGTTTTGCTACTACTGTTATAGGAGGAGGGGATACAGCTGACCTTATAAGAAGAGCAGACGATGAGGAGGATATGACATTTATAAGCACAGGTGGTGGAGCATCGCTGGAGCTTATAGAGGGCAAAATACTACCGGGAATTGAAGGACTGCTTCTTTAGAAAGACTCTTTAAGTTTTTTGTTTGTTGATAAAATTTCTCATATATTCAAAACCAGAATAGATAGTGAAAAATACAGCAACCCACAAAAGTTCTGTAGCATATGGCCAGTTCATTATCAAAAATCCTATAGCAAACATCTGAACAACAGTTTTGATTTTCCCTGCCATAGTTGATGACACATCTTGACCTTGTGAAACAGCTACAACTCTAAGTCCTGTTATGAAAAACTCCCTTGAGAGCATCAAAAAAATAGCAAATACATCAGCTCTTCCTATATAGACTAAGCCTAAAAAGCCAGCTAAGATAAGCATTTTGTCAGCAAGTGGGTCAAGTATAGCACCCAAAGATGTCATCTGATCAAACTCTCTTGCTATATATCCATCGAAAAAATCAGTCACAGATGCTATTACAAATATAAGGGCAGCAAAATAATCAAACCAACTCTTATGCCAGTGGTTTAACATATCTATATCTCTAAAGACAAGAAACCACAACATAGCAGGAGCAAGAACTATCCTAAATGCTGCTAATATATTTGGTATGTTTAAGTTTTTGTTTTCTTTTTTCAAACTATGTGTTAAAAGTGGTTCCGCCATCTACTAAAAGTGTGCTTCCAGTTATCCATCCAGCATCATCGCTACATAAAAAATAGCATGCATTTGCTAAGTCTTCTGGCTGTCCCATTCTTCCAAGTGGTGATACCTCTGCTGTTTTTTGCTTCACCTCTTCATAGTTTGTAAAAGCTTTTAATGCATCGGTATCAATCGGACCACCTGAAACTGCATTTACTCTTATACCTTTTTCACCTAATTCTGTAGCCGCATATCGCACCATAGCTTCTACTGCTGCTTTGTTTGTGCCATGACCTGCATAGTTTTGGATATATACTAAGTTACCTGTAGAGCTTAAGCTTACTATGC
>JAOZJU010000042.1 GCA_029935705.1 Arcobacteraceae bacterium
GTGGCGACAAACTAAACATAAAAACATCACCCAACTTTGAGGCTAAGTCAAGCTACAGCATAGATATCACAGCAGACGATGGAGAGAAAAACTTCACCAAAACATTTACTATAACCATAGGTGATATAAATGACAATGCCCCAGTAGTCACAACTACAACTGCTATAGCCCCTGAAAATATAGCCGATACTGAAACTATAGTTCAAGTGATACACACCGACATTGATACGGTAAATGGCACGACAACATATAGTTTGATACAAAACGATGACGATATGTTTAAGATAGATAGCTCTAACGGAGATATATCACTACAAAGTGGTAAGAGTTTGGACTATGAAACAAAACCAAACTATAGCATAAAAGTCAAAGTCAATGATGGGACATTTGACTCAGCCGAACAGACTATATCTATAGGTGTCACCAATATCAACGAACAGCCCACAGACCTAAAGATAACAAACAAGACAATAGATGAAAATCTCCCAGATGGCACAACCATAGGCATATTGTCTGCGACTGACCCAGATAGCAATGATACACTGACATATAGTTTTGATAGTGGAACTGATGATAGCCATTTTACTATAAGTGGCGACAAACTAAACATAAAAACATCGCCCAACTTTGAGGCTAAGTCAAGCTATAGTATCAAACTAAAAGCCACAGACAACGAAGGGCTCACAACCACAAAAGATATAGTGATAACTATCAACGATTTGCTTGAGCCGTTTATCATAAAAGTAAAGACAGACAATGAAGGTCCAAGTGCAGACAATGAGTTCATAATCCCAACAAAACCTCGACTCAAAACATACAACTACGATGTTGACTGTGACTATGACGGTATAACTTTTGATGCTACTGCTACAGGACAGACAGGCGAATATAGATGTAGCTATACAGCGGTCGGAAGCTATAAGATTGCTATAATAGGAGATTTTCCTGCGTTTTTCTTTAAAAGCAGTTCAGACAAAGAAAAACTAATAGAGTTGCAAGCTTGGGGAGAGATAGAGTGGAGCACTCTAACAAAAGCTTTTTATGGTGCTAAAAATATGACAATGACAGCAACCAACAAGCCAAATTTACAAAATGTGACAGATATGAGCTATATGTTTAATGGTGCAGTTCTTTTTAACAGCGACATAGGAGACTGGGATATGTCAAATGTGACAAATGTGAACAATATGTTTTCTGGTGCAAAAGCATTTAACCAAGATATAAGAAAGTGGGATGTCTCAAATGTGACAAATATGAACAGTATGTTTTCTGGTGCGATTCTATTTGACCAAGATATAGGGAAGTGGGATCTATCAAATGTGACTACTGCAAACAGAATGTTTTATAGTGCTCGTAACTTCAACCAATACATAGGAGATTGGGATCTCTCAAGTATGACAAATATGGAAAGAATGTTTGGTAACACAAAAGTATTCAACCAAGACATAAGCAAATGGGATGTATCAAATGTGACAAATATGAAAAATATGTTCACAGGTGCGCAAAAATTTGATCAAGATATAAGTGGTTGGGATGTATCAAATGTGGCATCACATACTGGCTTTGACACTAGAACATCAGCAGACTGGACTGCAAACGAGAAGCCAAACTTTCCATAACAGATGAAACCAAATCCAACAAAAGGTATCTGTGTATAGCAGTACTAACATAAGGGTTAAATTAGCAACTACGATTTGATACGAACCAAATCAACCTTCAGCAGTCTCTCTATGAGGCATCTGTGCATATTGATTTGAATTTTTTTGATATCTTAGTAGCTTCTTTGAAACCAATCTTTTCAAATATGATTTTGGTATTTGGTTTTGCTTGAGAGAGTTTAAAACAATCCACATCAAGAACTACACCAATCTTCGGATATCCGCCTATGGTTTGTCTATGTTTTAGCAAAACTATTGGCATACCATCTTTTGGTATTTGAATAGCACCGAAAGATATGCCTTGTGATATGACACCATCTTTCTTGCATCTTATGGCTTTGCCGTTTAATTTGTATCCCATATTGTTTATCTCATTTGATACGATATATGAACTATTGAAAAACTTATCCAACTCTTCAAGGTCAAAATCTTTGTATTGGTATGAAAGCATCACTCTTAGAGTTAAAATCATCTCATATTTTGGTATAAATTTTCTCTTTAATCTTTGTTTGATGATACTTTTGCTCTTTTTAAACTCAATCATATCCCCTTTTTGAATCATCTTGTCACTTATGCCCCACACCTGCTTAACTGTTTCAAAACCACCATCAACAGCGATATAGACTCTCAATCCATCTATTATCTTGCCTATATGAACTATATCGCCACTTCTTATATCGATAGTTTGCCACATATTTTTAGGTTTGTTATTTATAGTCAAATCGCATCTTGCACCAGTGACTGTGATAGTAGTATCGCTATTTGTCTTGAAAGTAAAGTTTGGAAAGTTTATCTCTATCATCGCATCATAAGGGTTGTTTTGTAAAAGTTTGTTTGCCATAAAAAACCCATATTCATCCATAGCACCGCCCACCTTTATGCCAAGATGGTTGTGGCGAACCCTACTTTCTCCTACAATTGTAGCATATATTGGTTTGTTTAATACCTCGAATTTCATCTTATTTTATCTGTTTTTCAAAATCAAAGCACCAAAAAATCGTTTCGCCCACAAGAGAAACAAGATAAGCCATACCACTACAGATATATCAAAAAATATAAAGAAACTTTCCATCTCAAAAGATAGTGCTAAAGAGGTTGATATTCGTATCAATACAACCACCTGTGTCCAATAAAAGAGCACGACAGTCCATCTGTCAGCTCTTATGATACTGTTTGAATGACCCATCGTAACACGAGTTGAAAAACCTATCAACATAGTAAAAACAAAACCCAAAACAATAGTATGTAGATCAAGATGAAGAAAATTTATATCACTTATAAGTGCCAACACATTTGTAACACTTGATAGCAAAAAAGCTACTGGTATCCAAAAAAGTGCCAGATGCAATATCCAAACCATAGGATCTATATGAGGATATGGTAGCTCCCAACTTATTAGCTCTTTTGCTACAAGATAAGCCAAAACGATATCTACAAAAAACGATGAATGATCAATAATCATCTCAAATATCACTCTTGCTATTAGTAGTCCTACTATAGTTTTGTATCGTTTCATCTTTTTTGGTTTTATTGGACACCTAGAAAAGATAGGAACCATTCTTTTTGCAACTGTAAATGTCAATAAAAACAGATAAAGATATATAGCCATATCTATAGCCACTTGATAAAAACTTGGTTTCCATACAGATAGTATCAAAAACAGATGCGAAACTACTCCTATGGCAAAAGCTATTAGTATCCAAAATTGGTCAGTTTTGTTTTGTGGTTGCATAGGTGAATTGTTGTATATGCTAAGCAGTATGTATCCTGCTATTGATTGACCTATCAAGACAAATACCATACCAACGACAACTATCAAAGCAGAGAAAAAAACTCCAACAACAACAGACAAACTTCCTACAAAAAAGAGTCCAAATACTCTTAGATAGTTTGATTGTGATATGGGAGCGGTGTTTGAAAATCTTGGAAATGTAGTAAACAAAAATCCAAGAAAAGCAGAGGTAAAAAATAGGTATATCATAGAGTAGCTATGATATACTTTTGGCAATATCTCCACTGTGAGTGTGCCTTTGTAGAAAAAGATAAAGAGAAACATAGATATCGTTGCATTGATAAAACTCAACACAAAAAACGGCTGATGCGGTTGAGACAAAAAATAATTTTCTTTCATTTTTGATTCCTTAATAGATATAACACTTATCTTGCATAGTATTTCAAAAGATTATAGCACCTACAGATACAAAACTATATCTCGAAAAATCCCTCTTTTTTTAATATATCTATACCCTCTTGGATAGAATCCACAGAGATCTTAAACTTCTGTTTTGTCTCTTTGTCAAGCTGGAGTTCTACTATCTTGTGAAGACCATTTTTGCCTAAAACTATAGGAACTCCTACTGTTATATCTTTATAACCATACTCGCCATCAAGCATCACACAAGATGGCACTACGATATGAGTATCGTCTAAAATCGCTTTGACCATCACAGATATAGCACGACCTGGAGCATAATATGCACTTGTGCCAAGTCTCTTGACTATCGATGCTCCACCACTTTTTGTTTTTTCGATTATATCTGCCATATCATTTTTTGATATTAGATTGCCCAAAGGAATACCGCCAACTGTTGAGATCTCAGGTAAGGGTATCATATGTTGTCCATGGTCACCTATGAGCATAGCATTGATTTGTCCAGCTCCATATCCTACTTTTTGGCTTATCTCATATGACATTCTCGCACCATCTAATGCTCCAGCCATACCTATGATCCTCTCTCTTTTCCAGTTGGTCATTTTGTGTATCACATAGGTCATGATATCAAGCGGGTTTGATACACAAACTATTATCGCATCTGGTGAGTATTTCATAATATTGTTAACGACATCTTTCATAATCTTTGCATTTATATTTAACAAATCCGCCCTGGTCATATCCCCTTTTCGTGGCACTCCAGCAGTTATCACCACTATATCGCACCCTTGTAGATAGGATGCATCTTTTGCAGGAGTTACGATAGTGCCTTGTGGAGAATATGCTGTGGATTGTCCTATATCTATAGCTTTGCCTATTGCTAAATCTGTATCTATATCATATAGGACGATCTCTTTACAAGTTCCTAACATAGCCATACTATAAGCAGCAGTTGCACCTACAAATCCAGCTCCAACTATACCTACTTTTCTATTTGTCATACTTGTCATCTCCTTAAGTTGTCGTAGAGGTCTGCTCTATTATAACCAAAAAAACTTATTTTATAACTTGTCGAACTCATCTTTGGTTATGATATCAAACTTAACTTTTTTGCCAATACCAAATGGCGATAAATTTTCCATATCTTTATCAAACAACTCCATCTTTGTCTGTCCTATAATATTCCAACCACCTGCACTATCTTGTGGATACACTGCTGTTTGATTGTCTGCTATGCCGACAGAACCTTTTGGCACTTTTTTTCGTGGTGTTGACAATCTTGCAGTTGCTATGCTCTCATCTACCAAACCTAAAAATGCAAAACCAGGCAAAAATCCTATAGCATAGACATCATATACCTTTTGTGAATGTATTTGAATTATCTCTTCTATTGATATATTTTTTTCTTTTGATAAGTATTTAAGATCAAACCCCAAAGATATATCATAACACACATCTATATGAATTATATCATTTTTGTCTATTTTTGTCTGTGTTTTATGCTCTTTTATAGTTTTCTCAAGTTTCTCTTTGATTTTTATAAAATCATACACAAATATATCATAACTTAAAAATATAGTAGTGTATGATGGGATTATCTCATATATATTTTGGTCGTTTAAAGCTCTTATGGCTTCAAAACCATTTTGCACCTTTTTTGATATATCTTTTGATATTTTTTCACCAAAAGTTATGAGTAGGCTATTTGTTGATATTTGAGAAATTTTCATCTATATCTTTTAGCCATTTTAGTTTTAACTCTTGTTTTTGTGGGCTAGGATGTGAGTAACAATACTCACATTTGTCACTTTTGATACCTATGATTTTGAAGTTTTCAAATCTTTTTGTTGCTAGTTTCATAAGTTTTTGTTGATTTTTCAAGTTGCCCCACCCTGCTAATATGTATCTGCTTTTATATCTATGCAATATATTGTTCAATTCATCCTCTCTATGATTGCTTAAAATACTGTGTATCTCGTTGTCATCTTTGATGCTTATTTTAGCTAAAGTTTTTGAAAAATTTATACTATTTGCATCTGATATATCGCTTAGGTTTAACACTATTGCATATTGCCAGTTTTGTTTCAACATCAACCGCATAATCTGGTATTGGGTATTGTCTGGTCTTGTAATACTCAAATGTGTCTGTAGATTTTGTATATTTGATATGTTGTATCTTTTTGGTTTGTTTGTAGTATCCAAAGATTTAGATGAACCTGGATTCATCATTATGACGATGATATCTGGTGTTGTTGTGTTTTTGTTTTTGGACTTTATATCCAATCTATTTCGACACTTATAAATCACACCATCTATCACCAATTCATAAAATGAACCAGTGATACAAAATAGTTTTTTTAGTGATTTTGCATATACAAAATCATCAGATGGTGCCTTGTTCAAACTGTGCTCTTATTCTATCTTTTTCTTGCTGTTTTTTTAGTTTTTTTGCTTCATTTTGTTTGTATTGTTTAACAGAAAATTTTAAACCAGTAAGCACCGTAGATGCCACAAAGATAGATGAGTATGTTCCTACTATTATACCTACTAAAAGTGTAAAACTAAATCCGCTGATTATCTCTCCACCAAACATATAAAGTGTAAATACCACAAAAAATGTAGTAAGAGATGTAAGTGTGGTTCGGCTAAGTGTTTTTGATACACTATCATTTATCACTTCATCTAAGTCGTGAGTTTTTGCAGTTTTGACCCCTTCTCTTATCCTATCAAATACTATAATCGTATCATTTAACGAATATCCAAGTATGGTTAATATGGCAGCGAGTATGTCAAGATTGACATCTATAGCAAAAAGCGATATCGCACCAAGTGCTATAGCTATATCATGCACGAGTGCTACTACTGAAGCTAAAGCAAACTGCCATTGAAATCTATATGAAACATAAGCAAGTATTGTTATGATAGCAAAAAAGAGTGCCATAAGACCCTTGTGTTGGAGTTGGTCTCCTACTTTTGGTCCTACCATATCTACTTTTCTTATAGAAAAACTTCCGCTACCTTCAAGTAAAGCTTTTATACTATCGCCTATATCGCTTGATATATTGTTTGTGCTTGTAGGTATCTTGAGCGATATCTCATCTTTTGAACCAAAAAAGGATACGACAGTGCCATCAAATATCTTGTTGGTTTTGAGAAGTTCTCTCACTTTGTCTATAGGTGCATCGCTTTCGTATTGTATCTGCACTGTTGTCCCACCGGTAAAATCAATACCAAAATTCAACCCTTTTGTAAATAAAAGTGTGATAGATGCTATCACCAAAAGCAACGAAAAAGCCAAAGAGATTTTTTTGTTACCCATGAAGTTGTAAGTTTTGTGTTGTTTAAAAAATTCCATTATCTGACCCCAAACCATCGTTTTAAATTTTTAGCTCTTGCTATGTTTGGCATAAGAGTATCGTATATACCGTGAGTGCCTAATATCGCCGTGAGCATTGAAGCTAATATACCTATAGATATGGTTATAGCAAAACCTTTGATAGGTCCTGTTCCATATACATATAGTATAACAGCCACAAGCAAAGTAGTGATATTTGCATCGAGTATAGCACTCATGGCATTTTTGTATCCGTGAACTATACTATAGGATATAGAGTTGTTTTGTTGTAGTAGTTCTCTTATCCTTTCATTTATGATCACATTTGCATCCACTGCCATACCCACTGTCAAGACTATACCAGCCATACCAGGTAAAGTAAGAGTAGCTCCAAACATCGCCATGACTGCTATGATTATAAATATATTTGCTACTAAAGCTACATTTGCTATGATTCCTGCATATCCATAATATACTATCATAAATACAAAAACCAATACAAACCCAGAGATAAGTGCGATGATAGATGAGCGAACAGAATCTTCACCCAAGCTAGGACCTACACTTCGTTTTTCAAGCATAACTACTGGTGCTTTTAAAGCACCACTTCTTAGAGCTATAGCTACATTGCCAGCTTCATCTACAGTAAAACCGCCACTTATTTGACCACTTCCGCCACCTATTCGTTCTCGTATTACAGGAGCAGAATATACCAAACCATCAAGCACTATAGCCAGTCTTGTGCCTACATTTTTGCCAGTAAAATCACCAAATGTTTTGGCTCCTATGGCATCAAGTCTAAAGTTGATGATAGGTTGATTGTTTTGGTCAAAAGCAACTGTGGCATCTATGATTTGCGAACCAGTTAGTAGTGGCACCGCTTTTAAGAGGTATTTTGTCTCTTTGTCGTTAGAGCTTTCAAGCACCACATCGCCATACTGTTTGACATCTTCAGCACTCAAGCTATATACTTGATCTGCTCTTTTTTCATCTACTGTCATCATCTCCAATTTTGCTGGTTTTGCTATGAGCTCTCTTGCTCTTTGTTCTTGCTCTTGAGTTTTGATACCTGGAAGTGCTACAACTATATCTGTCTCACCTTGTCTTGTGACAGATGGTTCAGCCAGACCAAACTGGTCCAATCTGTTTCTTATAGTTTCAATCACCTGCGATACTGCCATATCTTCAGTTATCTGTTTTTGGTTTTCATCTAAAGTTACGACATATCGTCCTAATTCATCTTTTTGCACCAATGCGCCATCTATCTCATCAAAAAATTTATCTAAATTTGCTTTTTCATCTTCATCCAATAATATAAATGAAAATTTATCTCTATCTATAACCAGATTGTCTATAAGTATAGCTCTGTCATCTGTGTGATATTTAAGAGAAGATGCTATGGTTTTTATCTTTGCTACGACTGCTTCTTTGGTTTGGACACCTAAAAGCATATGAAGTCCACCTTGCAAGTCAAGTCCAAGTGATATTTTTTTGCCGTTTTCCATCTGTAAAAAAGATGGCAAAGACAAACCAACAGCAAAGATCAAGCTGATGACAAATATCACTATACGATAGTTAATTCTATTCATAAAAATCTAACCAATTTTAGAAGCTATGTAGTCTTTGGCTACTTTCATCTTAGTTCCATCACTATTTTTAACTTCATAAAAACTCTCTTCTATCTTCAATATCGTAACTATTATGCCACCATTTGTCACTACTTCATCGCCTGTTTTTAGTGCTTCTACCATCTGTTTGTGTTCTTTTGCTTGTTTTTGTTGTGGTCTTATAATAAGAAAATAAAATATAGCAAATAGTGCCACAAGTGGCAACAATGAACCCAATAAATTTCCGCTTGATTGTTCCATAAAAATCCTTTTTTTATATTATACTATAATTTACTTATAACTACTTGGAGTATTTGATTAAAAACTATTGTTAAATAAAAATATCGCATATTTTTTTAAAATATCTCGTTGAAACCTATATCGCTCATAGGAGTGACGATTTTGCTTAAAAAAGTAGCAAGAAAATATTAAAAGTGGTTTGCTAATTTTACAGATGATAGTTTGTCAAATTTATTACAACAAAATGGTTGTAATGTTAAAATCAAACACAATTGTCGCTTTTGGCTTAAAAATCTTTCTATGAAACTTACCATAGCAATCGGATAAGCTTCAAAGTTTCTGTAAACTTTCTTATAGTAGATATAGCAAATAGCGA
>JAOZJU010000068.1 GCA_029935705.1 Arcobacteraceae bacterium
AGCCTATATCCTACTGTATTTTATGCAGTAGGATATAGGCTTTTTTTTATTGGTAAGCGATAAACAAATCCACAACAAAACAAAGACAAACAAGATAAAATTAGCAAAAATATCAAACTTTTTAGTCTCCTATTTAGAAATAAGATGATATCAATACTACTTTTACTTGTAAGTTTATAATTTAAGTTGATATATTTAAAAAAATGTTGTGAAGTTAGCTAAATGTTTATGTCGCTAATTTTAAAATCTGCTTTTAAGATTAAAATGATACAATACAAAAAAAGTATTTGTCAAAATAGTTTTTGATATATATTAGCAAGGATACTACCATACTATGAAAATATATGCACCATGGGAAAAAGCTTTTAGAAAAATCTCAACTCCATTTGAGCACTTTATTCATGCACAAACAACTACAGGAGTCATACTGATATTTATGACAATTTTGGCTCTTGTGGCTGCAAATACTCCACTTGCAGAAGAGTATATGCTTTTTTTTAATACAAAAATTGATTTTAATGTTGGTTCGTGGCAATTGTCTCATACCGTTCATCACTGGATAAATGATGGACTTATGGCTATATTCTTTTTTGTTATTGGATTGGAGATCAAAAGAGCAATTTTAGTAGGGGAGCTTTCAAACATAAAAGTAGCTATGTTGCCTATATTGGCAGCTATTGGTGGTATGGTTTTTCCTGCACTGATATATCTGATCATCAATACAGATGAAGTAGGAGTGATAGGTTGGGGCATACCTATGGCTACTGATATTGCATTTGCTATAAGTATTTTGGTTCTTTTAGGAAAAAAAGCACCACCTGCACTTGTGACATTTTTAGTGGCACTGGCTATCGTAGATGACCTTGGTGCTGTTTTGGTCATCGCTATATTTTATACTGAACAGATTTTTTTCTCACCACTTGGCTTGGCTTGTGTCTCATTTTTGATTATGCTTTTTTTTAATCGTGTCGGTATTCGTATGATTTTGCCATATTTTATAGTTGGGTTGTTTATGTGGTTTTTTATGTTGGAATCAGGTGTCCATGCGACTATAGCAGGAGTAATTGCAGCTATGACAATACCATCAAAACCAAAGCAAGCCCCAGTGGATTTTGCATATGATACCAAAAAACTATTAGATGAATACGACAGCTACCCAGTTGGAACAAACCATACGATGCACGAGAGACAAAAAGCAATTTTGAAAAATATAACATATAAAATAGATGCTATTAGAACTCCTTCTGAGATATTGGAACATGATTTGCACCTGCCAGTTGCATTGATAATAATCCCACTTTTTGCTTTGGCAAATGCAGGTATAGCTATAGATTTTGATTCTATTGGTGATATCTTTATAAAGCCTATATCTATGGGTATTGTTGCTGGTCTTGTTTTGGGCAAACTGCTTGGAATCTTTGGAGTCTCTTGGCTGGCTATAAAATTAAAATTGGCAAAACTACCGACAGGAACCTCTATAAGTCAGATATTTGGTGTGGCATTTTTAGGTGGTATTGGATTTACTATGTCAATTTTCGTAGCGGATTTGGCATTTATTAACGATCCTGAACTTATATTTCAAGCAAAAGTTGGAATACTATCAGCTTCTTTATTTTCAGGTTTGTTTGGGTATTTTTGGCTTAAATATATAGCAAAATAGATGATAAAAAATAATATAAAAAAACTCTTAAATAGCCAAAAATCAAAAGAGTTTATATCTAAATACAAAATACCCAAAACATACCTCAGTATAAACAGAGATATGGTGACAAAAGCTTTTCTTGTAGGCATATTTATAGCACTTATACCTATTCCTATGCAGATGTTAGTAGTAGTGATCATGATGAGATTTGTCAAGTTTAACCTACCTCTTGCGGTGACACTTTGTTGGGTTACAAATCCATTTACTATGCCGTTTATCTTTTATGTTGAGTATATTGTAGGATCTTTTGTATTAAATATTGATACTCTTGCTGTGCAAATATCTACACAGTGGTTTAGCAACCAATTTGCAGATATTTTTTTGCCTTTGTATCTTGGTGCTTTTGTCACGGCTACTGTAGTGTCAAGTGCAACATATATTTTGATAAATTATTTGTGGATATATTTTGTCATAGAAAAGAAAAAATTGCACCACAAAGAACGAAATAAAAGATAAGATGCAATGTTAGAGATAATAATTTTCACAATACTTATATCTACACTTTTAAACTTGGTTTTAAAACAAATTGCTATACCTACAATCATAGGCTATATCGCAACTGGTACTATCATAGCTTATGGATTTGGCCTGCACGATGCAGTGCATAGTCATGAGTTGCAAGTTATAGCTGAGTTTGGTGTGGTGTTTTTGATGTTTACTATTGGGTTGGAGTTTTCAGTCAAACATCTAATAAGAATGAAAAAAGAGGTATTTGTATATGGTGGTTTGCAAGTAGTTTTAACAGCTGGTTTTTTAACTTTTTTGACACATAGCTTGTTTGGTATTGAGATTAAGTCAGCTATTGTTATAGGTTC
>JAOZJU010000069.1 GCA_029935705.1 Arcobacteraceae bacterium
AAGTCTGTGTTGCCTTGTGTTATAACAATATGTGCTTTGGTTGTGGTCATGAGCAGTGAGGTTATGATTATAGTTACGATTAGTTTGGTTGGTTTAGTTTGTATTTTCATTTCTTTTTTTTCTCCTGCTTATTTTTTAATAATTTTACTTTATTCATTGTTGTATTCTTCTTCAAGTTGACAATTAAAATTATAAATATCAATATCAATATTAAATTTTTTATCTAATAAGATTTTCATTTTTGGTGTTATATCATAACCTCCACCTAGAAATGCTATGCCTTTTTCATCTTGCACCATATGCTGTTCATTTGGATAAATTTCTAATAATATTTCTTCAATATCTTTAAGTGTACTATTTTTTATTTTACTTTGTTTAATAAGAGTATCACTGATTTTGTCATAATAATTAATTGTTATTGTCATATTATTTTTCAACTTCTCGTCCTTTTTTTGTATTATATCATCTTTTGCTTTTCTTAACAATTTTACCAAGGTCTTTGTCCAGGTGGAACATAAACCTCTCCTGTTTCCATATCTATATAACAATTATAGCCTATAGGATTATAAGCATATAATTTTCCATCCTCTATCCCTATATATGTAAATGGTCTATCTCTATCTGGTTCTGGAAAATCCATAGCCTGAACTCTCCAAACAAATTTACCGTTTTTATCAAATTTTAGGATGTTTCTGTTTTTTTCAGGGTGTCCTTTTGGATATGCGAAGTTAAGATATATATTTTCTTTATATATAACTACCTGTCTAATCTTTACATTTTCATCTTGATCAAATTCTACATCATTAAGTTTTTTTTTAAAAATATGTAAGTTAATATTCATTTTATAGCTCCTTTATTTTGTTATTAGTTTTTGATTTATGTATGACGAATCATCTATTTCCTCTAATAACTCATACTGATTTGCACCTTCAGAAGTTCCCCACTTATTTTTTCCAACTTTTCCTACTCTGACTTTAGTTTCTTTTGGCACTTTGACATCAGATATATATTTTGGTGTATCTGGTAGATTAAACTTTTCTTGTATCTGTTTTGGGCTTAATCCCTCTATATCTTTTTTTCTTGCTAACCAGTAACCTGTTTCAGATTTACCACCATTATGTACCCTTACAAAATCTTGTTCTTTTCCTGTTTTTATATCATAAACTTTTGTATCTTTTTTGTATGGTGGCTCTCCGTAGTTTTTATTTATAACATTTGCATTTTTAGAACTAGTTTTACCAACTTTACCAACCCCACTAACTTTAATAGCAGTTCCTCCACCTATCATATCAAATAGTATATCTCCGCTTGTCACATATTTTTTATAGGCATCTCCTGTACCGCCCAACATGCCATTATCATGTAAGCCAGTTACTGCATTATATGATGTATGTTTCACATTGGACTGCATCTCATAAGTCGCCATTATGTTTTTAAATTTTTCTGGATCTTTGGCTATGTTTAATATGCCTGATAACTCTTGTGGTTTTATTATGATTGTATTATTTGTTTTTTCATTATATAAAGAATAGCCTACTAGTTTTCCATTTTTATCTATAACCTCTCTTGAATCATAGTTATGTAATTTTGTAGGTGTTTGCTTTATGGTTGCTTGTTGAAACTGTTTATTTGTTTTTTTCCCATAACAGTCTGTACTATTTAAGCACATATTGTCACCTTTTGTTTTGTCTAAAGTTGAAAATACATAATTATTGTTTGCTATATGTTCACTAAATACAGATGGTTTAGAGTTTGCATCTGTATTACTAATGCTCCCTTGTCCTGTATAATCTAAAGCAAAGTTTGTATAATCCTTTATATTTGTTCCTACATTTTGAGAGTATGAGGCTCTGTCGCTTCTATAGCTATCTGATTGATCAAAGTTTGAGCCATTTTGATTGTCTATAGCTCTTTGCATCTCTGTTCCTGATACTTCTACCAATCCCTCATTTCCATTGTTTATATTCTTTTCATTTATGTATGAATCTTTTGTCTGTGTTGAGTAGAAACCTTTTATCTGTTTGCCATCTCTTCCTGTTTGGTCTGTGCTTATAAGTTTATTGTCATGTTGGGCTGTATCATAACCTAACTCTTTCATGACTGTATTGGTTATCTCATCCATCATAAGCTCTTTTTGGTTATCTGTTAGTTTATCACTATTTAAAGCTTTTGCTAGGTTTGGATCTTTTGCTATTTTTGCTTTTATAGCTTCATAAGTTTTATGCTCTTTGTCTGTGTTTGAAAAGAAGTCTATTATTCCTAATGTTTCATTTGTAGCTATCTGTTTTATGGTATCTGCTATCATTTCAGTTTTTAAAATATCTTCAGCTATCTTTTTCCTACCTTGTTCGGTCAGCAGATTTGCATCCACCTGGGCACTCACA
>JAOZJU010000070.1 GCA_029935705.1 Arcobacteraceae bacterium
AAATATCAGAGAGATAGAAATAACCCAAATAATATATTTTAAAATTTGGAAAAGCAAGGTACAAAGTATGAAAAAAAAATTAAAAAGGATTAAAAATCGAATATATGAAGATTATTTTATGCCATCAAGACTTAATGAATATAAACTATTTTTAATAAGACTAAAAGAGCAAGAATATAAATTTATTACTTTTAGGGATTATATTAAAAAGTTTCACAATAACTCTATTGACAATAATAAATATTTTATAATTAGACATGATATAGATACAGATATATCTACAGCAAAAGAGTTTTTTGAAATAGAAAAAAAATACGGAGTTAAAGCAACATACTATTTTAGATTATCTACTTTAGGTGTAGATTTTATGAAAGAGATAGAAAGCTATGGGAGTGAAGCTAGTTATCACTTTGAAGAGATAGCCACATTTGCAAAAGAGAACCATATAAAGTCAAAAGATGCAATTTTAAAAGAGATGCCATCTATAAAAAAACTTTTTAATAAAAACTTTAAGACCATAGAGAGTAGATTAGATTTTAAAATGGAAACAGTATGTTCTCATGGTGATTTTGTCAATAGAAAACTTAACATTATAAATAATGAGATAACAAAAGATATCACTCTTAGAAAGGAACTTGGTATTTTAGCTGAAACTTATGATGAAGATATCATGAATAGTTTTGACCTCTATTTATCTGATGGTAAGTATCCCACCTCCTATAAAGCAGAAGACATCTTGGATGATTGTAAAGATAAGATAACTATTTGTATGCTTACGCATCCTAGAAAATGGAGAAGTAGTATTTATCATAATACAAAAGAAAACATTAAACGAATTTATGAGGATTTTATATGGTAAAAATAGCAAGCTTAGTCTTTAATCCATTTATAAATGATAGCCGTGTTTTAAAAGAAGGACTCTCTTTGGTTAAAGAGGGGTACTCTGTAGAAATAGTGGCACATGGAGATAAAGAGTTACCCAGCAAAGATGAGAACAATGGACTTGTAGTTAGGCGATTGGCTTATCTTGATAGAACTATAACCAAAGGAAAGGTAGGTAAGTTAAAAGCTTATTTACAGTTTATAAAAGAGAGTGTAGCTTATTGTAAAGATTTTGATATTTTGCATTGTAATGATATCAATATGCTACCTATAGGTGTTATTATAAAAAAGTTTTATAAAAAAGATATAAAGATAGTTTATGATGCCCATGAGTATGAGACCGAGACCTATGCTCTTTCAGGTATTCAGAAAAAAGCTACAAAACTTGCAGAAAAGTTTTTAATAAAATATGCTGATAAAGTTATTACAGTTAGTGATTCTATTGCAAATGAGTATGTCAAGTTATATGGTATAGAAAAACCAGCATTAGTATTAAATGCTCCTTCTTATAAAGATGTAGTAAAATATGATAAATTTAGAGAAGCATTTAATATGGAAGGAAAAACTATATTTCTTTACCAAGGTGGACTAGGAAAAAATAGGGGCATAGAATTTCTACTAGAAGTTTTTAAAACTATTAATAATAGTGAAAGTATCATGGTGTTTATGGGATATGGTGAACTAGAATCACTTATTGTTGAAAATGCAAAAGAGCATGATAATATATTCTTTCATAAAGCTGTATCTCCAGATGTTTTACTTGAATACACTGTATCAGCTGATTTTGGAATTGCAACCATAGAAGATAGTTGTTTGAGTTATCGTTACTGTTTACCTAATAAGCTTTTTGAGTATATTATGGCAGAAGTGCCTATGATTGTCTCTAATTTACCTGAAATGAGTAAGGTTGTAAAGAAAAATAATATTGGTGTAGTAGTTGAAAATGAAACTCCTGAAGGAATAAAAAAAGCAATAGAGAAGGCACTTTTGCTAGATAAGAAGCAAATAAACAAAAATCTAAAAAATGTAAAAAAGATTTACAATTGGGAAGAGCAAGAGAAAGTTTTACTGAAATTATATAAGGAGTTGGAAGCATGAAAATAGTAACCATACTTGGAGCAAGACCACAGTTCATAAAAGCAGGAACAGTAAGTAGAGAGATAGCTAAACATAGTGAGATAGAAGAGATTATGGTTCATACTGGGCAACACTTTGATGCCAATATGTCAGATATATTTTTTGATGAGATGAAGATACCAAAACCACACTACAATCTAAATATCAATGGTTTGGGGCATGGTGCGATGACAGGGCAGATGCTTGAGAAAATAGAAGAGGTTTTATTAAAAGAAAAACCTGACTGGGTTATGGTATATGGCGATACTAACTCAACTATAGCTGGAGCATTAGCCGCGAGTAAATTACACATAAAAGTAGCACAATTGATAGATTCTCTAAAATTAGAAAATATGAAAGAAAT
>JAOZJU010000015.1 GCA_029935705.1 Arcobacteraceae bacterium
TCAACTATAGATATTAAACTTCAAAAATATATCAACAGTTTGTTTAAAATAGCCGATGAGAACTCAACTGAACCAAAAACAAGTGGTGCGGTTGTTGTGATGGATATCAAAAATGGCGAGATTTTATCAGCTGGTAGTTATCCTGAATATGACCCAAATCTTTTTACAAATGGCATAAGCCATGAAGATTGGAACAATCTTATGTATAGTCCAGATAAACCATTTACAAACAAATTGGTCCATGGTTTATACCCACCTGGTTCTGTTATCAAGATGGCAATGGCTGTAGGGTTTCTTGAACACAAAGCTACAAAATATCATTCTGTCTTTTGTAGAGGAGAAACAAAAGTAGGAAATAGAAATTTTAGATGCTGGAAACATTATGGTCACAATAGTGTTGATTTTCGTAAAGCTATTCGAGAGAGTTGTGATGTATTTTTTTATGAAGGTTCTTTAGTTGTTGGGATTGATTATCTATCTGTAAATCTATCGAGATTTGGTTTTGGTCAAAAAACTGGGATTGATTTAAGTCGAGAGTTTGTAGGTATCAACCCAAACAAAAGATGGAAAATAGAAAAATATGACCAACCATGGTATGCTGGAGAGACAGCAAACTCAGCTATAGGTCAAGGCTATACTTTAGTAACACCTATGCAAATAGCAAGATATACAAGTGCTTTGACAAATGGTCTTTTGCCTACTCCTCACTTAAAATTTGATGACAAATTAAACCAAACAAAAGATTTAAATATAAGTCAAAAGATATTAAATGTCGTACAAAAAGGTATGATAGATGTAGTCCAACACGATAAGGGAACAGCAAGATGGGGCATACGGTCATCTGTAAAAATAGCTGGAAAAACAGGTACGGCACAAGTCGCATCTATACCAAAAAATATAAAAAAAAGGATAAACGAAAAAGACTTAGAATACTACAAAAGGTCTCATGCATGGCTTACTACATATGCACCATATGACAAACCACAGTATGTAGTAACTGTGCTTTTAGAACATGGTGGTCACGGTGGGGGAGCTTGTGGTCCATATGTGAGTAAGATATACAACAAACTTAAAGAGTTAGGATATATCAAAAGTGCCACCAAAGAGAGAAAAAACTAACACAAAAAGATATTTACAACAACTTTAAAACCTCTAAAATTTCTCTACTTTTATTCTAAGTGACACACTTATATCCATAGTCAACAGGAGTTTTGTTGATCTGTGCTTAAGAAAGATATGATATAATACAATAGTTTAAAAAATCTTTAAAAAAATCAAGGAAAACGATGGAAAAAAACTACAAAAAAACAAAAAAACAAAATATTACACATACCCCAGTATCTGGCTTAACAGTTGAAGAGTTAAGAGCTATGGGCATAGATGAACTGATAAAATTAGGTGAAAGTAAAAATATTGAAAATCCACAGGAACTAAAAAGACAGGATTTGATATTTGAGATATTAAAATCACAAACAATTGCTGGTGGGTTTGTCCTATTTACTGGTATTTTGGAGATACTTCAAGGTGGTTTTGGATTTTTAAGAGCACTTGGCGGAAACTTCCAAGATACATCAAATGATAGTTATGTAAGTGCCACACAGATAAAAAAGTTCGCTTTAAGGACAGGCGATATAGTAAGTGGGCAAGTTAGAGCTCCCACAAACGACAATGAAAAATACAATGCTTTGCTTAAGATTGAAGCGATAAACTATCTGCCACCAAACCAATCAAGAAAAAGACCACTTTTTGACAATCTCACTCCGTTGTATTCTCTTGATCCTTTCAAGTTTGAGTATGAGCAAAATAGATTAGCAGGAAGAGTATTGGATATATTTTCACCTATGGGAAAAGGTCAAAGAGGTCTTATTGTAGCTTCACCAAAATCAGGAAAAACTGAACTTATGAAAGAGTTAGCTCATGGTATCACAGCAAACCATAGCGAAGTTGAACTGCTTGTGTTGTTGATAGATGAAAGACCAGAAGAGGTTACAGATATGCAAAGATCTGTAAAGGGCGAAGTATATAGTTCGACATTTGATTTGCCATCACTAAATCATACAAGAGTAGCAAATATGGTGCTTGAGAAAGCCAAACGAATGGTTGAGATGGGTAAAGATGTGGTTATTTTGCTAGATTCCATCACAAGGCTTGCTAGGGCATACAATATGATCACTCCATCATCTGGCAAAGTTCTAAGTGGCGGAATAGATGCAAACTCACTTCACAAACCAAAAAGATTTTTTGGGGCTGCTAGAAATATTGAAGAGGGTGGAAGTCTTACTATCATCGCTACTGCTTTAGTAGAAACTGGTTCAAAGATGGATGAAGTGATATTTGAAGAGTTTAAAGGCACTGGAAATAGTGAAGTAGTTTTAAGCACAAAAGCAGCAAATATGAGAATATATCCAGCTGTAAATATCACAAAAAGTGGCACAAGAAAAGAGGAGCTGTTGCTCACTCCTACAAAACTTCAAAAGATATGGATACTAAGAAATGCAATGGCAAAAATGGACGAGACAGAGTCGCTTAAGTTTATCTATTCGAAGATGCGAAAAGCCGAAAACAACGATAAATTTTTTGATTCGATGAACGAGTAGATATGAAAATAGATGCAAAACAAATAATCAAACATTTATCAAAAAGCAACTGTAGCACTGACAAAAACTTTTTTCAAGCGGTTATGGAGGTGCTTGAGTCGGTCAAACCAATTGTAGATGACAATGAGATATACAATACAAACAATATAATCCAAAGAATAGTCACACCAGATAGAGTTATCAAATTTAAAGTAGCTTGGCTTGATGATGAGAACAAAGTTCAGATAAATAGAGGATATAGAGTTCAATTTGACAATACTTTAGGTCCATACAAAGGTGGGCTTAGATTTCACCCAACAGTAAATGAAGATATATTAAGCTTTCTTGCTTTTGAACAGATATTTAAAAACTCTCTAACAGGTTTGCCAATAGGTGGAGCTAAAGGCGGGAGCGATTTTGACCCAAAAGGCAAATCTGATATGGAAGTGATGAGATTTTGCAAAAGTTTTATGGTGGAGTTACACAGATATATAGGTCCAAGAGTTGATATACCAGCTGGTGATATTGGTGTAGGTGCAAGAGAGATAGGATATCTTTTTGGAGCATATAAAAATATGACATCAAGATATGAGGGTGTACTCACAGGCAAACAGATAGCTTTTGGTGGTTCAAACATTCGTCCAGAGGCTACTGGCTATGGTGTGGTTTATTTCACTCAAAAACTTTTAGAACTTAACAATATGTCAAGCCTCAAAGGTAAAATATGTCTAATAAGCGGTAGTGGAAATGTAGCGATATATACTATAGAAAAACTGCACCACATAGGAGCAATTCCAGTTAGCTGTAGTGACAGTCGTGGAGTGCTTTATGACAAAGATGGTATAGATTTGGATCTATTAAAAACTATCAAAAAAGATAGAAAAAATAGTCTTGAACTCTATGTAAAAACAAAAACAAAAGCTATATATACACCAGTGGAGGATTTTCACAAAAATCAAAACAATCTATGGGATATCCCTTGTTTTTGTGCATTTGCATGTGCAACTCAAAATGAACTAAACAAAAATGATGCAAAAAACCTACTAAAAAATGGTTGCAAGGTGGTTGTAGAGGGTGCAAATATGCCAAGCACTCCAAAAGCTATCGATATATTTTTGAAAAACGATATACTGTTTGGTCCTGCTAAAGCAGCAAATGCTGGTGGAGTAGCTGTAAGTGAATTTGAGATGTCACAAAATGCATCGATGCAATCGTGGAGTAGTGAAGAGGTTGACAAAAAACTTCAAAAAACTATGTGCAATATATGTGAAAATATACACCAAACTACTATCAAATACAAACTTGGTAAAAACTATGTCCAAGCTGCGAATATAGCTGGCTTTAAAAAAGTAGCAGATGCTATGGTCGCTCTTGGAGTTTAGATTGTGTGAATAGAACTATATGGTTTTTTGTCTCATTTGTTATATCTTTGTTAATACATATCTATATAATATATGAGTTTGAAACTAAAGATGATATAGAAGATATTTTTCAGCACAACGACAAAAATAAAACTAAAATCAACCAAAATACCAATATAAGATATCTCAAGCTAATCCAAGAAAGAAAAAAAGAAAAACTAAAGAAAACTGAAAAAACTGAAAAAGCTAAAAAAGCTAAAAAAGCTAAAATAGCTAAGAAGCTAAAAAAAATTGCAAAAACAAAAAAAACAAAAAAAAATACAGACCAAAACAATACAAAAAAACTTATCTTAAAACTTAAAAATATTCAAACCAAACAAGATAAAAAGTTTCAAAATATAGATAGTGCTACTAAAGAGTATCTACTCTTATATGGTGCAGAGTATTGGAAATATGACAAAGAGACAAAAAAATTCTTAAAAAACAATCTAAACAAAATAGGCGAAATCACCAAAAGATATCTCTATTATCCAAATATATCAATAAAAACAAAACAAGAAGGAATGAATGTGGTACAGTTTTATCTCTATCCAAATGGAGATATAAGCTCTTTGAAAATCATAAAAAATAGTAGCTACAAAACACTTGATAAAAATAGCTACGAGACAATCAAATTAGCCTACAAGGACTATCCAAGACCAAACAAAAAAACAAAAATACGAATATATATCAAATACCTTTTGTTTGGTTACTAAAGCCAATTTTAAATATTGGCTTATTTTAAAAGTGTATGATTATTTGATCGATACCATCTTTCGTCTTAAATATGCCAACTTACTTTGAAGTGGCAAATCTTTTGGACAAGCATCGTCACAGCCTAATAAACTCATACAACCAAATATCCCCTCATCGTCACCTACAATCTCAAACATATCAGCTTGAGTTCTATCATCTCGTGGGTCTACTAAAAATCTAGCTACCCTGTTAAGAGCGACTGCTCCTTTGAATTTTGGTCTCATTCGTTTGGTGCCACATGCTGCTATACAACAGCCACACTCAATACAACGATCCAATTCAAACACCTCATCGGCTACTTCTGGTTCCATTGGTTTTTCAATATTGTCTATAATTGTTTGTTCGTTTGTATGTATCCAACTTGCCACATCTTTTGACATATCGTTCATCCATTTTGCTGTGTTTATACTAAGGTCACCAATTAGCTCAAATACAGGCAAAGGCAACAAAGTTATCTCGCCATCTTTATAGTCGCTCGTCAATGTTTTGCAACCTAATTTTGGAATACCGTTTATCACCATAGCACAACTTCCACAAATACCAGCTCTACAAACAAAATCAAACTGCAAAGTATGATCAAGCCTGTCTCTTATGTAGTTTAAAGCTACAAACATAGTCATACCATCTGTCTCATCTAATTCATATCTTTTTAGTTTTGGTCTGTCTGTTTTATCTAATGGGTTGTATTTAAATACATTAAATATCAATCTTCTACTCATAGCCTACTCCTACTCTTTCATTTTTGTTTCTATATTTTTTGGGCAAACTATAAGGCATAATCATCTTTTGTATCTCATATCTGTCTTTGTTTTTGTTGTTTTGTCTTATATCATCTACCTCTTTTTGTCTTATGGCTGATTGTGGGTGTTCTATGACATTTCCTTTTTTGCCATATCCACGAAACCCTGGAGGTAGCTCCATACTGCTTATATCTATCTCTTCGTAGCTGACTTCTGGTTCATCTTTGTTCTCATCGCTCCAGCTTGTCAAAGTTCGTTTGAGCCAATTTTTATCATCTCGTTGTGGAAAATCTTCTCTTGTGTGAGCTCCTCTGCTTTCGGTTCTTAGCATCGCTCCTTTGGTGATACAAAGTGCGAGTTTGAGCATCTTTTGCACTCTTAGAGTATCTATAAGACCTGGATTTGCAAACTTTTTGCCACTTCGTATATGCACACCCAAACTATCTTGATACAACTGTTTAATCTCTTCTAAGGCAGTTTTTAGTTCACTACCAGTTCTAAAGATACCTACTTTGTCCATCATAATCTTTCTCATCTTGTCTCGTATGTCGTATATGTTTAGTTCGTTTGGTTTATGAACCAAATCACAAACTTTTGACAATATCGTGTCTTGTTCTATATCAAACTTCTGCATAAACTCTTGAGCTAACTTGATATCTAACTTTAAGTTGTGGTCTTGACAATATTTAGCTACATGCTCACCTACTATCATACCAGATACCACTGTTTCTGCTACTGAGTTTCCCCCAAGACGATTAAAACCATGCAGATCCCAACAAGCAGCCTCGCCACAAGAGAAAAGCCCTTTTAGGTGTGGTGATTGACCAGTTTCATCAACTTTTATACCACCCATACTGTAGTGTTGCATAGGTCGCACTGGTATCCACACACCCTCGCAAGCTGGGTCAATACCTAAAAAGCTTTGACAAATATCTTGCATATCTCTTAAGTTTTTTTCTATATGTTCTCGTCCTAATATCGATATATCAAGCCATAAGTGGTCGCCATAATCAGACTTAACACCTTTGCCTTTTCTTATATGTTCGGTCATTCGACGACTTACCACATCGCGAGAGGCTAACTCTTTTTTCTCTGGCTCATAGTCTGGCATAAATCTATACCCATCTACATCTCTTAATATGCCACCATCGCCTCTACACCCTTCAGTCATAAGTATGCCAGAAGGCACTAAACATGTAGGGTGAAACTGCACTGCTTCCATATTTGCTAACTTTGCTACACCTGTTTCTAAAGCGATAGCAGCTCCTGTTCCTTCACATATCACTGCATTGCTTGATGCTTCAAATATCCTACCATATCCTCCAGTGGCTATGACTGTTGCTTTTGAGATATAGGCAAATATCTCACCTGTCATGAGGTCTTTGATCACTGCTCCGTGACAAACTCCATCTTTGTGTATTAGTTTTACTGCCTCTTTTTTCTCCAATATCTCAACACCATGTTTGATAGCTTCGTTTGCCACGGCATAAAGCATTGTATGCCCTGTAGCATCTGCTGTATAACATGTTCGCCACTTTTTAGTGCCTCCAAAGTCTCTAGCGGCTATAAGTCCATGAGAGGACTCTTTTTCGCTAATAATCTCTCTTTTGCCGTCCATCATCACTGATTTGTCACCCTTTTTTATCCTGCTCCACGGCACACCCCAAGCTGTCAATTCTCGTATAGCTTTGGGTGCTACTTGAGTGAACATTCTTGCTACTTTTTGGTCACAACCCCAGTCGCTTCCTTTGACTGTATCTTCAAAATGAACATCTTCGTTGTCGCCTTGACTCATGACTGAGTTTCCTAAACTAGCTTGCATACCACCTTGAGCGGCTGCACTATGTGAGCGTTTGACTGGTATCAACGACAAAACTGTAGTTCTGTGTCCTGCTTCTTTGGTAGATATAGCTAATCTCAAACCAGCTAATCCACCACCTATTATGAGGTTGTCTGTATAAAATATTTTCATATTAACTCCTGATTGGGTATATATTTGCCATCGTGATGCTCTAATCCTATCTTGACATATGCCAACAAAGACAATATCCCTAATATCAAGAAAAATGATGTTATAAACCATTTGATTCTCTTTAGTCTTGCTCTTGTAATCTTGGTATTTTTACCCTCAAACCAACCCCACTTGACCGATAGTTTGTATAAACCTATGGTGCCATGAAGCTCTACTGCTATTAACAACAATATATACAAAGGCCACATCAACTGCTCGACAACTCTATGTGAGCTCATATATGGTCCTATCTCGCTTGGGTTTGTAAGCATAATATATAGGTGAATTGACCCTAAGAAAAACAGAGCAAAACCAGTGATCGCTTGGATAAACCATAACTTTGTATCACTATGTGGATACATAATCATATGGGCTTTGAAGTTTCTGTATTGTCTGTATGAGTTGGGAAATTTTCTTATAGCTAAAAATGCATGAGATATAAATATCACAAATATCACTGCTACAGAAACTGACACAAAAGCAGGGCTACCACCATCTATAAGCCAACTACCCTCTAAAAGTTTAGTAACCTTATACATAAAACTCTCACTTATGAGAATCGATGAGACCAAAGCCATATGTACCCACATAAAAAGTCCCAAAATAAGCCCTGTCAAACTTTGAAAAAAGTCAAGCCGTGCGGGCATCTTGCTCTTTTTGCCATCTACTTGTCTATCTATTAGACCCTCTATTATATAATCTGTTATTTTATTTTTCATAACTCTATTTTATCTTTAAAATCTTAAGAGTAGCTCCAAAATAAAATATTGTTTGAATTTTCTTTAAGATTAGTTCTAAACTACCTATAGATGATAGAGTCTTAAAGCTAACAAGAGCTCTCTTAAAGATTTATTAAAATTATTAAATAGTTTTACTTCTAATCTATCGTTTAAGTTATATATGTTATAATACCAGCACAACAAAAAAGGAGATAATCATGAATAAACTATTAAAAATAGCTTTATCAGCAGTTGTGCTAACAGCACTTTCATCAACAGTCGCTTCGGCAAATATACACAAAGGTCAAAAGCTTTATGCAAAAAAACTAAAAGGTTCTTGTGGTTTTACAGGAGCTAAAATGGCAGCAAAACATTCACAAGATGAGTGGAAAACTATAAACACAAGCGGTAAAATGGCAGCAGAGATAAAAAAATTGTGTCCAAAATCAAATGACCTCAAAGAAAAATATCTTATTCATCTTTTTGACTTTTTCCACGAGTTTGCAAACGATTCTGGCAATGTTCCATCTTGTTAGTTTAAACTAACTATCTAAAACTCAAGAATATTTTTCTTGAGTTTTTACAATCTTTGTAGTTTTTCAAACTCACTATTCATATCTTTTTCCATATCTTCAAACCACAAACTATCTTTAGATGCTTTAATAGTATCCATATATTTGATATAAACAGTTCCACTACTTGCTTTTAGATTTAAAGAATCTACACAATCTCTTGAGCCGCTTATAACAATCGGCTGTACTATTGCTTCATATTTGTTTGCTATGAGTTTAGCTCCTTGTTTGAACTTTAACATCTGTTTGCCACTGCTTCTTGTGCCTTCTGGAAATATAGCTATGGGTCTTTTGTTTATCTCAAGATGTCTTTTTGTCTCTTTTAAAAGTTTGATCAAACCTGTTTTGTTTTCTCTGTCTATGATTATCATATCTGGAAGTTTTAATATCTGCCCTAAAAATGGCAAATTGGCTATCTGCTTTTTGGCTATCCAGGCTAAATTTTCTTTTGATATCGCTTCAAATATGATTATATCTAAAAGTGACTGATGATTAAAAACAAAGATTTTTGCCTCTTGGCTCATCTTGCCATCAAATACAAGTTTGATGCCCAAAAACTTCAACTGGATTTTTGCCCAAGTTTTGCGAATCTTGTGGTTGTGTTTGTTAAAAAGAAACATAAGCAAAATAGTAAAACTAACAGTAAAAACAAACTGCAACATAAGTATCAAATATCTAATTGTGCTCATCATCTTTTTATCCATCCTATCTTGTCATCTTTTAGCATCACTTTTATAAAGTTGTTTTGTCTTTTTAAGATTTTGGCTTCTTGTTTGGTCTTGATAACTTTAAATATAGTTGAGTGTTTTAGTGGTTGTATATATATTTTTTCATTTTTGTATATCACTATCTTTTCATTTGGTATAAACATAAATGCAAGCAATAAAAGCAAAGCTACACTTAAAACTATAAACAATCTGTTTTTGTATAAAAAATAGAACAACAAAGATATCAAGAAAAATATAAATATAGCTATGTTTCTGTAGAAAAAATATTTTGAATTTTGTGGGTTTAGATCTGTTTGGGTGCTTACGAGCTCCTCTTGAAGTTTTAGTTTAATTTTGAACTTTTTTATCTTTTTTTCTAAACTGTTAAAATAACTAAACTCTATAAACTTCGTATCTCGTGGAGTAAATAGATCATAATACATAATTGTATTTTCTCCATCTTTTTTGATATGTTTGATCTCTTGTGTTTTGAATTTTTTTAGATGAAAAGATTTTATATTTGCATTTGATGCTGATAATTTCAAAACTGTATGGAGTCTTTTGTTGTCAAACTGTTTTGTAGCATAATCAAGTATCTCCATATGCCTGGCGGTTACTCCACAGAAGTTGGCATCTTGGATATCTATCTCTTTTAGTTTTATATCAAGTTTTTCTATAGTCTCCATCGCTATAGTTTCACCATAATTATCCTGTATCAATACTGTTATGTTTGGCAAAATAAAATCATGTGATTTGATTATAAAATTAAAACTATTTTCATATTGGTTCTCTTCTTTTTTTATCCATATAGAGTTTTCATTTGTTATTTGCATATTTTTTCTTGCTTCAAACTGGGTTTTTATATTTTTAAAGTTTTCTGTTATGATTGTGGCTTTTAGTTTGACTACAAAAGATTCATTGATATATGCCTCTTTTGGTTTATCTATATAATACAGATACAACTCTTTTGCAGATAAAGAACCAAATAAGATAAAAATCAATAAAAGTTTTTTATACATCTGCCAATGCCTCAATCATTTTTTTGCCATCGTCGCTTCCTAGTATCATCTCCATGGCTCTCTCTGGGTGTGGCATAAGTCCAAATATATTTTTATCTTTGTTGCATACTCCTGCTATTTGTTCTATACTTCCATTTAATACCATAGGGTTGCCATCTTTGGTGCAATATTTAAACAATATCTGCTCATTTTGTTTCATCTTTTGTAAACTGTTCTGGTCTATATAGTATGCCCCATCGTGATGAGCAACTGGTATATTTATCACTTCATCTTTTTTATATCTATTTAGAAACTTATTGTTGTTGTTGATTGTTTTAATATATTGAAATTTTGATATAAAATGCAAATTGTCATTTCGTTTTAAAGCTCCTGGCAACAGCCCTACTTCAGTAAGTATCTGAAAGCCATTGCAAATACCAAGCACATATCCGCCATTTGAAGCAAAAGTTTTAATAGTGCTCATAATAGCACTCATCTTAGCAAGAGCACCTGATCTTAAGTAGTCTCCATATGAAAAGCCACCTGGAAGCACTACAACTTTTGTTTTATGTGGCAAGATTTTTTCATCGTAGTTTACAATAGTACTCTTAGCTCCTATTTGGTCAAAAGCATATTTGGTATCGTATTCACAGTTAGTTCCTGGGAACCTTATAATAGCAACACTCATACTATATCTATGCTATAGTCTTCTATAACTGTATTTACTAACATATCTTGACACATCTTATCCACTTTTACAATAGCAGTTTTTTTATCTATGTCGTTTAGCTCTATATTGATAAGTTTGTCTATCTTGATATCTTTGACTATATCACTATATCCCATAGTCCTAATCGTATGATATGTAGCTTTTCCTTGACTATCAAGCACTCCATTTTTAAGCCAAATTTTTACTACTGCTTTCACTTTAATATCCTTTTCAAAACCTCTTCGTATGCCAATTTTACTCCGCCTATTCCTTGTCTAAATCTATCTTTGTCCAAACTTTCTCCTGTATCAATATCCCAAAATCTACAATTGTCAGGACTTAACTCATCTATCAAAATAATATTGCCATCTTTATCTTTGCCAAACTCAAGTTTAAAATCCACTAGGTTTAAACCTATATTTTTAAAATATGGCTTGAGTATATCATTTATCTCTCTTGCTTTTTGCCTTAAAATATCTAACTCTTTTTGATCTGATACCAAACCTAACAGCAAAGCATGTTGGTCATTTAATTTTGGGTCTCCTAATTTGTCGTTTTTATAATCAAACTCCACAAGAGTAAAAGGAAGAATAGTGCCATCTTTAATCCCAAAATTTTTAGACAAACTTCCTGTAGCTATATTTCGCACAATTACTTCTATAAGTATCGTATCGCATCTTTTGTGAAGCATATTGTTATCATCTATCATATCTACAAAGTGGGTTTGAACTCCATTTTTGTTTAAAAGTTTGAAAAGTTCTGTTGATATTTTGTTGTTTAAAGCACCTTTTCCAAGTTCAAGATCCTTTTTTTTGCCATCAAATGCTGTCAAACTATCTTTAAACTCTGCTATTAGCAAATCTTTGTCATCTGTGTTAAATATCTTTTTTGCTTTGCCTTCGTATAAAATCGTGGTTTTTTTCATATTTTGTCCTATTTTTTTGTAAGTATCAAAACTTTTAAGATATTGACAGCAGTGTTAAGTTGGTTGTCATTTTGTATATCCTCTTTTGTGATTATTTTATCATCTTTACTTCTTTTTTCTTTTTTCTTTTTAGCTATCTTCTCCAACTCGCTTTTGAGATGTTTTTTGAGGTCTTTCTCTTTTAATTCAAACTCACTTTCATCTTTTTTTATAGAAGCTCCACTAAAACTTTCTATATCTGGTGTCACTCCTACTGCTTGTATTGTTCTGCCACTTGGCAAATAATATCTTGATATAGTCAATCTTATAGCTTCGCTATTGTCTGTAGTTATAGGGATAATCTGCTGAACAGAACCCTTGCCAAAGCTTTTTTCTCCTACTATTATCGCTCTTTTGTGGTCTTGTAAAGCACCAGCTACTATCTCGCTTGCACTTGCACTTCCGCCATTTATCAATACTACCATAGGTTTATCTGTAAGAGTGGAATATTTGTTGGCTCTGTATACCTTGTCTTCGCTTTTGTCTCTGCTTTTTTGAGATACTATAGTTCCACTATTGATAAAATCATCCACCACTTCTATAGCTTGACTTAAAAGTCCTCCTGGATTGTCTCGCAAATCCAACACTACACCGCTATATTTTTTTACATTTATCATTTTATCTTCTAAACTTCTTTGAACTTTTGCATCAAATGATGCTATCCTTATATACAACATATCATTATCTTGAAATCTTTTGCTAAATACTGATTTGACTTCGATAATATCTCTTGTGATGTGTATCTTTAGTGGTTTTGCCTCATTTTTTCGCAAAATAGTTAGAACTATATTGGTGCCTGGTTTGCCTCTCATAAGTGACACTGCTTCGCTTAGTGTCATATCTATGGTTGATTTTTTGTCTATTTTTAGGATTATATCTCCAGATTGAACTCCTGCTAATTTTGCTGGTGTATCATCTATAGGAGATATTACGGTTAAAGCTCCATTTTTCATACCTACGACTATACCAAGACCACCAAACTCGCCTTTGGTTTTTGTCTTCATATTTTTGTATGCTTTTTTGTCCATATATCCGCTATGAGCATCTAACTCTTTAGTGACACCTGCTATTGCTTTATTGACTAAATCTGTCATATTCATATCATCTACATAATATTTTTCTATCAAATCTATAGTGTAAGATAGTTTAGTTAAAGCATCTATTCTTTTTTGTTCCTCTGATTTGTTTGAAGGTTTTGAGTTTGCAACCATCAACAACACAAAAGATATTGATACTATTGCAAAGATCAATTTTTTGTTCATAATTATCCTTTTTATTATTTTTTCCATTTTATCTAAAAATATTTAAGATCAGATCAAGATCGCAACTCTTCTCTTGTCATTTTAAATGCTAAAGCCAAATCAAGTGTTTTTTCATAATATGCTTTTCCTACAATCACACCAGATATATCTTGCTGTTGTAACACAGTGATGATATCGTTGATATCTTTGACACCGCCACTAGCTATAGTATCTATACCACTTGCCAATGCTATATCTTTTGTAAACTGTGTGTTTATGCCACATAGCATACCATCTTTTGCTATATCGGTGCATATGATAGCTTCTACACCAGCATCGGCAAACATTTTTGCTAAATCAACTGCTCTCATAGAGGATAGTTCTGCCCAACCTTGCACAGCGACTACTCCATCTATAGCATCTATGCCTACTACTATTGGGTATTTTTTTGCCATATCTTTGACAAACTTTGGGTCTTTTAAAGCTATAGAGCCTAAGATAACTCTACTAACTCCTATATCGATATAAGATTGTATAGTTTTTTCATCTCTTATGCCACCACCTACTTGAACTTTAAGATTGGTTGATGAGATGATCTTTTTTATCACCTCTATATTTTGTGGTTTGCCAGCAAATGCCCCATCTAAATCAACTATATGTAGCCACGAAGCTTTCATCTTGTCAAACTCTTTTGCTAACTCTTCTGGATGGTGGCTATATATTATAGCTGTGTTCATATCACCTTTGTTTAATCGCACTGCTTTGCCGTCTTTTAAATCAATCGCTGGATATACTGTAGTCATACTACTCCTTTTTCTTTTATATTTTATCCAAATAAGCTTTGATTTTGTGTTTAAGATAAGGATATTTAAGATAAATTATATATAATATACAAATAAACCTCTGTAAACTTGGTATTTGATAGAAGGTTCAACACAAAGGAAAAAGATGACAAACGAGATAGATATATTTGAAACTTATGAAAGTGAAGTTCGTGCTTATTGTAGAGTAGTTCCAACTGTTTTCAAATCAGCAAAAAATGCAACGATGACAGATGAAAACGACAAAAAGTTTATAGACTTTTTTGCAGGAGCTGGTGTGGTGAATTTTGGACACAACAACCCAAAGATGCAAAAAGCTATAATAGAGTTTATAAAAAGAGATGGTGTGGCACACTCACTTGATATGTATACAGATGTCAAAAGAGAGTTTATAAAAACATTTGTCAAAAATATCTTAAAACCACGAGGATGGCAAGACAGGAAACTTCAATTTACAGGTCCAACTGGCACAAATGCTGTAGAAGCTGCCTTGAAATTAGCAAGGAAAGTTACAAATAGAACTGAAATAGTGGCATTTAACAGAGCATTTCATGGTATCACCTTAGGAGCATTAGCTTGCACAGCAAACAACAACTTTAGAAGTAGCTCAGGTGTTCCGCTAAACCATATCATAAGAGGTGAGTTTGATGATATAGAAGCATTTAACCATATGAAAAGACAGATGACTCATACAGGTGAAGGTTTGCAACCACCTGCTGCTTTTATAATAGAACCAATACAAGCAGAAGGTGGAGTGAGGATTGCATCTAAAAAGTGGCTTCATATGGTTCAAGAGTTTGCAAAAGAGTGTGGTTCGTTGCTGATATTGGATGATATTCAAGGTTCTTCAGGACGACATGGCAGTTATTTTAGTTTTGATGATATGGATTTGGATCCAGATATTGTCATATTGGCAAAAGGTTTAGGAGGTTTTGGCACTCCTATTGGTATGCTTATAAACAAACCTCAAGTTGATAAAGCTTGGAAACCAGGACAACATACAGGCACTTTTAGGGGTCAAGGTATATCATTTGTCGCTGGGAAAATTGGTTTGGAGTATTTTGAAAATGACAAGCTCGAACATGAGACTATCAAAAAAGGAGAGATGATAAAATCCTTTCTTGAAAATATGAAGAGAAAATACAAACAAATTGTAGCCATAAGAGGCAAAGGTATGATGGTAGCTATTGAGTTTAGTTCTGCACAAATAGTCCAAAATATCACAAAAAAGACTTATGAAAATGGACTTATTGTAGGTGCTTGTAGTTCTGGAGAGATTATCAAATTTATCCCACCACTTACGATAGATGAAAAGTGTTTAGAGGATGGCTTAAAGATATTTAGTAGATGTGTAGATGAAGTTTTGGCATAACCATATATGAACTTGATAGTATTTGGCTCACTTTTGCACCCAGATGAGCTACTTAAGCACAATGTGTCTATCGATATGGTCAAGCTGGTTAAAGTGCAAGGATACAAAAGACTCTTTGATCAAGAACCATCGTGGAGAAAAAGCGACACTATCAATAGAGCAGTTATGAATATCAAACCGCATAGCAACTCTTGGTTCAATGCTATAGCTATATTGGACCTACGAGAAGAAGATTTTGAGGATTTGGACAAACGAGAAAAGGGGTATGATAGAACTGCCTTAAAAGATGGTATGGTTATTACTTATGCTGGAGAGATTATAAAAGATTGTATAGTCTATGTAGGCAAAAAAAATAAACAAAATAACACTATTTTACCAAACAAGGAGTATTTTAAATTGTGCCTTGATGGTGCAAATAGTCACTTCAAGCAGTTTTTTGATGATTATATAAAAACTACATACTACTATAAAGATAAAAAACTTTTCAATATAAAAGAGATTGTAAAAAACCTCTAAAGAGAAAAAACACTACAAAATTTAAACAATATCAGCAATACAAAATAGGGTTTATTTTTAAATGATACAATAGGATAAATAATATTGAATATAAAGATAAACAATTCAATAAAAAAGGAACAATATGAGTTACACAGAAACTACAAACAATAGTTGGTTTTCAAGGTTGGGAAGTTCCATCAAAGGAATATTGGTTGGGTTTTTGCTATTTTTGCTTTCGTTTGGGTTGCTATTTTGGAATGAGGGTCGCACAGTCGAGACTACCAAAAGTTTAGATGAAGGAGCAAATGCTGTAGTCAAACTCACTAGTGCCAAACTAAACCCAAAATATGATGGCAAACTTGTATATACTACTGGCAAAGCAGATACCAAAGAGATATTGACAGACGATAGTTTCGCTATATCTGTAAATGCTATAAAGCTTATTAGAACTGTAGAGACATATCAGTGGAGCGAAGATGTCAAAACCGAAACTACCAAAGAAGTAGGAGGCAATGAAACAACAACAAAAAGATACACATATACAAAAATATGGAGTAAGAGATTGATAGATTCATCTCGTTTTAAACAATCATCAACCCACCAAAACCCTACAGATGTGATATATAAAAACAAAGAACTGGTAGCTTCAGTAGTCACATTGGGTGATTTTCAACTAAACAGCTCACAAATAAACAATATATCAAGTGATAGTCTATTGCCAATATCAAAACTACCAGAAAATCTAACCTCAAATGCAAAAATTGTAAACAATACTATATATCTATCGGCAAACAAGAACAGTCAAACTACAAATATAGGCGACCAAAGAGTAAGTTTCAAAGTTGTAAAACCTACAAATATATCTATAATAGCAAAACAGATTCAAAATAGTTTTGAGCCATACAAAGCCAAAGCAGGAGGTGAAATATCGTTGTTGTATCCTGGTGTGGTATCAGCTGATGCTATGTTTAAGTCAGCACAAAAAGAGAATATGGTATTAGCTTGGATTTTACGGTTTTTAGGATTTTTGATGATGTCAAGCGGTTTGTCTATGATACTCAAACCACTCTCAGTAGTAGCAGATATATTGCCACTTTTGGGCGATATAGTTAGCTTGGGCATCGGATTTATATCGTTTGTGGTTGCTTTTTGTTTGAGTTTGTCTACTATTGGTATAGCTTGGATATTTTATAGACCGCTTTTGGGTATATCTCTTGTATTGGTTGGATTTGTCACGAGTGGCACTATCTATTATAGTAGAAAAAAACAAAAAAACAACAGCATCAAACCAACACAAGAAGAGTATGTAAAATAGTTTTTAGATTGTTTGATAAACAGATAGTCAAAAGAAGCTGCCAAAACATTTGAAAGCAAGAACTACCACAAAGCGGCAAAACTATATAAAAAAGCATCTGATTAAAAAAAGATAAAGAGTTTATACAAGAACTAAAAAAAATATCCATCCACCAGATGCCACTGCTGTAGTTTAGACGGTGTGGCTATAGGAACTGTGGCTAATATTTAGCCGTTTGTTTTCGTAAGTTGCCTCTGCCTCTTTGACCTTGTGAGTTGGTATTGCTACTATTTGCACCAAACTTATTTTGAGTTTTGCTTTGGTTTTTGCCACGGCTGTTGCCTCCGCCTTTTCTTCGTGCTCCACCTCTTCCATTTTGTATCGGTTCTGCTTTTATAGTGGCATCTACATCAAAACCATCTTCATATATCTTTTTGATAGGTTTTTTTATAAGCTTTTCTATATTTTTAAGATAATCCAACTCATCTACACATACCAAACTTATAGCTTCGCCACTGTTGCCAGCTCGTCCAGTTCTTCCTATACGGTGTACATAATCCTCGCTTATGTTTGGTAGTTCATAATTTACCACATGGGGTAGTTGATCTATATCTATACCTCGTGCTGCTATATCAGTAGCTACAAGCACACTTATCGTTTTCTCTTTGAAATCCTTTAGAGCTTTGGTTCTAGCAGTTTGTGATTTGTTGCCATGTATCGCAGCAGAGTTTATATTGTCTTTTGTCAACTCTTTGACTAACTTGTTTGCTCCATGTTTTGTTCTCATAAATACCAACACTTGATACCAGTCTCCTTTTCGTATCAAGTGTGATAGTAGCTCCCTTTTTCTGCTTTTGTCTACTAGATATACAACTTGAGATATATTTTCAGCAGATTGATTTCGTTTGGCTACTTCGATTAGTGTAGGATTGTTTAGAAGTTTGTCTGCTAACTTTTTGATATCATCTGAAAATGTAGCAGAAAATAGCAAGTTTTGTCTTCGTGGTGGCAATATTGCTAATACTTTTTTGATATCATGTATGAAACCCATATCAAGCATCCTATCCGCTTCGTCTAAGACAAAAAACTCTACACGAGATAGGTCAAGTTTCTCTTGTGCTACTAAGTCCAAAAGTCGCCCTGGTGTAGCTACTAATATATCTACTCCTTTTTTTATCTTGGCTATTTGTGGGTTTATGCCAACTCCACCAAACACTACAGCTGAAGTAAATGGCAAATATTTGCTATATGTTGCTATATCTTCTCCTACTTGTGCTGATAGTTCTCTAGTGGGTGTGAGGATGAGCGATCGCACTTGGTGTCGCCCCTTTTTTATATCCTTTTTCATCATAAGCTCCAACATAGGCAGAGTAAATCCCGCTGTCTTTCCTGTGCCTGTTTGTGCTCCTGCTAATACATCTTTGCGTGCTAATATTATAGGTATCGCTTTGGCTTGTATTGGTGTGGGGGATCTGTATCCTTGTTGTGCTACTGCTTTGAGTATCTTTTCGTGTAAGTTTAAGCTTTCAAATGTCATATGTGAGTGTGTCCTTTTCTGTTTTTTATGGAACCCTCTGATTTAGAACATTCTATTCTTTTATTTTCTATTATAGCATTTTAAGATAAATTTTACTTTTTGTTTAACAATATGAAAAATATCAGCTTAAATATCTCTATATTGATATGGCTTAAAGGTGAGCTAAATATATTTTATTTGGTTACAATTGCAAAAGCACGGTAACAGAAGCACTCTTTTTGAGATTTTTAAGCAAAATATTTATCAATTTGTTTTAGTGTGATACTATTATCAAATATTTATCAATTGTTTTGTCATTTTTAAGTAAAATTGGATATAATGTAAAAAATAAAAGGATAAATATGTTTCACGAATATAGAGATATTGTAACAAAATTAAAACAAGAGGATAAGCACTTTAAAAAGGTTTTTGAAGAACACAACGATATTCATGACCAGATAGAAAAATACGAAACTGGTGGAAATAGTCACATAGACCCATTGGAGATAGAGAGGCTTAAAAAACTCAAACTCAAACTAAAAGATGAAGCATATGCTATGATAATAGACCACAAAAACAAGTAGCTATATGAGCGATCTTTTAAATCAAGAACATATCACTGATATAAATATAGAAAACTCTATAAAAGGTTCATACCTTGACTACTCTATGAGCGTCATCATAGGTCGTGCCTTGCCAGATGCCAAAGATGGCTTAAAGCCAGTCCATAGGCGAATACTCTATGCTATGAGTGAACTTCATCTCTCGCCAAAAACACCATACAAAAAATCAGCAAGAATAGTAGGTGATGTCATAGGTAAATACCACCCACATGGCGACAGCTCTGTATATGATGCTTTGGTTCGTATGGCTCAACCATTTTCTATGAGAGTGCCTCTTGTAGATGGTCAAGGAAACTTTGGTAGTGTAGATGGTGACAATGCTGCTGCTATGAGATATACAGAAGCTAGAATGGCAAATCCAGCAGTAGATATCATAAGCGATTTGGATAAAGATACTGTAAACTTCACACCAACTTATGACGATACTGGCAAAGAACCTACTTTGTTGCCTACGAAACTACCGCTACTGCTTGCAAATGGTAGTGAAGGAATTGCTGTAGGGATGGCTACGAAAATACCACCACACAACTTAGGTGAACTTCTTGATGCGGTGCTACATCTTGTAGACAATCCAGATGCTACTATTGAGGATCTTATGGGATTTATCCAAGGACCTGATTTCCCAACAGGAGCTACCATACATGGCAAACAAGGGTTCACAGATGCCTATAAAACTGGGCGAGGCAAAGTAAAGCTACGAGCCAAACACCATATAGAACAAAAAGGCAAAAAAGAGGTGCTAGTACTTGATGAACTGCCATATCAAGTAAACAAAGCTAAACTTATATTGCAAATAGCCGACCTTGCTAAAGATAAAATAGTTGAAGGGATATCAGAAGTAAGAGATGAGTCTGACAAAGATGGGACAAGAGTAGTCATAGAGTTAAAAAAAGATGCTATGGCAGAGATAGTGTTAAACAACCTATACAAAACAACCCCTATACAAACTACATTTGGAGTGATACTACTAGCAGTTTACAACAAAGAGCCAAAGATATTTAACTTAAAAGAGATATTGGAAGTGTTTGTATCACATAGAAAAACAGTGATAATCAGACGAACTATATTTGAACTAGAAAAAGCAAAAGCAAAAGCACACATATTAGAAGGCTTGAAAATAGCTTTGGACAACATAGATGAAGTTGTAAAGATAGTCAAATCAAGTGCAAATGACAAAGAAGCAAAAGAGAATTTGTCATCGTCATTTAATTTAAGTGCTATCCAATCACAAGCTATATTGGATATGAGATTAGGAAGACTCACAGGACTTCAAAGAGAGAAACTCGAAGATGAACTAAAAGAGCTACTAAAACTTATAAAAGAGTTAGAATTGATATTAAAAAGCGAAGATAGATTAAGCGAAATCATTAAAGAAGAGGCTATATCATCAAAAGAAAAATATGCCACACCAAGAATAACCAACATAGAAGATAGTTACGACGATATAGATATGGAGGATTTGATACCAAATGAACCTATGGTAGTAACCATAACTCACAACGGTTATGTCAAAAGAGTGCCTATAAAATTATACGAAAAACAACGACGAGGTGGCAAAGGCAAAGTAGCAGTCACAACTCATGACGATGACTTTATAGAGAAGTTTTTTGTATCAAATACACATGCTACTTTGATGTTTGTCACAAACTTAGGGCAACTATACTGGTTGAAAGTTTATAGAATCCCAGAAGGCAGTAGAACAGCCAAAGGCAAAGCTGTTGTAAATCTTATCAATCTAAAACAAAATGAAACTATCATGGCTATCATACCTACAAACGATTTTGATAGCAACAAATCATTGACATTTTTTACAAAATTGGGAATTGTCAAGCGAACATCACTAAATGATTACAGCAACATAAGATCAAATGGTGTCAGAGCTATCGTATTAAGTGAAAACGATGAAGTCGTCACAGCACAAATAGCCGACATAAACTCAAAATATCTTATGATATTTACAGCTTTGGGGCAAGTGATACGATTTGAGATAGATAAGCTAAAAACTCAAGGGCGAAGCACCAAAGGGGTAAGAGGCATACGATTTAAAAATCCAAAAGATTATGTAGTAGATGCCGATATCATAGAAAACGAACAGCAAGAGCTACTAACTGTAAGCGAAAATGGGATAGGCAAACGAACAGAGGTAGAGGCATATCGCCTCACCAACAGAGCAGGAAGTGGTGTCATATCTATGAAGTTGTCACCAAAAACTGGCAAAACTGTCATAGGCAATGTATTTGTAGATGAAGAACAAGACCTTATGATGCTGACATCTATAGGCAAGATGATTCGTGTCGATATGCAAACCATCAGAAAAGCTGGACGAAACACAAGTGGTGTAACTATAGTCAATGTTGACAAAGGCGACAAAGTAGTAAGTATAGCAAAATGTCCAAAAAACAAAGAGGATGAATTGGATATACAAAGTGCTGAAGATATGGCTGGCATCAATTTAGAAGAGAGAAATCTTACAGAAAAAGAATAATAGCAAAAAAGATATGGATAGTCTAAAGTCACATATCTTTTGCTATAAAGCACCACTAAAAATAAGGGCAAATATGTATAAAGAGATCTTGAAGAAAAATATAGAGCTAATAATAGCTATTTTGCTATTTTTCATAGCGATTATAACAGATAGTATCATAAATATCATTATATTGTTGCTCTATTTTATCATCCTAATAGAGATAGTAAAAGCAGTATCAAACTTCATACAAGAGAAAAAAGTCCAACTAAGACAACTAATAGATGCTTTTATAGTATTGAGTTTAAGGGAGTTTATAGTAAATGTAGTAAAAATAAACAAAGAAAATATAAACACTTTTGAATCTCTTTTTAGCAGTAGCACAAATTTTCATATACTTATATTTAGTGGAGTTTTGATCTTTTTGTTTTTTTTAAGGTGGTTAAGTGTCAAAACAACACCTGAAAATATCTGCAATATATCAAGTTGCGATGAGAGATGTTAGATATAGTTTAATGGCTCTTTAAAATATCTTTTATAAAATGGTTTAGTAACTACCTCAAACTCATCTTTGCTCTTATATAAGTTTATATACCACTTGTGTTTTATTTTTTTTTGTTGTAAAATATCCAACGACAACAGAGTATCATTTATGCACCCTAGATAAGATGGAGTTATAAGTCTTGCTTCAAAATCATCAAAAAAATTTTGAAAATCCAATATCAAATCACACATAAAATAATCATATGTAACAGGCGACATCAAACCACCAGCACCCTCTACTATCACTATATCACAGCAACTTAACATCTGTTTGGTTTTTTTCAAAATCAAAGATATATCAATATACAAATTTTCTTTATTTGCTACTGGCACAGCAGATGCCAATGCAAACTGATATGGCACTACATCATCTATATCAAATTTAAAATTTTTGTTTAGTTTTTTTACTATATCCAATATCTTTTGACCATCTTGTGGTTTCTTTTTGACACCTGTTTCTATAGGTTTGATATAGCCTAATTTTAAATTTTGTTTTGACAAAGTTTTGACAAAGTTTTCACAGGCATAAGTTTTGCCTATATTTGTGTTTGTAGCAGTTACAAATATTACTTTATTCATTTGGTATAAGAAGTATCATATTTAATTTTTCTTTCATTTTGCCTGCAATATTTCCAGCTTTGTTGCCAGCACCCCAAAAAAAGTCAGCTCTTATCGCTCCTTTTATCGCTCCTCCTGTATCGGCAGCTACTGTAAGAGTGTTTAGGTCATCTTTTGTTATGGGATGTTTTGTAGCTACAAATACAGGAAAACCAAGTGGAATAGTTCTTCTATCTACTGCTATGTTTCGTTTGGCTACAAGTGGCACACCCAAACTTCCAGTAGCAGTTTGTTCACTAAAATAAAAAAATATCTTGCTTTTGTTTAGATAAAACAATCTGTTTGCTCTTTTAGGATATTTTTCACACCATTTTTTTATAGCTTGTAAAGACATATGTTGCTCTTTTATCGCTTTTATTTTGACAAGTTCTCTACCTATTGGATAATACTTTTGTCCATTTTGTCCAGCATATGCTACATTTTTGATAGAACCATCTCTTAATTTTACTCGGCCACTTCCTTGTATCTCCATAAAAAAACTATCTACTTTATTGTCTGTATAAAACAACACTTCGCTTTTTTTATATCTTCTTGTTTCGTGTCTCTTTCTTGACAAGCCTCTTATTCGCATATTTTTTGGTAGTTTAAATACAGGATATCTAAACCTTCTTGTTTTTTTCATAGAGCCATATATGATAGGTTCAAAATAACCAGTTATTAGACCATCTTTATTTTTATTTTCATCATATAGCATAAAAGCACCAAAATTTTCAGTCCAAAATTTATAACCATCATCATAATATATCGCTTTTTTACATACATTTACAAGTCGTGGATCAAGCGATGTTTTATCACAACTTTTTTGAAACACCTCCAAAGCAAGATCTAAATCATCCTCCATAAATCCATCTATATCTTCAAAACCTACCCTTTTTAACAAAAGTGGAGTGATATCTGTTTTGTATGTAAAATAGTTTTTTTTAGTTTCTCCTTGTGGAACTGTTTGGGTATCTTTTTGACTACAGCCTACTATCAAATATAGAGCAACTATCGCTGATAAAATATATCTTAAAGCCATTTTTTCATCCTTTTTATATCATCGTAACTTGTCATATCGATGCTAATTGGTGTGATAGATACAAAACCATCGTTTATAGCTTCAAAATCACAACTTTTATCTTTGCAGTTCCACCTTAGTGGGTGCAAACCTATCCAATAGTATAGCTCTCCTCGTGGATTGTGATGTGTTCTTATATCATCGCCATACTCTCTTTTGCCGGCATTTGTTATCTTGATGCCTTTGCATTCATCTGCTTTTATTGGTGGGATATTTATATTCAAAAATTTTCTCTCTTCAAGAGGATATGAACCGTTTAGTATCTTTTTGGTTATTTTAAAAATAGTCTCTTTTGCCAAACCATAATCAAAAAGATGCTTGTCTATAGTAGAGTTTATCACTTGTGATATTGCAATAGAATCAATTTTATGCAAGCTAGCTTCCATGGCGGCTGCAGCCGTGCCACTGTAAGTGATATCTTCACCCATATTTGAGCCTATATTTATGCCGCTTATGACCAAATCTGGCTTAATCTCTTTAAAGAGTGTGTGTAGTGATACAAATACACAATCAGTAGGAGTGCCATCTATTGTATAACAATCATCATCAAATCTTGACATAGTAAGAGGTCTAACAAGTGTCATACTGTGTCCACAGGCACTTTTGTTTTTCAAAGGAGCTACTACAACTATATTTGCTATAGAGGATATTGCTTCTTTTAACATCTGTAGTCCAACAGCATCAAAACCATCGTCGTTGGTGATTAAAACAGTTTTTTTCACAGTTTTCTTCCTGTGATATATATCACCTCAAACTCAAGATAATCCAAGCTATAATTTTGCCATAAGTTTTTTGCTTGTTTATAATTTAACCGTTTGTTGCCTGATACACCGCTTTTTTTTATCATATTGAACATCTCCTTTTGGTTTTGAAACATCAAATGATAACTATGTGTCTCAAAATCACAGTTAAAATATTTACCAAAAGTTGTTTTTATCTCTTGAATGCTTATTATTGGTGAAACTGTATTTGATATATCAAAAATTGTTTTAAATGTATTTGAAGTAAAAAGTGCCATAACTATATAGTCTGTAGTTTTTTGTATATTAAAAAGAAGTTTATCCAAATCTTTTGACCACTGTAAAGCAGATGATGAGACCACTAGATCATATTTTTCGCCTTTGATATTATCAAAAAAACTATCTTGATCAAAATCAAGACAACAAACCTCTATATGGTTATCTTTTATATGCTTATCACACATATTTTGTGAAAAATCTACAGCTTTATATGAGTTTGTCTGCCATGATATTTGTCTATAAACATCCCCAGTGCCACAGCCTAACTCAAGTATATTTTGTGGTTTGTTTTTGATATCATTTACCACTGCTTTTGAGACTATCTTTTGAATGATATTAAAATCATCATAATCTTTTGCACTCTTATTGAAGTTAAGTTTTGTATTGTTTATCAAACAGCATCCAGTTTGTTTTGAACAAAACTATTTATATCTTCATAAAAGCTAGTCTCTCTAAAATCATTAAAGGAAGCTCCAGCTGCATTTTTGTGCCCTCCACCGTCTGACAACAAAGAAGCTAAAGAGGCTACATCCAATTTGTCATTTGACCTTAAGCTCACTCTTCCTTTTCTGTTGATATCCATAAAAAAATCAACATCTGCATTTGCTGTTAAAAATCTGTTTGCCAGTATAGATATATTTCCCATATTGTATGTCAATATCCCTTTGTAGTTGATATATTTGACAGTTAGTTTATCTTTGTCATCTGTTAACATATTTGTAATATATGTAGCCCTAGTATTTTCAAAAGTATCATTTTTTTCATCTTGTTTCATATAATCTTTTTTCAAAAAATAAACCTCTTCATCAAGCTTGATATTGTTCTCTTTTTTGTCTATAAATAAGATACTTTTTTCAATAAGATAAAACTTGTAGTTTCTATTTTGAATATCAAACATTAGGTCATTTATCTCAAATGATTTTGATATCATAGTCAACAAAACTTTACCAAACTCAAAATATTTATCATCTTGTAGCCATATATCTACAGCATTTACTGCTTTGACATAATCATCAAAACCAACTTCACAAAAAGTGGAAAAATCAGTAAAGTTTTGTTTGAAATAATCATATGTAATCTTTGTTGCACTTGCCTTTTCGTCTAACATATACCAGCTAAACTGTTTGCTACATTTAAGGCCAGTGATATGATGGTCTAAAAGTTGTAGTTTGATATTAAACCCAAGTGAGTTTTGTTTTGTCACAAAATCATCTATAAGTTTTGCCTCTTTTATAGATAAGTTAAGGTCTGTTATAAGAAAAAAAATATCTTTAGAACCATCTTGAGATATGAGCTTTAAAATTTTGTCTATTTGTTGTTTGACCTCTAAGCCATAGTTTGCATTGAAATAGAAACCATCTTTATATATCTTTTTTGATATATATTGACAACAGTATCCATCTAAATCTGTATGTGATAAGTGATATAATTTTAGGTTCTTGATAGAAAATCCTTTTATATGATTTTATCACAAAAAACTTAAAATATCTCTTTATAATAATTTTGTTATAAGATTTAAAAACAATAAAACCTTCTGATTAAAAAACAGGTTTATAACTTTTGATATAGTTTTCAAATAGTTTTGCTATTGTTTCACAACTCACTTTCGTTTAAAAGAAAATTAAGCTGTGTACAATCTTGATCTTACCATCCTATAGAAAATTGCAAAATTTGTCTTTGGTCGCCATCTTGAGCAGTTGCTGCACCTACTTCTTCTTGGTATGAAGCATATGCTATCTTTAAAGCTCCTGCCCTAAAATTAAAACCATATGTTAAGTAGGTTTGATAAAATCCAATCTGAGCTTCTATATCACCAAAATAACTATTGATGATATTTGCAGTTGCACCCAATCTTGTCCTTTTTAATATATCACTATCTTGATTGTATGAATGCAATATATCAACATAATCAAAACCAACTTGGTAACTATTTAGCCATACTCTTTTGAACTTTTGTTTATACGATACACCAGTGTTTACTGTCATAGGTATCTCTTCGTCACCACTTGCTATGCCACCCATATTTTGAATAGAAGCACCAGCTACTATACCTCGATAAACTTTAGCTTTGATACCCAAATCCAACACAACATCAGAGCCATCTTTTGTATAATCATCTTCAAATCTATCGCTTAAGTTATCATCTACTAAGTCAGACAATGCAAGTTGTGCTGATATAGTTTTGTGGTTTAGTATCTTAACTCCAGCTCCTACAGATATATCTTTTATAGCAAATCCATACAATTTGACACTATTTATATCTTTTGAACCACCTACTACTACACCATTGTAAAACAATCCACTCATCTCTACTAAACCAGCAGAACCGCTACCTCTATGAGTTTTGGTATTTAGATGTAGTCCAGCTATAGTTGCCACTGCCATACTGTATTGACCAAATCTTTTCCCCAATTTAAAAGGTGCCAAAGATGCACCAAAGTGAAGATTTTCTCCAAGATAGTTTTCAGTAACTTCTAACATTTTTTTAGTCTCTTCATTGCCATCAAGATCATTTGCATCACCCATATCTTCTATAAAGTCAAGCATATTTTCTCCTACAGCTATATCAATAGCAAGTATATCTACATTCCAGTCATTTTTTTTCATATCACGAAGAGATGCTGTATTGTAAAAGAGTGAACTAGTGCCGCCATCTGTGGCTATTCCTACTCCACCCATACCCATATTTTTTGGGTCTTTGTAAAGCTGTGGATACTCATAGTTTGAAGCGAAGATCAAGTTTGTTGCAAAGGTTAAGATGATTAGTTTTGTTATTAAATTTTTCATAATATCCTACTTATCTTCATTCATATAGTCTAAAAATGCATCTTGATTTATGACAAGCTTACCATCTTCCCAGCTACATTTTCCAGTATTAGAAGAACTTGCAGTTCCATTTATATCACAAATATCATTTCTATAATCAGCTATTTTTTCATCGTCTGTTTTGCTATCATCTTCACTATCTTTTGACAAAGCAATTGTTTTAATAAGGTCATCATCATTTAAAACATTTACTACACTATCGTTAAGATTTGTGACATTTCCATCATCTTTTAGTTTGATACAAGGCAAAAAACTATTTCCTGAACTACTTGTAATTTGATCCAATCCACCAGATTTGACTATATTGTTAGCATCGCATACTACATCTGGAACAGTAGTTAAAGTAGTATTATAATCAGGTGTATATGTAGTGTTGTCTATAACCCTAAAGTATGAGTTGTTTTCTCTGCTTGCAGATGAACCATCTATCGTGATTTTGGCTAATTTAAGTGTTTTGCTGCTAAGTGATGGGTGTGTATAGTTAGCAGTTCTATTAAAATCACTTGTAACTTTCCCATCGCCTGTCCATGTTTTACTATTTGCAAATACATTGATAGCAAAATCAGTAGCTTCAAGACTATCTAATTTGTCATTGTTGTTTGCATCTTTTGTTCCTTCTAAATCGCCTCCATCTATGATAGATACCAAGTCTTCACTGCTTATTTCAGGCACTGCATCTTTGATTATGTCTTTAAATTTGATTATATCTTCTAAACTTGCACTGTTTGTTGATTTTGCACTGTCGTCATCGTCATCTGTCAAAGCAGATATGAGCATAGGATTTATAGACAAACATGCTTGTTTTTGAAGTCCAAATCAAAAATAGGCGAAGTTAAGATAGAATTAGGCAACAAATTTTGAATC